>JAZQDP010000483.1:0-12671 GCA_045546875.1 Thermoguttaceae bacterium | reverse complement strand
CCTCAAGATTCGTCGATATCACGAGATGATATAGTACGTAGTCGTTATTATCAATATGATTATTTTAACAAAATTCTACAACAACCTGTTTCGGATAGGAGATATTTAGAAATAATATCACAACCGGTTAAGAAACAAAATCCTATAGATAAATGTAGGAGTTTTCCGATAAATGATAATCTGAATTTAATCGTCGATATTAGAAATCACAGTCCAGCTTTGGTATTGTTATTCGAAACTAAATATGCAATGGGTGAATTCTATTCTTACTATAGACCTTCTATTCACTTTAGTGCTCCCTCAGGCGTTGAATTTAATTATCCTATGGTTATAGGATTGGGATTTGATATCACGTATAACAAGTTATGGTTCATTCCCGATACCGTCCCGTCTCCACTTCAAACACCCTTTTTACCCCTTAACCCATATCAAATTATATATCCAGATCCATCAGAAAATTTTCCATTTCCATAAGATAGTAACATAACCGCTATATTTATGAAAATATGAATTAAAGGAATTAAAAATGAATAAGTTTCAAAAAGCAATCGCGCTATTAATTATTATCGTACTGCAAGTTTCGTTTAATACAGGCAATGTAAATGCTGAAGATGCGCCCGGTAATTTAGATAGTCCGCCGCCTGTTCCTGAGTTTGATATAATACCTGACATTTGGAATGAATGTTTGGAAAGTTTCGAATATCGCGACTATTCTAAAGCGTTAAAACTCGTTAATTCGCTTATCGAGAGATATCCTAATAACTTGTCGTACCAGATTCGTCGAACGCGTTGCATATCTGCAATGGGAAAAACCGACGAAGCGCTCGGTATTTACGATAACCTGGCTCGAAAATTCAAAGAGAAAAACGAACAAGCAGCTATTCTATCAGAAAAAGCGGTTGTTTTAGTGCAACAACACAAATTTAAAGACGCTTTGGAATTGTTGCAATCTATAGATGATAACGATATTCGACAAAAAAATTTACGTTACATGACATGTAAAACTATTGTATTGATGGCAAATGGTCAATACAAAAATGCACAACAATTTTTGTCTAATTCTGTACCATTAGCTGCTCCATTCGGGCAAGATCAATATGAAGATAAGCGCAATGTTGGATTTTTATTTGCAGAATTGTGTAGCATCTTAGGAGAGCCTAATCGTTCAGAAGAAATGATTGATTTATTAATAGAAGAATTTCCTACGATAGGACGTTTCTGGCTTGCGCGCGCTGCGTTACATTTCTCATCTCGTCCGGATCAAGTGTTATCCTGTTTAGATAAAGCGGAAAAATGTAAAGATGAACCCGCTATACGTGGAGGCATCCTGTTTATGAAAGTTTGCTATTACAGAGATGTCGAACGTAACTATTCATGCGCTTTGAAATATATGCATATTTTAATGGATCTAAAAAATCAACCGCGTAACTTTTATAAAGACGCCTACTTGACAAATCTCTATATTATAACAAAAAATTTTGAGCAAGCAGACAAAGAAATTAATAAACTTAATGTTATTGCTAAAACCATTGAAGAACAATATGAAGTATTCTTTCTTAAATTGTATTTAGCTTTTGTTAAAAAAGATGGGAAAGAAATTCAACAATTATTGGAAAAGAATAAAATTTTGTGCGAATATAGCGATAAAATGAATTGCGGGCAATCCATAAAAATATTTAGAATTGCTTCGATAGCGTATCAACGACGTTCTGACGATGAATTAGCGCAACTTGTATGCGATTATTTTGAATGTTTTGAGTTTTCAAGAAAGAAAATCTATATAACAACATTCTTTTATTCTGTCGATTGGAATTGAATATACTAATCATTGGACATTGACTCCTATTGTTGTTATTGTTGTCAAAAAAAAGTATTATATAACAATTTGAGAAAATGTCCACCTTTATTTTGTTTTTTGTGGATTTTTACCCACAGATTTTGTTAGAGAGCCGATAAAATGAAAAGTCATAAAATATTTTCAAAGTTCAGCTGTTTAGTTTTAACGATATTGTTGATCGCTTCTATAAGCTTTAACATATTCCAATGGTTCAAATATACAAGTCCAGAACCTGATTATCCATATTTTGATAGCATTTTGTCTCAATGTCGATTGGAAGGCATAAGCGTCATATCAAATCAATATGATAAGAATAGAACAAGTTATCTGATTGGTATTCCGTATTGCGATTTAGTTAATAAAATTTTGGAAGCGATTGCTTGTGAAGATAAATCAAAGTCCATAGAAATTGCCATTCTTCGAACAGACAGTAGAACTTTT
Organism: Thermoguttaceae bacterium; assembly: GCA_045546875.1. GTDB lineage: Bacteria > Planctomycetota > Planctomycetia > Pirellulales > Thermoguttaceae > RUG11551. The sequence goes on along the minus strand of JAZQDP010000483.1, from coordinate 10,393 downwards.
TCGGCTATTGTGGATAAACTTGCAACGATTCCTAATCTTAAGTATCTTTTAATTCAGGGATATGTTGAAAAAGAAGATTTAGAGCTTTTGTCTAAAAAACTTCCCAATTTGGAAGAATTGTCTTTTTCGGCTAAATCTTTGGATCGTAAAAATATTGATTCCCTTAAAGGGTTAAAACATTTAAATTATTTGGTTATTCCATATTATATGTCTGACAAAGACCCAAATACTCTTGTAACGGAAGACTATATAAAGCAAACGATTCCTTCGCTTAAACATGTAAAACTTGAGTAAACAAGCATTCAATTATCTTTGGTAATTGTTTATTTTTTAAATTGATGCATAATACTTATATGAACATAAAGTCCTAAGAATTATCCTGATTAAAACAACGAATTTTGCAATAGACGATATAATGGCAAAACTGGACGATAACGCCGTTGGCGCTTTAACTGACGTTCGACGCTTTGAATGGGACGATACAGACGAACTGACTAGCGACAAACTCCAGACACAGCTTTCCCGGAAAAGTCCAAAATAAACGCCAGAACGAATTTCGCGTCTGGCGTTATTTATATTATTTTTCTGTCATAGTATTTTCAGGAGCTATCTTTTTGGGCTTTCGCTTTCTGTTTTTGCGTTTTTTCAGAATATCCATCGGATCTTCGTCCCCCCTTTGAACAAATGGGGATAACAACCGGCACCGTTCCGGACGCTGAAGTTTCCGAACGGCTTTCGCTTCAATCTGTCTGACGCGTTCTCTGGTAACGGCAAATATCTGCCCTACTTCTTCAAGCGTGTACGCGTACCCGTCAAGCAATCCATACCGCAACCGGATTATTTCTCGTTCTCGGTAGGTTAAATCTTTCAAGGCAATGTTGATCCGTTCTCGCAACGCTAAAACGTTGATGTCATTAAGCGGGTCGTCTTCATGCTGATCAGAGAGATATTCTCCAAAATACGAATCTTCTTTGCCTGCCACCGGTTGATCAAGCGAGATCGGAGGACGGCACATCTGGATAATATTGTACGTCAATTTTGGATCAATTCCCGCCCGTTGGGCTGTTTCTTCAACCGTTGGATCAACATAATTTTCCCGCTGCAACTCGTGCCGCGCCGCCCTGACCCGTCGAATCACTTCAACCATGTGAATGGGAATTCGAATGGGACGCCCAAAATCGGTCGTGGCGCGCATGACTGCCTGACGAATCCACCATGTCGCATACGTTGAAAATTTATATCCGCGATTGGATTCAAATTTTTCTACTGCACGCATTAGACCGGTGTTCCCTTCCTGGATCAAGTCCAGAAAACTGACCCCGCAGTTCCGAAACTTTTTGGCAATCGCAACCACCAATCGCAAATTACCGGAGGAAAGACGCCGTTTTGCCTGATCGTAAAGATCTTCGTATTTTTTAATCTTTTTTATACGCCTTGCCATCGTCAAGGGGCTTTCATGAGTCTGCTCAATAAAATACTGAAGTTCTTCTTTGAGGCTCTTTTTGAACGTTTCTTTTTTGGGATCGTCTTTGCAAAGATTGATTTGCGTATGAAGATATTCCATTTTGTCGGCAATTTCTTTGAATTGTCGAACCGCTTCCTCCAATCGTTCCAGCCGCAACCCCGTTTCTTCTATCAGGCGAGCCGCCTTGAACCGAACGGAAACCATAGTCTTCCACGCGTTATGCCGACGCTTGGAAGACAAGGATTTCTTAAACGCTATTTTGAATGCCTCTGTCGACCGGCTTACCAGGTTGCGAAGCGTAATCAAATTCGGTTCAAGAATTTTGACGTACCGATTTTTCGTTGCCGCGTTGGTTACAGACACCTCTAACGTTCTGTCCAGACGCAGTTCGCCGGCATACACCTTTTCCAAAATATCCAAAGCCTGATGAAGAAGATAGTCATTTGACATTAAATAACAAAAATAACGACTGCGACGACGTTCAAGCAGACGCGCTATTTTAATTTCCTCTTCGCGAGAAAACATCGGCAATTCGCCCATTTGAGATAAATAAATACGAATCGGGTCGTCTATCTGATCGTCCGTAAGATAATCAGCGTCATTTTCGTGCCGCTGAGAACCGGAATGCGAATTCTCTATAAAATCCTCTGAATTCGTCTCATCCAAATCGTATAAATCCATATCGGAATTTAGCGATGAATAGGGCAACGTCTCATCTTCCGGATACGCATTATCCCCATCGCTGGAATGCGAGTCCTGTCGCAATGGAGCATTAACCGCGCGATAATCCGAGTCCTCAAACGAAAAAATCGAGCGATCGACAGATTCAGATAATTCGATATTTTTATGCACGAACTTGCCTCATTAAACGCAAAAATTTATGTATGTCATTCGTTCAGACCACGCCAACCTGAATCCGAACAAACCTTTTTATCACTTTCCCCTTACATTCAATCAACTATGAATGCCAAGTCCAGCAACCATAAAATTTTATCTATGTTGCCTGTATTACCTACTTTAGCTTACGTTTTCAGATTCGCGGGGAAATTTTTAAAAAATTTTAAATAATTCTTGTTTGCTGCATGAGGTAACTTATTAACAGTAAATGAGTTATATATAACATTTCGTTTAAAAATATTTTATATATAGATGATTGCCCTTATCTAAATAGACGCACAAGTCAAGAAAAATACTCCAGATTATCGCGAAAAAAGAACCAAAATTTTTCTAAAAACCTGAAAATATTACGAAATCTTAAGCGTCTGCCGAAAATATTGACAGCTATTGGCTTACACAAAGGTTAATTAGAACGTTTTTACACTTCCACCAATTACTTCTGTTAAATTGCAGTCTATTCAAACGATGTCTGATTCCTCCTTCATTATTCGTTTTTCAAACGCGAAACTCTTGTAAAAAATTTGAAAAAAGGTACAATTCGGAGTAATAATATACTGAAACGACTTGCTTTTCCAAAGTTAAGTCTCTAGCTGCCAGCTTCTAGCTATTAGCTTGATAAACCTGATTCGTGTATTATCGCAAGAAACAGGAATAACCAAGCTAGCGGCTAGTGGCTAGGAGCTAATAGATCATTTTCGGGAAATTTCAAGTAGAAAAAGTATATTTACGTATCTGAAAAGCGATAACAAAAGACAACGCGCTTTTGCTGTCATCAAACCTCCCTTTAGAAGTCATTAACCCTGCTTATACCCATGACTGGACCTTTTACACACCTTCATTGCCATAGCGAATACTCTCTTTTAGACGGCGCAGGAACCCTTGACGGGCTTCTCAAACGAGCCAAAGAACTGGGAATGACGTCATTGGCGTTAACAGATCACGGGAACCTCTACGGCGCTCTGAAGTTCTACGAGCTGGCTAAAAGCATGGATATCCATCCCATTTTGGGGTACGAAGCGTATGTTGCCCCCGGCGACAGGCGAATCCATTCCGGCGGTATGAAAGGTTCAAACTTCCACCTGACCATGCTGGCAATGAACATGACAGGGTTCAACAATTTGATTAAACTGGCGTCGTTGGCTTTTTTGGAGGGCTATTATTATAAACCTCGAATTGATAAAGAGTTACTTAAAAAGTACAACGAAGGGATTATCGTCCTTTCAGGCTGCCTTGGCGGTGAAATCAATCAGCTGCTTATCTCCCCCACGGGTCCGGCAATCGAGCAAGCGGAAGAAGTTGCAAGCTGGTATCGAGACGTTTTCAAAGATCGGTATTATTTCGAAATCCAAAATAACGACATCCCGGAACAGGCGATGGCGATGAAACACATGGTTGAAATGTCCAAACGAATGGACATTCCGCTCGTTGCCACGTCAGACGTCCATTATATTATGCAGGAAGACGCCCCGGTTCAGGACATCCTTTTGTGCGTCAATACAAAATCCTTACGTTCTGATACAAACCGAATGCGAATGGAAACAGATCAGTTCTTCCTTCGGTCTCCAGAACAAATGTACGAAAAATTTCCGGGATTCGAAGACGCCGTCGCCCGATCTGACGAAATTGCTCAACGTTGCAACGTAGACTGGAAGCTCGGTCAAAGGTACTTCCCGGTCTTTACTCCGCCGGATGGGAAATCCTCTAAAGATTATCTTTGGGACTTGTGTATTGAAGGGCTTAAAAAGAACTATGCCAATAATCCCAAGCGATACAAAGACGGGAAGCTGTCTCAGGAGGTCATCGACCGACTGACTCGTGAACATGCCGTTATTAACAAGTTAGGTTTTCCGAACTACTTTTTAATCGTTTGGGACTACGTTCATTTTGCTCGCCAACAGGGTATCGAGTGCACCGCCAGAGGTTCCGGCGTTGGAGCGCTGACAAGTTACGCCCTGGGAATCAGCCGGGTCTGTCCCCTGGAGTATAATCTGCTCTTTGAACGTTTTCTCGACGAAAACCGAACAGAGGCTCCTGATATCGATATTGACTTCGAGCAAGCTCGTCGAGCTGAAGTCATTCAATACGTCAAAAATCGGTACGGAGAAGATCACGTCGCTCAAATTGGAACATACGGCACCATGGCGGCGAAAAACGCCATTAAAGACGTCGGTCGCGCCCTGGGGATTTCTCTTTCCGAAGTGTCAATGTGCACTTCAAAGATTCCTGACGCTCCGCATACGACGATCAAAAAGACGCTTAATGAAAGCGCTGATTTCAAATCCATTTACGACAACAACCCTACTCTGCACGACCTGATTGATCTTGCCATGAGAACAGAAGGGTTAACTCGTCAATGCGGTACGCACGCTTGCGCCGTCGTTATTGGCGGCGACGCGATTGACAAGTTCATTCCGTTAATGACGGTTAGCGGAAAAGAAGATTACGTAACTCAATGGGAAGGTTGCGACGTTGAAAAAGCCGGCTTGCTGAAAATGGACTTCCTCGGCTTGAGAAACCTCTCGATTCTGACAGACTCCGTTCGACTTATCAAACAGACAACCGGGAAAGACATTGACGTTTACAATCTACCTTTGGACGACAAACCGTCATACGATTTGTTGTGTCGCGGAGAGTCAAAGGGCGTTTTTCAGCTGGAATCCGGCGGTATGCGCGATCTGCTCAAGCGTATGAAGCCTGACAACATCCGTGACATCATCGCTATTTTGGCTCTGTATCGACCCGGACCGTTGGAAGGCGGCATGGTTGACACGTACATCGAAGTCAAACACGGTCGGCAAGCGGCGGAGTACCTTCATCCGGTCATGAAAGAAGTTCTCGAAGAAACCAACGGCGTTATGGTTTATCAGGAACAGGTCATGCAGATTCTTTACAAGCTGGGGGAAATTCCCCTTGGAAAAGCGTACAAAGTTATTAAAGCAATCAGCAAAAAGAAGCAGGCAATTATTGACGCCAATCATGAAGCCTTTGTCGAAGGGGCGCAGAAAAACGGCATGACAAAAGAGAATGCCGAGCATGTTTGGGGGCTGATTATCAAGTTTGCCGGGTACGGGTTTAATAAATCTCATACGACCGCATACGCCATGATTGCGTATATTACGGCGTATCTGAAATGTCACTATCCGGTAGAATTTATGGCGGCTTTGCTGACCGGCGACCTGCTCAACCGTCAATTTAACAAGAAAGATCCAACCGTCGAACACATTGAAGATTGCAAACGAATGGGCGTCGAAGTCGTTCCGCCGTGCATCAATACGATGGGGCCTACGTACCGAATTGAAAACGGCAAAATTCACTTCTGCGCTTGCGCGATTAAAAACTGCAATGAAGAAGCTGGGGCGGAAATTCGCCGTGAGGTGGAAACTAACGGACCGTTTGTCGATCTGTACGATTTCTGTGAACGCGTCGATCCCAAAAAAGTTTCAAAAGCAGCAATTGAATCGCTCATCAAAGCTGGGGCGTTTGACTGCTTTAACGCGCCTCGGGCGGCGCTGATGGCGGCTCTGGATAACGCAGTTAACGCTGGCGTTCGCGCTGCGAAAGACAAAGCCTCCGGACAAATGACAATGTTTGGAGATATGGACCTTGACCAATCGGGAGAAAAAATCGTTCAGCCTCTGCCTAAAGTTGACGAATGGGACATTAAAGAGAAATGCGCCTACGAAAAAGAAACGCTCGGTTTTTATATGTCTGCCCATCCAATGGACGCATTCCGATCTCAGATTTCTTTTATGAGAACCCATACCGTTCCCGAGGCGTTAGCGTTGCCTGATCGAAGTTCGGCTATTTTATGCGGCATGATTTCATCGTTAAAAATCAGCTCCGTCAAAGAACCTAAGCCGGGGCGACCGTATATGTTTGCCTCCTTTGACCTGGAAGATTTTGACGCGGCGATTCGTTGCAACGTTTGGCCTGAAACTTATGCCGGTTTAACGGACGTTGTTGCCTCAGACGCCATTGTCGCCTGCGTTGGACGAATTGACAAACGCGGCGGGTCTGACAATGCCAACTTTACCATCAACGACATTTTCAAGCTGGAAGAACTTGACGACCGATACGTTCGGAGCCTTGAATTGCGGCTGTCAGAAAAAGTTCACGGCCCAACAGTCGTCAACGACATAAGCGACATTCTCAGCGGCTATCCAGGCGAAAAACCGCTTATTATGCGTTTCTATACGTCAGACGATCAATGCGTTGTTTTTTCTCCCAGCGGCAGACGGTTCAACGTATGCGATCAACTCCGCGCCGCATTAGAGACGAGAATCAACTCTAACGACATTAAAATCAATATTGTCCGACCCAATATGCCTTCAAATGAACCTAAAAAGCGATGGCAAAAAACGAATAACTGACAAATATACTGAAACGACTTGAGTTTCCCTTTATTAGTGCATAGTGCGAGCAGCGCTTGCGTCATTGCTAATCGCTAATCGCTAATTAAACTACTGCATCATCCCGACGAAGAATGGCTTCTGCCGCCTGTTCGCCGGAATGAATGCAGGCAGGGACGCCAACGCCGTGATAGGAATTGCCAGCCAGCGCCAAGCCGGAGAACGTCGAAACGCGTTGCTCAATTTCCGCAACGCGGTCTAAATGTCCAACGTAATATTGAGGCATCGTATTAGGCCAGTGAGCCGTATGAACTGTATACGGATTCCCTTCGATTTTCAGCAGAGGTCGCATCTTTTCTACTAACAGCGGCGTCAGCTGTTCGTCAGGCATAACCGCTAACGAGGCGTCTCTCGCCCCGCCGGCAAAAACGCGAATCAACTGCGTTCCCTCTGGCGATCGATGAGGATATTTGTGAGTAGAAAAACTCATGGCTAAAATCGGAGTATGCTCAATTTTGGGAACGACTGCGCCCATACCGTCCATGGGGTGATGAATCTGCTCGTTCTTAAAAGCCATTGATGCAATTGCCGTGCCGGTATGACCAATAGTTCCAAGCAATTCGCCAAGCCGGGAATCCAGAGGATTCAACAACTCTTTTGCATTGTATGACGGAGCGGTGATAATCACGCCGTCAAAAAGCTCCGTCCATGTTTGACGTTCGGATTCCGGTTTATCCTGACCGTCTTGCCAGGTAACGCGCCATGCAGAACGGGCGCCGGAAACGGGTTCCTGACTTATACTCGTAACGCGACAGTTCAAGTTGAACGTTCCAGACGGTAAAAGGCTAACGATTTTATTAATCAGCAGCGAGAATCCCCCTTTGAGGGTAACAAACATGCTGTATCGAGGACCGCTTTCCAAACCGGCTTTCTGCGCGATTTTAGCGTCTTTTTCCGCTTTGCGGCGTTTAGCCATTTCCGCCCGCATGGCAAGAATCAGGCTTCGATGTTCTTTTTCCATTTCTCGAAACCGTTCCATCGTTGCCAACACGCTAAGCTGTTCCAAATCAGCGCCATAGACCCCAGAAACAAGAGGTTCTATAAGCCGTTCGAAAACCTCTTTTCCCAGCCGCCGGCGACCAAATTCCGCCATGCTTTCGTCAGCGTCGTCTTTTTTGCGCGGAATAAACAGTTCCAGACCAGCACGCAGCTTACCCCAAGGGCTTAACAGTCGCGTTGTTGCCAAGGGCCACATCTTGGTTGGAGCCATCATCAAAAAACCTTCTGGCAACTTATGAAGCCGGTTCCGAAACACGACAAACGTTTGGCGATATTGTGAACTTGTTGTTACCAACTGATCGTCAATACCGACGCGTTTACATAGATTCAGCCCCCATGGAACGGTCGTAATGAAATTATCCGCGCCTTCTTCAATTTCCAACCCGTCTTTAATAACCGTGTTCAGCACGCCTCCCGCTCGCGGTCGGGGATCAAAAACGCTCACGGACGTTTCTGGACTAAGTTCATGTATACGGTACGCCGCCGCCAAGCCAGAAATACCAGCTCCGATTACAGCGATTCGTCTGCAATTTGATTTTTCTTTTAACATATATTCCTTTCTTTATTAATTGGTTATATTATAGTCTATTTCAAAACAAATTCAATGGGTTTGACAGCATTGCTATTTTGCCGGGAAATTGTTACCGGGAAAATGCAAAAAACTTTTCCGGGGATTGCAAATTAAAAAATTGTTAATTATAATATGATATATAAATGGATATGCTTTATGGTTTTTAATATCTTATCCATTTCTCAATATTCCCCTATTTCCCACCCTCAATACAACCATGACGACTGACGTAAATTACAACAACAATTCAAATATCGACGCTCCATCATCTGAAGACTTTAACTTTAAAGGATTCCCGTATGTAATTTCAGTTTTAATTTCTGAAAAATTTCCAATCACTGAAGAGAATAAAGACCAATTCAGCGGAAAACTACGCAATATTATTAGCAATATTAACAAGCTGATTGGTGATAATAACACTGCGCTGCATATTCTAACAAACCCAACTTCTAAAGAGTTTATTTCAGAAAATATAGTTGAGGATAACTCCAGTTGTTGTATAAGCGTTCCGAATTGTAATCCAAACAACAATAAGAATCTACCTACAAATGAATTCATCACTGAATACATCGCTCAACATTCACATCTGATGATTATTTTAGGGAGTGGAACAATAGAAGAAATTCTCCGTGACGACAAAGATATCAAATGGATAATTCAATATAAGATTGAGGGTTACCCAGGTAGTAATAGTCAACAAGGACAAGCAGAAAAGGTTACTTACCCTGCTGTAGGTCCTGTGTTATTTATAGACGATGAGCTGTCTTACTATTTCCCAAGTCGTAACTCTATAACAGAAGAGAAAGCAGAAGTACCACCAACTCACATACGTATTTTTGATAATGATAATATCGATACTCACAAAACCAATAGCTTTGACCCTTCCAAACAGGATGAGATCTATAACAACATCAGAATTCTTAAAAAAATTAACAGTATTATTAAATCTTACTATGATAACAAAATCAAGAATAAAAATACTGAAAACTATAACAATTCAGACGATCTGAATATTGATAGTCTATCCTATAAATCAAAAACAAACGATACTAAATTCGCCAATGATACATCTCCAGAAACACCTGAAGAAATTCAACCGCTCATCAAATACTATCATGTAATTAATCACTGCGCCGATAAATACAAAAATTGGACAAGCGTTAGCATCAACATTTTTTGTACTCTTTTATTTTTAGTTTTAATATTTAACGCCGTTCTCATCTATTTGAACGATATATGTATTACTAGCGTGCATACCAATGCAATTCAAATTACACAACGATATATCTACAACAATAACACTAACTATAAATGGTTTATGCCTTTGATGGAGCCGTTAAAGTTCTTCATTCGCAACAACCCATCAGCTAATGTTAATGCCAAAACTTATATAACCATTTCTTCTACCAATATAAATGATAATGAACAGCAACTACCATGTCTTTTTATTTTTTATTTAACATTGCTGTACATTGACATTATCGCTATATTGGTCATTGGTATATTGTATATACGTAAAAAACCTCATTATCTATACCATCGATTCCAAACTTTGGCAGATTGTTTGAGAGTTCAGGCTTATTGGAAATATGCAGGAATGACAGATGAAGTCATTACAAACTTTCGATCTCATCAAATTCCCGAAATTGATTGGTTAAAGATAGTATTAAACGGTCTTGAGATTAACACACAACAAAATCCAGGCAACAAAAATCCAAGAGTTGATGATAAAGAAAACAACGATGGCGAAATCAGTCATTTGGATAAATGCTGGCTAGAAAATAGAATTAAGAAAGAATTTGAACCATCACTTCAAGCAGGAATCTTTAATAACTTGCTAATGTTCTTTCCTATTATTATCTTTCCTTTTATTCTTTCATTCATTCCGTTGTTACCATTTACCCTAAAACATTTCATTCAATATCGTAACCAGATTGTCGATATCATTCATTATTTCACTTCTCTACTTTCTATAATTATTTATCCACTTATTAAACTCCTTTCTTTTATTATCAATCCACTCCTTTCCTTTGTCGTTACGCTCCTTTCTTT
>JAZQDP010000482.1:0-6930 GCA_045546875.1 Thermoguttaceae bacterium | reverse complement strand
TGGGACGGCGTCCCGCTGGAAATCGTCGATACCGCAGGGCGGCGAGGCGCCGCTCCCAGTTCGCACTACCGTGCGGTTGACAAAAATACCTCCCGTTGGTCGCTTTCTGCCTTCTCGCAACTCGCAACTCGCAACTCGCAGATCCAATCGGGAATCGACTCTCCCGAACGAGAGACTGTTAATGCGGAAGAATCGTCTATTGCCGCTCAGGCGCAGGAACTGTCGAACGAGCAAAAGGACTCGGCGGATATTCTCGTCTTATGCGTCCCGGTTGACCAGCAGCCGCAAACGGACGACGACGTCGATTTGATTGTCAGAACGAAGTCAGACAAAGCCTCTACGGTATCCGATAACCCTGACGGAGAACTGTTCTGTTCCGCCCTAACGGGCGACGGAATAGAAGAACTTCGTCAGGCGATTGTTCAGCTTGTTGCCGGTCGTTCTTCCGGTCAGACGGAAATTCTGGCGTCAACGTCTCAGCGGTGCCGGGAACTGGTTCAGCGGGCGGAGGAGTTTCTTTTAGCCGCGCTGGATTTATGCCGCGATGAAGAGTCCGGTTTCGTTCCGGAAGAGTTGATAGCGGAGAACCTTCGCTTGACGCTCAACGCTCTGGGAGAAATCGTCGGGGAAGTCTGCACAGACGACATCCTGGAAGGCATCTTCGGTTGTTTCTGCGTGGGGAAATAGTGGGGAGAGCCAGGAATGAGAAGTTACGCTTTGCGTTCCAGAATGGCGGCGGACTTTAGCACAGTTAATCAATCGGGTGAAGATTGCTTCGGCGGCAGGGGACTGTCGCGAACCAGGCTGAGCCATTTCTTTCTGTTTCAATCTAAATTTACGCATACCCCAAATGTATCAGAGCCGCCCCTTGTATTATTTTCAACATATACTATAATATAATTAGATTTTTAATAATTCGATGTTTTGCTTATGTGTTTTATGTTTATCAAAAAATGAAACCGTAAACATACGTTTCTTTTTTACAAACTAAATTGCGCGTCGATAACATTGAAAACAATTATAAAGAATCCAGTCGAATGAAACGTTTGTTCGTTTCGTCGCTTTACATTTCCTGCCTTACATTATGGAGAAGGACTCACATGAAAAGAACCGTATTAGCTATTTCTGCGTCATTGTTACTTGTAATCGGCTGCCAGCCGCCAACTCCGACTGAAGCTCCAAACGCTGAAACTGGAACATCAACAACTCCTGCTGCTGTAGAAGAAGTCAGCGTAGTTGAAGAAACTGTTGTTGTTGAAGAACAACCTGCTGCTCCAGAAGCTCCAGCAGCTGAAGAACCTGCAACTCCGGAAGCCCCAGCGCCTGAAGCCCCTGCTGCTCCTGAAGCGCCAGCCGCCGCCGAACCGGCAGCTGAATCAACCACAACGAGCGCTGATGCTGTTTCTGCTTACGCTCCTGCCGCTCCGCTGGTAACTCAGGTTGAAAAGTACATGGAAGAAATGGAAGAAGATATGGCGACTGAACAGCAGTTTACTGATAACAAAGAAGACGTTGCAGAAAATGCTGCTGGATTGACGGTTTTCTTTTTGGCTTTAGGTTTGAATGATCAGGACAGCGCCTATAAGGCAAAGGCTCCGAATCTGGTCAAAGCCGCTCAGGCGTTGGCGTCTGCAACAACGTACGAAGAAGCTAAAGCTGCTTTTGAAGCCATCAAAACAGCCCAACCTTCAACCGAAGCCCTCGCTTGGACGAAAGTCGCTTCGCTGCCTTCTTTGATGAAGCAGGTTCCGAATATTGATTCGAAAATGAAGAGATCCATTCCCAAACGTATGGATAAAAAACAGGATGAATGCTTGGCTATGTGCGGGGCTGTTGCCGCTCTGATGCAGGGAAGCATTGCGAACGCTGCTGATACCGAACAGCCGACTGAAACCGCAAAGTGGACTGCGTTTTCGATTCAAGGTCGCGATGCTGCCGCCGCAGTTGCCAAGGCTGTTGCCGCCCAAGACAAGGACGCCGCTGAACAAGCGATGACGGAACTTCATAAATCCTGCGACGATTGTCACGCTGTTTTCCATCAGAACCAAAAAACGGATAGCGATAGCGCTAACGAAAAAGACTAAACGTCATTCAAATATCAACGATAATCCATATATCGTTTGAATATTGACTATTCTAAAAACGCACTTTGGATCGCCCTTAGTGCGTTTTTTATTTCTTGATTGTCTCCCGCTTGACTTTAGTTTCTCGTATGTGTATATTATCTAATATAATTAAGGAATATTACATTTTAGGAGGAAAAATTATGCCCAATCGATTTGTTGTTGTGGCGATGGCTTTGGCAATGTCCTTAGCGTCGATTCAGTTCGCGTCGGCGGCAGAGAAGTCCGACAAACCGTACTCGTTTACGACGCACACGCTAAAAGTCGGGTCGATACAGATTCAAATCGACCCTGTTGACCTGATAACCCAAACCAACGTCAAGCAGACGCTGACGTATCGACTTGCCAACTTCTCGGACGCGCCGATAGAATGTTCTTTGACGTTTTCGGGCTGTGAAGCGCTCAGAACGTTCAGTCAATCTGCCGTTGTTACCGTTCCCGCCAATGGAATGGAGGAACGGACGCTTGAGTTCATCGTCGAGTCCGGCGCGTATTCGGCGCATTACCCGATTCGGGCGACTGTTACATTTCAGGAAAACGGCAAAAAGCGGGTAATCGAAGCCGCTCGAGTTATTGAGACGAAATTCGCGGCGTCGCCGAAACCGTATAAAACGACAGTCGTCAAACAGGGCGGCGTTTCTCTGATTGGGAAATCGTATACTGCGTATTACGATTATCTCAATATGCCGATAATCGAATTGGGACAGAACTGGTCGGGGAACGAACCAACGTCCAGAGTTACATGCAATCAGAACAACGTCAGCGCAGGCGGTTTTCGGCTGGGCTACGCCTGTCATCCTCCGTACATTCCCAAAGGGGGAAGCCTGTATTTGTCGTTCCCGGTGGAATTGCCCGCTGTTACAGACGGCGAGACGCTGACCATCGACTACGCCTGCTCTGTCCGCACACTGGGTCCTGGCGAATATTCCGACGGCGTTACGTTCCGCATCTGGGCGCAGCCGGAATCGGAGGTGAAACCTAATGATACCCGCCAGAAGCTCGACGAATACCACACAACCAGTACCGTCTGGGTGGATCGTCAGGTTGATCTGACCGCGTTTGCAGGCAAGCGGGTCAATGTGATTGTGGAAATGAACCCCGGTCCGAAAAACGACACGACTTGCGACGGCTGCGCGGTCAGCGGGTTGACGATTAACAAAAAGATCCCCGCCGCGAATAAGGAAAAGCCAGAGTTCAAGCCATGTACGTTCCAGCTCAACGACGGTTACACAGCAACCATCGTTTCGGGAGAAAAAGGGCTTCTGGACTCTCAAATTGAAATTGCCAAACCGGGCGACGATGCGTCCAAAGTCGTCTTTAACGGCGTCAACGTATCCGTTGGAGCGCTGAATCTGGATAACGACGGGTGTTATTATCAACCTCCTAAAATGACGTGGGACGAGCAGAACAAGCGTCTGACATGGTCAGTGGAGATTCTCAACGAAGACGAACGCCAGACGGTTCAAATAGACGTCTATGAGAAGAACGGGATTCTGATTTTTGAACTCACGCCGAATAACCCGGCGCGAATTGGCAACTTCTTTTTTAAATCAGCGGATAAAGTCGCCAACAGGGTTTATTTTGGTCACGGTTTCGTCGTTGACAACCCCACCGAAGCGTTCCAGATAACGCACGGCGGGCACGGCTTGGCGGCAAGTCACGTCGGGTTTGAATTCGACAACAACACGTCGATTTTGATGTGTTGCCCTGACGCCCCAGACAAGATGGAAGTCAATCCGGAATTAAAGCGTTACACGCTCAACTGCTCCGGCGCGTGTCGGCTGGAACTCATTCCCAGTTCCAAGGGCGCGTTTGCCGCGGCTGTCGATTTCCGCAAGAACGACCCGTTCCACGCCCAGCCGGCAAGCGGAACGATTCGCAAACGGGGGCGGTTCGTCATCGACATCTGGGGCGGACGCTTTGAAGAATGTCAGAAAAAGCTCGAACAGTGCGTCGCCTACGGCATAACAGACGCGATGTTTATCAAGCACGACTGGCAGCGCTGGGGCTACGACGTCCGCCTGCCCGACATCTGGGGAAAGGAGACGGACGACTATTTGATTCCTCCGGGATTGGGGACGCTGCAAGAGCTGCAATCGCTTTCGGAATATTGCGCCAGCGTCGGCATTCCCTTTGGGCTTCATGACAACTACATCGATTTCTATCCGGACGCGGACGAGTTCGGCTACGATAAAATCACGTTCCACGAAAACGGGACGCCGCGCCGGGCGTGGGTCAATTACGGGGCGCAAGTCCTGTCGTATCAATGGCGACCGGACAAGTTCCACCCGTTTTTGAAACGGAATCTGGAACTGAACAACAAATATCTTCCCGCCATGGACGCCTATTTTGTTGACGTCTTTTCCTCCATGCCGCCGTTTGACTTCTGGGATAAAGAAGGCGCTTTCCATCCCAAGGCGGAAACGGTCAAGAGCTGGAAACAATGCTTTGAAACCATCAGCGATTCGCTGTCAATTACAAAACCAGACGGTTCCAAAGTCGGCGGAATTACCGTCTCCGAAGCCGGAGCGGATTATTTAATCGGAAGTCTTTCCGGGGCTGACTGTCAGTGGATGTTCCTGTCTCCGGAAGGCGGCGCTCATCGAATGAGAATTCAATGTAAATCGTGGGTGCGAACGCCCTGGTTTGCCGCAGTCAACCATACCAACTTCTCGCGTCACGGGGCGGGTTATCCGGACCGGTTTAACGCCATGCGCGATTGGAGTCTCCACAACACCAACAGCGACGACTATATTTCATCTGAAATCATCGGCGCCCTTGACCTGATGGCGTCGCGAGACCACGCTATTTTCGGAGCCGTCCGAAAGTACCATCTGGCACAGCACGTTGCCAGGCGTCTGGCGGACAAGGAAATTGAGTCCGTCGAGTTTGAAAACGGCAACATTTATCGACAGACAGTTACATGGTCAGACGGGACGAAAACGTACGTCAACCGCGGTCAGGAGAAATGGGCGGTCGGCAATCTGACGCTTCCGAAATACGGATACGCTGTTTTCGATTCTAACGGCGCGCTGCTGTCGGGAATCTACTGCAATCCCGCAAACAATGCAGAGATTATCGAATCGTCGGCACGCCCGGACGGTTCGTTCTACGTCAACGGGCGCGGGTACGCTCAGGCGGACTTGCTGGCGATTCATCCGGTTTTGAAGTCGGCGCAAATTGTCGACGGCGGCAAAGCGGTTCGCGTTCAGGTCGAATGGAACGCGTCGCGTCCCGCCCCGAAAGACCTGGCGATTTTCGTTCATATTTTTGAACCCCCTCGCGGGTACGGATTCACGCCCGACGGCTGGTATTCCGGCGGAGAAGAACCGTCTGTACCAACGTCGAATTGGATAGCAGACAACGGGAAAACGTTCGTCTACACCGGTCAGGAACAGACCTACCGACTTCCCGAAGGGCTGCGTAACGGCGTGTACCACGTCATGGTTGGTCTTTACGATCACAAAGGTTCCGGGCGGCGATACCCGCTAATCGGGCAATCGGCTCAGGAAACGCGATACTCCGTCGCGTCGTTCAGAATTCAAAACGGAAAAGCCGTCGGTCAGATAACGCCCGTCGAGATGGAAGAACCCGCCGAGGACTTCTACCGACTTTGGGCGAACCAGACGCCCGCGACTGTCAACGGCGTGGAAACGCTCGGCGCCGTCGTTGTAACGCCTGCAGACAACGGCTGGGAACTGCTCCCAATTCCTCTGCTGCCCCGGTTCTCCGTTACGCTCGACGAGTCCGTTTTAGGCAAAGTCGAATCCGTAACCCTCAACGGGAAGAGCGTCGAACTCACCCGCAAAGACGGCAAAGTTACCTTTGAAGTCGAAGCGAAAGACGAGGCGGGGAGCCGGTCAGCGCAGAAGTATGTAATAGTGGTAAGTGGAAAGTTTTAAGTGGTAAGTTCGCAAAGCGATACTCCAAACAACCTCCATCTACTTACCACTAACCACTAACCACTAACCACTCAAAACTATCATGAAACGATTCACATTATTATTAACAGCTCTTGCGCTTGTAATGACGCAAGCAGCGACACACGCACAAAACGTTACATTGTCAAACGATGGCAAGACGGAATACACAATCGTTCTGCCGGACGAACCAACGCCGGTTGAAAAGACCGCGGCGTCTGAACTGCAAAGCTATCTGACGGAAATTACCGGCGCGGCATTCAAGACGGTTTCAGAAAAAGACCTCCCCGCCGACGCCAAGGCGATTTACGTCGGCAAGACAAACAAGGCACAGCAGACGGTGGATTTCTCGACGTTTAAACTGGACGAGATTTTCCTGAAGTCTCTCGACAACGGCTCGATTATTCTCGCCGGGCACGATCAGCGCGGGACGTTGTACGCCGTTTACACTTTTCTGGAAGACAAGCTTGGCGTTCGCTGGTGGACGGATACGGAATCGACGGTTCCGAAAACTCCCAATCTGACCATTGCGCCGCTGGACGTCCGGTACGCGCCGAAGCTGATCTATCGGGAATCGAATTATAAAGTCGGTTTTCGCACTCCCGTCTTTGCCGCCCGATGCAAGGACAACGGCTCGCGGTCAGCCTTGGAACCGGAGCTGGGCGGACATCACACCTATCAGTTCTTCGTCCACTCGTTTAACCATCTCAT
Source organism: Thermoguttaceae bacterium (assembly GCA_045546875.1). Taxonomy (GTDB): domain Bacteria; phylum Planctomycetota; class Planctomycetia; order Pirellulales; family Thermoguttaceae; genus RUG11551. Next base: position 176 of record JAZQDP010000482.1, on the reverse strand, counting down.
CCCGGGCGAAAAGTACTTCAAAGACCACCCGGACTGGTTCCCGGAAATTAACGGCGTTCGCAAGTTTGGTTTTCCTGATTGGGCGTTTCCGCCGGCAGGGGCGAAAGAACTCATGGCGTCTCTCAAGCCGGAACAGGTTCATAAATCGGGGACGCAGCTGTGCCTCGCCAAAGTCG
>JAZQDP010000481.1:0-26482 GCA_045546875.1 Thermoguttaceae bacterium | reverse complement strand
TGATAATTGCGAGTTACGAGAAATTATGGTGTGGCGCTTACACCCTATTGCCTACTGCCTACTGCCTACTGCCTATTGCCTACATACAGCTTCCGATAATCTCTTTAACAGAGTTCGCGCCGAGGACGTCCAGCGCGTCGGGCAGGGCGTCAACAATTTCCATCGTCGCGGTGGGGCGGTAGAAGTTTGCTGTGCCGACTTCAATCGCCGTCGCGCCGGCAACGAGGAATTCCATCGCATCGTCAATCGTTTCAATTCCGCCGATGCCGATAACCGGAATTGTAACAGCGTGAGCGACCTGATAAACCATCCGCAGCGCAATCGGCTTGATAGCCGGACCGCTCAAACCGCCCATGCGGTTGCCCAGGCGCGGTCGGCGATTCTTCCAGTCGATTGCCATGCCCAAAACCGTGTTGATTAAACAGACTGCGTCCGCGCCGCCGTTTTGCGCCGCTTTGGCAATCACAGTTATGTCAGAAACATTAGGCGTCAGCTTGACAAACAGCGGCATGGAAATCGCTTTCCGAACGGACGAAACCAGCTTTTCGCACAACGCGGGATCTTTCCCGAAGTCTGTTCCATGGGCAACGTTGGGGCAGGGGATGTTCATCTCAAAGGCAACGATGGACTTGCAGGCAGTAGGCGGCGAGGCGCCGCTCCCTGTCCGCGCTGTCGCGCGATTGCCCAAAACCGCTCCCGTTGGTCGCTTTGATAAATCTTCACTATTTCCTATTCTCAATTCCCTATTCCCTGATTGCGCCGCAGGCGAATTACTATTCCCTATTCCCCATTCCCTAATCCCTAACTCCAGACTCTGCGCCATGGAAACGAAATCGTCTTCGCTCTCTCCTGCGAACGAGATGATAACAGGGCAGGGCAGACTTTGATAATACGGCAATTTAGACGCTAAGAACGATTCCAGCCCATCGTTGTCCAGCCCAATGGCGTTAAGCAGCCCCGCGGTCGTTTCGACCGTTCGGGGCGGGGCGTTGCCCTGCCGCGGCGCGCGAGTAATCGTTTTCGGAACGACTGCTCCGAGTTTAGAAATATCCACTAAATCCGTTGCCTCTTTGACGTTGCCAAACGCGCCAGACGCCGTCATGACAGGATTTTTTAACGTAACAGAACCGATTGTAACTGATAGGTCTTTGTTCATAAGAGAGTTTGGAAAATTAGCAATTAGCAATTGTCAATTAGCAATTAGCGCACGCGCCTCAATAATTGATAATTGCTAATTGCAAATTGCTAATTATTCAATAAACACTCCGTAAGCACGGAATTTAGCGTAACGCTGTTCAACCAACTCGTCAGACTTTATTCGCTGCAGTTCACGAAGGGTGTTTTTCAAATACAGTTTTAAGTTTGACGCCATCAAGGGAGCGTCTCGATGGGCGCCGCCAAGCGGTTCTGGAATGATAGCGTCAATCACCTTGAGCCGCATCAAGTCTTTGGCAGTCATTTTGAGGGCTTGAGCCGCTTCCTGTTTGAATTCGCCGCTTTTCCACAAAATCCCAGCGCAGCCTTCAGGGCTAATAACCGAATAATAAGAGTTCTCGAGCATGGCGATTCTGTCTCCGACGCCAATGGCGAGCGCCCCTCCAGACCCTCCCTCGCCGATAACAACGCATATAATCGGCGTTGGCAGCTGAGACATCAGAAACATCGATTCTGCAATGACCCACGCCTGTCCGCGCTCTTCAGCGTCAATCCCGGGCCACGCGCCCGGCGTATCGATAAAACAAATTATCGGCATGTGGAACTTTGCCGCCATTTTCATGTTTCGCATCGCCTTGCGATAGCCTTCCGGGTGAGGGCAGCCAAACGAACAGGCGTTTTTCTCGGGAATGCCGCGACCTTTATGCTGACCGATAACCATCACCTTTTGCCCGTCGAGTTTTGCCCAACCGGTTTTAATTGCGTGGTCGTCTCCAAAAAAGCGGTCGCCGTGAAGCTCGACAAATTCGTCAAAGCAGAGATTAATATAATCCCCAGCCAACGGTCGATCTTGATGTCGAGACGTTTCAACCGTTTCCCATGGAGATAAATTGGCGTAGACGTTTTTTTTCAGTTCGATTAGTTCGTGACGAAGTCGATTGAGCGTCTCTTTCATTTCTGGAGAAGAAGCCGCTTTTTCGTTCATTTCGCTAATTTTCGATTCCAATTCATAAATCGGACGTTCAAACGACAGGCAAAATTCGGGAATGGTCATAAGTGAGTAAATAATTAGCAATTGTCAATTATCAATTAGCAATTATTGAAGCGCTTTGCGTAATTGCTAATTGCAAATTGCTAATTATCAAGGGGTTTTAATGGTGTATGAATAAACAGTTTAATATCCTTTAACGCGGCTTGCAATTCTGCCATGGATTTAAACCGGTTCTCTGGCAGTTTGCTCATCATTTTGCGAATAATGTCATTAAACGGTTTGGCAACGTTGCCGTTCTGTTCAATTACATTGGGAACCTTTCCGGTCAAATGCTGCTGAAGGACTTCATCTCGCCCGCCAACGTACGGCGGACGACCGGAAAGGAGTTCAAAAAACGTGCAGCCGAGGCTGTAAATATCCGCCCGGGCGTCCAACGACGGCAAGGCGCGAATCTGTTCGGGGGACATGTAACTGCGAGTCCCTTGAATTTTTTGTTTGCCTCGGAAAAGGGAAGCGAAAAAGCCCACCTTGAGCGCAATGGCAAAGTCGATTAAACGCACTTCATTATCGGCGTTTATCATAAAATTGGACGGCTTAACGTCGCGATGGACGAATCCTTTTTTATGGACGTCCGCCAACGCCGAGATCATCTGCGGTATAACGGCAGGCAATCGCCAGCCCAAATGCTTCATACCGCTTTCCAGCTGCTTTTTAAGGCTGACGCCCTGAAACCACTCCAAAGCCAAAAACGGATCGCCCCGGCTATCGGTCGCGAATTCAACCGGGGCAATACAGTACTTGGATTTCAAGGCGGAACTGACGGCATATTCCTGCTTGAGCAGTTCAATCTCTTCTGCAACGCGGCGTCGATCAGGCAGCAAGCGCTTTAAGGCGACAAGTTGACCCGTCTTCGGGTTTTTTGCCTGCCAAAGCTGACACGATTGACCGGTGTTGATCAGCTTCACCAGGCAATACGACCCAACGTACGACTTTAATATCTTGTTTTCTGAACTCATTGCATTCGTTCCGATTTGCGAGATGGCTGGAAAAACCTCCGAGGACGATTGCCGCGTTACTCTCTGCCAAATCGCTCATCAATTCTTTCATCGGCATTTTTCTTCCAGGATTTCATAACGCTTTTATCTATCCCCTATATTTTAAACGAAAATCAGGATTCAACAAGTAAATATACCTTATATTTCGCATTATTTTCGTAGAAAATAGCAAAATAATTTAAAAAAGAGCAGCTAAATTAACAGATATATCTGCTGATTTAGGACGTTTATCGACCTGAAACCACTTCCACAACAAACTTGAACGATTAAAGAAATTGCGTAAATTTTTCTGAAAATCCCTGTTTTTATCAATTTACCGGGAAATTGATATTGCCTTAAAACGCAATAGAGGGTAAAGTATTGCCAAATATAAATAGTAGAGCAGTCTTTATAAAACGTTTTCGCTCGTCGAGAAAACCATTGTCTCCAAGCCAAACATACAGACTACAAAACATTCACCTTTAATTAATTAGCCCTTCGGAGAATATCGCCATGAGTATTTTTTCGTTATTCAAAAAAGACCAACGTTCTTCCGTTCGCAATATGAAGCGAACGCTTCAGCTTGAATCGTTGGAGGAACGTCAGCTGTTAACCGTAGCCATGGATCTTGTTTTCGATTCGTCTGACCTGGCTTTGGTCGGCGGGCTGGCTCCAGCCATGGCGGACGCCCCGGTTGAATGGGACTCCTCGTGGGAAACGCCGTCTTTGGTCGTTACCACAACAGAAACAACCGTTGACGAAACCGACGGGCTGATTTCTCTCCCGGAAGCGATTTCATACGCTAATACAACTTATACTTTTGCCGACGCGGAAGAAGATCTTACGCTCGATTCGCTGACTAAAGTCGAGCTTTCCGCCGACACCCTGGGCGATCTTCCAGATGGTCAGGACGATTACGTCTTTAACGTTGACGAAGCGATTGTTCTGGACAACGATTTGAACATCGAAGCCAACGGCATTTCCGTCGTCTTTAATCTTACCGGCGACGGCGAATTCGACGAAACCAACGGAACCCTCAGCCTGACAACCAAAAACGGCGGTCGAATTCAGCTCATCCAGGACGGCGAAACCCTCTACGACAGCGCGTGGGAATTCCGCGGCATGACAGACGTCATCGAAATCAACACGACCGACGACCTGCTTGCAGACGACTACGACAACGCCGACTACGTCATTTCCTTGCGCGAGGCGATGGACAATTACGCCGGATTTACCTACCGTGAATATGCAGACGGAGACTCGCTGGTTACGTTGGGGAGCAGCTTTGAATTCGTTGACAACGAAGAAGGCGACGAATTCATTTTGGCAGACGATTTGGTTATCGACCAGCTTGCCGCCATTTACGGAAATGGAATCGTCATTACGTCATACGATTCGTATTCGCTTGTTATCGATTCCGTTGTTACGTTAGAAAATCTGACGCTTCAGGATGTGGAACTGGTTGTAACAGAAGACGGGCTGCTGGCAACAGAAAACGTTGAACTCAACGGCGTCGATCTTACCAACCAGGGAACTCTGTCTTTGACAGGCGCAACTTTCTCCGGTCTGTACGCCTTCACCCCGGAAGACAACTCCGGCGAAGAGGTTTGCTACGCTGTCATCGCCAACGAAGGATACCTGCTTCTCGAAGACTGCACGTTTGAAGGCATCACGCTGGACTTCAGCGCAGCCATGACCGAGGATTTCGACGACGCTGACCTCAACGTTACAGTAGCTATCGTTGCCAACGAAGGCGGACAGCTGGACATTGTCAACAGCGTTTTCAGAAACAACACTGCTCAAGTCAACGCCGTACACGGAGACGTCAACGCAACCTTTGCGGCAATCTACACCGCAGGAAACGGCGAACTCGAATCCGGCTGGACGACCATTTCCCGCACGGTCATTGCAGAAAACAAGCTTGACGCATTCTCCAAGCACGGCGACGTCAGCGCAATCGCTGCCGGCATCTATGCGGACAACGCTCAGACGGTTTTGTTCTCAACGCTCATTTACGGTCAGGACGCAACTGCCGCAACAAAATACGGCGACGTCAATGCGGAAGACGACGATTACGAAGGTCTTACCGCGGATGTAACTGGTCTTACCGTTCGCTGGGAAGATACGGTCATCGTCAACTCGACCATTTTCGACAAAATTTCTCTCTATCGATCAGAAGGATTTGTCGGAAACACGATTTATAACGAAACGGAATTCGTTCGCAGCGGATTTGCCGCAGACGACGAAACGGCTCACAACTTCAATCTGACCGATCTGGACGACTGGACGGAAATCTTCCCGTTCTGGGACGCGGAAGCCGGAACCTTTACCGACGACAATTACAAGATTTACGCGGACAACGTCAATATCGTCGACGCGGGCGACAACGAACTTATCAGCGATTTGGCGTCAAGAGCTTTGCTGGTTGACATGTCGCTGGACCTGTTGGGATCTGACCGCATTATCAACGACGTTGTCGATATCGGCGCAGTTGAATCGGACGCAGTTCGCCTCAACGAAGAATCGCTCGCCCCGTCCGCCCTGGCTCAGCCGGACGAAGCCGGTTTGACCGCAATCGACTTCTCCTGGGGAACTGAAGCAATTCAAAGCGACCTGGTTACGTACAAGGTTCGCTACAAGCTCGCCTCCGCCGCTGACGAAGACGCCAACTGGACGGTCATCGACACGCCGTTCAACATGAACAATCTGCCGGACGGGGTTACCTACGACGCTGACACAATGCGTTACACCTGGACCGTCGAAGGTCTGGAACCGGGCAGAACGCTGTACGACTTTGCCGTCTTTGGCATTGGCGACAGAATCGATTATCTGGATTCCGCCGATTGGGCTTCGACTCAGGAAAACACCCGCGAACAGGTCTGGACGCCGAAATACCCGCAAGCCGCTCCGCAGTCTGAAACCGCTATTACAATCACTTGGGTTACTGACCCGCGCGCGGTTGCGTACGAAATCGTTTACTATCCCACCGACGACCCCGAAGCCGTTACAACTCTGTACGTTGAACCGGGCGACGGCGGCGTTACCCTTTCCGAAAAGAAGGGCGTTTGGGGAGCCGCTTACACGATCAACGGCTTGGAAGAAAGCGTTGGATACACCATCAACTGGCGTTCTTTGAGCGAATACGGATACACCGGCTCCGGCGACGATTACCTGCTCAACTCCGATTGGGTTACTGCGATTACATCCACCAAGACCGTTCTCGACATCCCGGTTATCAACGACGAATTCGAGAACTCGCTGACAACTCTCGACATCAGCTGGACGGAATGCGACGGCGCGTCCCGTTACGTTATCGAAATGATTGTCGCGCCGGATCCCACCGCTGAACCGGACTGGACGGACGCTCAGGTCTTCTACTCCGACGACAACACGCTCAACGTTACCGGTTTGGACGAAGCGACTGAATACCTCTTCCGCGTCAAGGCGACGGGCAACTCTCGTCTGTACGTCGATTCCGACTGGAGCGATCCGAAGGCGTTCTCCACGCTCATTCAGCTCGACGCTCCCGCACTGACCGTTGATTCCGTCTTTGTTGACGAGTTCACCACCGACACGCTCGAAGTTTCCTGGGAACTGCCGGACGAAGCCATTGACTATACCCTGTACATGTTTGACGGCTCTGATTACGTCGAACTGACCGAAGACAACTTCCCGGAACTGGGTCTGGAATTCGACGGCAATTCCGTTATCATTTCCGGCTTGGACGCTTCCACCGAATACACGTTCCAGATTATCGCCGTGGGCGAAGAACAGGTTTACGCTCCATCCAGCGCGATTGCCTCTGGCGTTACGCCAACAGCCGTTGACGCCCCGGTTCTTGAATGGGAAGACAACCTGGACGGAACCGCAATCGTTACCTGGGACGAAGTTGAACACGCTGTTGAATACGTTGTTGACGGAACCGCTCAGGACGAAACCAGCCTGACAACGGACGACATCGCAACGGACATTGCAACCACGATTGCCGTTTACGCTCGCGGCAATCAGAGCGAAAATTACGCCAGTTCTGACATCGCAACCCTGATGCTCCAGCGTCTCGAAGCCCCGGAAAATCTGGTTGCCGCGCCGGTCAACGATGGAGTCAACGGTTCAACCCAAATCTACGTTACATGGGACGAAGTCGATAACGATTGGGTTACCGGCTACCGCCTGGGCGTTCTGTTTGGCAACGATTGGACGTACTACACGACCGACGACACGGAATTCACCGTTACCGACCTCACGCCGGGCACAAGCTACACGTTCTTCGTTCAGACGCTGTCCGAATCCGGCAACGCGGGCGGCATGCTCGTTTCGGAATTCTCCGACGCTGCCGACGCTTCCACCAAAGACGCGCCGTTTGCACCGTCTGTTCTGGTTGCCGACGCTACCGGCTTGCACCAGGTTGACCTCACATGGCGAGAATCCGCTAACGCTGACGACACTTACTGGTACGTTATTGAAGCCTATACCGCTGACGACGACGTTCTGGTTGCCACGAAGGGCGAAGACGAATCCATTACTGGAAATTCGTTCACCTTTACCGGTCTGGACGAAGACACAACGTACTACTTCAGGATTTACGCTTTCAGCTCCGACACCGACACGTTTGAAGGCGCGTCCGCCGCTGTCGATTCCAACGAAGACACGACCTGGATTCAGCTCCTCACTCCGGAACTGGAACTGGGTTCGATTTCCATGAGTTCAATCGAACTGGTTTGGACGGACCTCAACGATTCCGCCGACGTTGACTGCTATCGCATTGCCTACACGACCGACACGGACGACGATGCAATTATTATCGACGTTGACCCCGAAGAATTCAGCTATGTCGTTACCGGCTTGACCTCTGGAACGCAGTACACGTTCAGCATTCAGGCGATTGGAATTTACGATCGATCCGTCGATTCCGGCATTGACGCCCTCGACCCGATTTACACCAACGATCAGTTGGCTATACCCGCCAACGCCGACGCTGTCGCGACCAGCACAAAGTCAATCGAAGTTACCTGGGACGCTGTTGACGGCGCTCAGTTCGGTTACACCGTAACTTGCGACACGCTGCCGCAAGGAGCGACAATCACGGTTAACAACAACACATGCACCGCGACTGTTATAGGACTCAACAGCGATACGCTTTACGAATTCGAGATTTACGCCAACGGCGGAACGACGGCTGACGGTCGCGTTCTGCTGCAAAGCGACAGCGCGTATGCGGAAGCTCAAACCTGGCGCAAACTCAGCATTGAATCTTTGGCTGCCGACGTTGAAGAAACGACTGTTACAGTCAGCTGGGAAAGCCCGGAAGGCGACCTGCCGTACGTCGATCATTACGTCTGGCAATACCGCACAAACGGTTCCGCTCAGTGGTCTGCTGAAATCCAGGCGGACGATACGGTAGATTCCTTCGAAGGCGCTGTCAATACGGTTTATCAGGTTCGCGTCAAGGCGATTAGCGCTCAGGGCGCAGACGGCAACTCCGAATGGGCGTACCTGAGAAACGTCAAGACATGGGACATCCTCACCGCCAACGTTGACGCTGAAGCGGCTGGAACGCAGGTTATCAACGTTTCCTGGAACGCTGTTCCCGCGCAGACTACGGTTTCCTATACGTTGTTCTATACCGAAGGCGACACAAACGATTTCGATCCTCAAACCTGGACGGAAGTCGATCTGACTGACGTTGATTTCGCCAACGGCGTTTACTCGATTGACGTAACAGACCTGACCGCTGAAACGACCTATTCGTTCGCCCTGTTTGCCGAAGCTGACGGTTACATTGATTCCGACCCGGCATTCGACGTTGCCACGACCTGGGCGGTTGCCCCGATTACCGACAATCTGGTAATTACGGCTAAAGCCAAAGGACAGACAATCACTGTTGATTGGGCTGACGTTGACGGCGCGGCTTCCTACAAAGTCGAATATACCTGGACGAGCATCGCCGGCGACGACTGCGAAGATTACCTGTTCACAACCGATTCTAAAGCCGTCTTTGAAGGTCTGGAACCGGGCGTTGAATACACATTCCAGGTTATCGCTTATCCAAACGAAGCCGACGTGGATCACGTAGAAGCGTACTCCAACTTTGCCAGCGCTACGACCGACAAGATTAAGCTCGATTCGCCCGACGGAAAAGCCGCTCCGACCAGTACCAACAATAACATCAGCGTTACTTGGGACGCCGTTGACAACGCCTCCGGCTATCAGGTCAAATGGCGCATTGCCGGTACTCAGTCCTCCTGGAATACTTCCGGCGTTCTGGCTGACGACGAACTGAGCTTCACAATCGAAAACGTTATCGATTCCTCAACCTACGAAATCCAGATTACCGCTCTGGGCGACGGCGATCATTACACCGATTCCAACCCGACCCGCCTGACCTGCAGACTGGTTCAGATTGATCTCGACGCGGTTGTCGTTGTCAATAAATCCAACGCGACTGATACGGAAAAACCGGCAAGCGTTCCGCAGATTGACGAATGGACGCCGGCGTTCCTGGAACTCTGGACGAGCGACGTTGTCGGTCTGGTTGAAGGACGCGAACTGGTTACGACCATCGAAATCAACGAAAACTACGAAATTGGCGGCGTTCTCGACCTGCCGGGTACAACCGTTGACATTTCCGACGACGGAACCCTTGTTACCATTACCGTTGACATGGATTACAGCTACGCCGCTGACAAAGACGCTCTGTTGGCTCAGATCAAGCTCACGCCGAAATCTCAGGCTGACGGCAACGACGAAGGAAACGGCATTACCCTCGACGGCGTCGAAGACGATCTGGTTCTGACCAACGTTGACGGCTATCTGGTTGTTTCCTACAAAGACGGCGTTGACGCTCCGAAACTGGTTAAGTTCAACGACGTTTGGATTACCGACATCGTCCCGGTTATTTTCGACCTCAACGACGACGGCGTTATCGACCACTTCGACGAATCCGATTACGCCGCATATACCGAAGCCGATCCGGACTTCGTCGACTTCAACGTTGACGGCAAGAACTGCGATCACGACCTCGAAATGCTGACCCGAGACACCAACAACGGCAAATCTCAGTCGGGCGACTGGAGAGTGGACTACTCGATTATCGTCTGCACCTGCGGCGACACGCCGTCCGCTCAGCCGGCGGCTCTGCCTGCCCCAGCGGCGGCTGTCGAACAACTCTTCGGAGAAGAAGAGTCCTTGCAAATGGACGATTTCGAGTACAACTATCAGTGGGATCAGGCGGAAAGAACTTTGGACTTGTATCCGTACATGAACGAAAACAACCGCATGACCAGCGGCGTCATCCTGAAGAAAGACGTTGCCAAGAAAGAAGAGAGCAAGGAAGAACAGACCGCAGAAGCGGAAACCAAGAACGTTGCTGACCTGCTCGACGAAATTTGGGACGAAGACGCTGATTGGTGCATCGCGTAAGCAATCATAATCCCGTAGCGGATTAACAAGCGATTAACCACAGGCGAGAGTTCTGCATCCGCGGAACTCTCGCTTTGTTATTTTACGCCAGGGCGCTGCCCCCTGTCGGAGTGCGCCGCCTTGCCGCCGCTTTAACCTTGACGGCTTGCCGTCAAGAACGTTGATTTTCTGTAGCAAGCTGCGCTTGCCGATTAGAGCAATTACGATTTAGAAAAAAGCGAGAGTTCCGCTTACGCTTCACTCTCGCACTCCGAAATGTCACACTCTGTAGCGTAACCGCCGAGAAGTGTGCATGCCAAAGAGACGAAGCCAAAAAACTTCTCTGGATGTATGGATGTAGCCCGGCTCGGGCTACAACTTGACGGCTGCGCCGTCAAGGAAAAAGCGAGAGTTCCGCTTACGCTTCCCTCTCGTACTCCGAAAAATGTCACAAATAAATCGGCGCGAAATTTTCCGGGCGCTTACGCATCCCGGCTCGCCTGACGCTTGCGCCAATCGCTAATTGCTCCCTACTTCCTCAAGAATCCGTATTCGTAAACTTTGGGTTCGATTTGTTTTGCCAAGTCTTTCAGGGCAGAGCGCAGCTTTCCAATCAGTTCGTTATACCGTTCGTCGGAACTGCTGTTGTTCATCTTGCCCTTGTCGTTGCGTCCCTGAAAATACTCTTTGATGTCGTATAAAGAGGCGTTGACGTTGTATTTCGATTTAGCCGCGGTCGAGTGATAATACCGCCACAACTCGCGACCTGCTTTTAAAACCGCCTTTGCCTCGCTGGAATACTTCAGCTTTACCTTTTTCGGCTTTTGAGCGGACGCGAACAACCCTCCGTCCTGACTCTCCGTCGTGATTTTTCCAGAAAGAAAATCCGTCATGAAATGCGACGCAAACGTATCTCTGGCGTCAACGTCCTGCTCAGAAAACGGAATCCAATGGTTGACGCCCTGGGCGCTGGTAATTCGATTTTGTCCGTGGAATAACGTGTATACCAAACAATCTGTTTGAAATTCAGAATCCGTTTCCCAGCCATCGTTCGGAAATAGAAACTGATCGCGGTCATTAAGCCATGTTGACTCAATACAAAGACGCGTAGCAAAATAAACGCAAAACTGCATCGTGTTAGTAGCTGTAATCCAATTGCCTTTGACCTGATTCAGATCATTTGGCGAAGGTTTGAGAGTTAGGAATACGCCATTATTATTCTGGAAATCTGAACCAAGATAACGACAATAGGCAAGGCGTTCCCCGGTTTTGTCATAGAATTGGCGAATCCAATCCATAAGAAATCTTACGTCGTCGTTAGCAAATATTGTTTTCTTATCAAGTAAATCTCCCTTACTATCATACACATCAGCTATCGTTGAAGAGAAAACTTCGTCTTGTAGTTGCCAGATGAAAAAGCCAATCGGGAATTTACCTTTTACGTTATCAAATGTATCCGCAGGAACTAGGAAACATTCTTTAAGAGCGCCCTTAAACGTTTTTCTGAACGCCTTAAAATTTGGCGCTTGAAGATGTTTCAACTTAGAAAACTGCCCAATTACGCAACCCGGAATTTCATCATAAATGCGTATAAGAAAGAGTGCAAACAGTTCGTTGACCGCCGCTCCAATACGAGGTTTGTATTTCTTATTGAGAGCATGAGCTGCTACACCTGTCTTGTTATCTCCAGTTCCGGTTTTTGTTCTTGTCGTAGCCGCCTCCGCATACGGCGGGTTAATGTAAATTACCAGCTTTTTCCGCTTCTTCGGGTCGGAAAGAATGTTCTTGAGGTCAGCGGGGACTTTGTCAGAATCGAAATCGTCGTTGAGGAAGTCAAACTGGAAAACGTGACTTTTGAGCAGGTTGGCTCCGTTGTCGATACGGTCGCACATGACGTCGACGTCCTGCTGGTCGAGCGTGGACGCCCAGATATGGTATTTGTTTGTCAGACCGGCAAGCAGGTTGCCCGTCCCGGCGGCGCAGTCCCAGACGTAATACTCGTCCTGCCAGTTTTCGCCCAGAACGTCGGCAAGGTACTGCTGCGACAGTTCCACCCATTGCTGCGGCGTAAAGAACGAGCCTTTGCGTTCCCGGACGTCCTGCGGCGTGAGCAGGTCGCGGCGCTGAACGATATAGTCCCAAAACTCCTTTCGCGGCGGTCGGTTGTAGACGTTCCAGAATTCGCGGTACGCCTTTTGGTTGTCGCTAAACGCAATGGTGGACGTCAATTTCAGCCCCATCTCGTCAACGCCGCGGTTCATCACGTAATGGTCGGAATGTAACAGAACGTTGAGCGAGTCTTTAATGCTTTCGTTGTCTTTCGACAGCAGATCCGCCAGATAAAAGTCCGCGTCGAGAATGCCGTTCTTTTTGGCTTTGTCCCAATCAATGTCGATTGTCGGCTTAACGTGTTTGAGCCATTTCAGATAGATCGTCGTAAAATTGTTTTTGGTTATATTGATGCTCTGTACGCCGGTTCGCCCGAGTTTGAAATTGGCTTTTATAAACTTGCGGAGCTGCGTGTCGTCCTCTCCGAAATGAAACAGACGCGCATTGTTCGCCAGGTCGATTTTTACCGTTCGATAAACCTGCTGGAATTCTTTGGTTTTATGGTCTGACGGCGTTACGTTCCAGTTGAAGTCATTTTGAACAAATACGCCGGCAATGGAAAGATACGGGATAAAAACGATTTTTTCAGCGTCGAACGCGCCAAGAAACAGCGGCGGCAACCGGTGGTCATAAACGCGCGACTTGCCAATCGTGAGAATAAGCTGGACAAGCGATTCAAAGACGTCTTTCTTCGCGCCCTTTTTCGCTTCCGCCCAGAACAGGGACTGCACCTCATTTAATTCTTCAAAGAAGGTTTGCTGCTCGCCCTTTGTTTTTTCGGTAACTTTAGCAATGCAGAAGTCTATATTCCCGATAATTTTAGTGGTGTCATAATCGCCGAAATAATCTTGCGCCACCTTGTTTTTCAGCTCTTCTTCACGAATATTGAGAGGATACGGCCCGGAACCGCGCTGCGCTGACGTCTTTTTTGCCATTGTCGATATTTCCTGATTTTTTCTTGTTTGCGATACTCTGTCTATAATACTCAAAGGGAGTACATCCGATATTGTATGCTTGGCAGTTTATATTAGTTCTATAACGCTATCTGTCAAAATCGTCGCAGTCAAAAACGGGATGAAAGAGTTTTAATACTTCCTCGGTCTTCATATACTGAAGACCCATTGCTCTACAAACTTCAGGAATTTTAACTTTTGTCTTTCTTGTTTCTGGAATTTCGTCTGTTACAATACAAACATCATGATTGGATCTTGCGTAAGCAATTAACCAAGGATCTGCAACTAAAGCGAAATCGTTAATAGCATTATCTTCATAACGTTTACGATTGGATGATGACAATCCTCTAATATATTCAATAGTATAGACAAATGAATTTGTAATTACTTGGTTGTCTGTTTTAATAATATATTGATTAAGGCTTTCTTTTACCCAACTGACTAATTCGTCTGAGCCATCTAATAATTCTTTATATACCTTATCTATAATAATAAAAGAATGGTCTTGAAAACGTTTTTTTGTCCATTTCCAGAAACAAGGAAAAATACCCATATCGTAATAAAAGCGGGCAGATCCAATAAAGTAGTTGGCGTCTAACAAGTACTGGATTCTTCTTGACTCTCCTTCATCAAAATCAATCAGACTCATTGAATACCTCCAGTAATGCAATTTGAAAATTTATCAAATGTAGAGCTTGACAACCCCAGCAAGCTAAATGCTTCGCGAAAGGTTATCTGACCATATTTCTCTGCAATTATTACAGAATAACTGAAATTACTGGATAACTGATAACGCTTATTCTTGTAGAAATCACCACCGCTCGATTTCTTTTGATTATAGTTTATATTTACTTGATTATTGTAAAAGTCCCAGTATTCATCTTTCGTAATCAGAAGACAATCCTTTGCACGACGAGCAATGACAAGTGGGCTAACGCCATAATACTTGGCAATTGAATTGACATTCTCATTGAACTTATCTCTTATATTTACATCTTGATTCCATTTGGTTATAAATTGCTTTTCAGGAAGCAGAATTTCTGCTGCAGTTTGATTGCAAAAAGACTCGGTTGTTTTTTCGTTGTCCATATCAATCAAACCGCCATCTCCTTTGCAAAGATGAACGAATTCGTGTACTATCGTAAACAATTGCGCAGTTTTAGAATCGGCGGCATTAACAAACAAAAATGGCGCTATATTATCGTTCAAAACAAATCCACGGAATTCCTCAGGATCGAATTGTTGTTTAGAATTCAAACCGCTTTCCAGAAATACCATAACTCCAATATCTTCCATCTTTTCTCGAAAATATTTTAATGGGTTATTCGACTGAGGGGCGTCTTGTTTCCAATCCGCTTCAATTCCAAGAATTTCTCTGATTTTTACAGCAGCATTCATGGGATTCTTTGTATTTCTCAGACTTCCAATAAATGAAAGCGGCTGCGCCTGCTGAGATAATAAATAATCTCGCATCCACTCTTGGCGTTTTCTCATAATCCAGATAATATCCAGTAGATTTTGGCTGGTTTTTTGGATTGGTTTGTCGCCTTGAGTTCTAAAATCGGGAATTGGCAACTCAGCATCTGGCGGTATTATTCCCAAAAGCAAATCGACAAAGGGCGCGCGGACATAATTGGCGAAATCTTTTAATTGCTTAAGAGTTAGACTGGGAAAATCGTTTTTCAATTTAGGAAACTTTTTATATATTTTCTCTTCTGGCAACCCTGATCTTTGTATTGCCCATTGAATAACATCCGGCTTTAATGCAATATTCGCTCCCATTTTATTGTTTGTGTTTTTTGCTATCATAGCAAAAAAGCATATTCGCGCAATATTAATCCTCTTGTATTATACGATAAATTATTTCTAAAGGGTGAATAACATTAAAAAATTTTTTCGAAAAGACAGAATTGCGTAAAAAAGTTTATCTGACACCAAGCAAATTTATGTGTAATCCTCGTCAATCCTGCACCCACTCCGGAACGGAACGCTCTGCCAACTCTGGCGGCCAGAGGATTTTGGAGGCGCGATGAGTACAGTTTGCCAGCCGGTCTTTTGAATCCAGACCGGAGAGATATTCCCTTTCGATATAGTCAAACAGTTCTGAACAGCCCTTGTAGTCAAACGACGCAGTAAGTAATTCGTCAGACTTGATTGTTTTAAAAATAAGAAAATAGTCGTCGAACCAGGGATCGGCGTCCTGCGTCCCCACGGCGATATAAACCAGCTCATTCCAACGAAACGTCCATTCCAGTTCTGACTCGTTAGCAATCAAAGAAACGGCAGAAGAATCAAACTGAATCTCGTAGTTCATTTTCCTCCGCGGAGCAAAAAAACGCAGCAACCAAGTTGAAATCTTTGAAAATACGTTCATGCTAAACCTCGGAATCCAATAAACGCAATATGCTTAAACCAGAGCGTTTTTGCATTTAAAATGGAATTAAAACACTTGATTAAGCAGGGGGAAAATTCAGCTCAATTTACAACTGTTCTCAGGGTTTTAATCCTATAGCGTAACATATTATACCACGAGAAAAATAAAAGTCGATTAGTATAGGAGAATATTTTTTCAAAAATATCACAAAATGCACACACTTAATTCTCTTTTTTCTTCACCAGACAGGATATCCGCGAACCGGCAGGGCTGAGTTTCTCGCTGCGAAATGGGGACTTGGGGGCTTCCGCCGCAAGCGCAATGCCGCGATTTCCGATTGCAAAAAATGTTTTTATCCCTGTTTCTTCTTTAAAATCTTGTAAATTGGTATTGATTAAAAAACTAAAATGGGGTAGTATCTATAGGGAATTTCCCCAGCGTATCACTCCAACGGATTGGAGGAAATTAAAATTAATAGAACAATGATTGTTATACGTTATCGAGTTATCGTTGCGGCGCTGTTTGCGTTAGGGCTTGCAGTATGCCTGCCCGGTTGCCAGAGTTTTACCTCTCAGTCGTTAAACGCAGAGGGCGTCCGGCGGATGAATCAGGGCGACGTTCAGCAGGCGGAAGACCTGTTCCTCCGCGCGCGGTCAACCAACCCGTCCGACGCAGACGCCTGTTACAACCTGGCGATTATCGAACACAAGCGGGCTCTGTCATGTCGTAACGCCGATAATTTCAGCCGGGCTGAAGAGTATTATCGTCTGGCGTTAGACCGCAACCCGTCTCACGTTGACGCGTATCGAGGCTTGGCGGCGTTGTATTGCGACGAAAACCGCGTCAATGACGCTTTCGCCCTGCTGGAAAACTGGAATCGGCAGGAACTCGGCAGCGTCGAACCGAAAATCGAATTGGCGCGTCTGTATAACGAATACAATCGCGTCGATCAGGCGGAAATGAACCTTCGTCAAGCGTTGGCGATGGATCCGCAAAACGTTCGCGCCTTGAACTCGATGGCGTACGTATATGAACAAAAACAGATGTATGCCGAGGCGTCGATGATGTATTGCAAGTCGTTGCAGCTTATGCCGACGCAAACCGCAATCGCTCAGCGCCGTTGCCAGCTTGACCGTCAGTCCACGTGCGGAACGTGTTCCAGCGCCCCTGCAACGCAAATAGCGTGCAACGCGCCGGCGCCAGCTGCAGCTCCCGTCGCGGCTCCAGCTCCGGCATGCAACGCCTGCGCGTCAATAAACATTCCAACATACCCGCAGCAGTCGCCGTCCCTTTGCGGACCGCAGCCGCAGCCAATTGAACCGCCCGGATGGGCTATTACGCAAAACAATCCGCAAGTTGCTTCGCAAACGTTTTTAGGAAACAATCCCAAGTCGCTGGAGCCAACTCCGCTGCTCAAAACCGCTACGCCGTCGTCCGCCGTTGGCGCTGCTGCCTCAGCGTTAGATAGCGAACCGACGCAAAGCGCCAGCGCCGCCCCGACGCTTGCAGAACCGACTCCTGCACAAGAGTCCACCGTTGCACATCCTATCACGCCGGAAAAAGTCCTGCCCGGAAGACCGGTCGCGGCAGACGACGATTCACAGCAGGAAACCGAACTTTATTGACTTTATTGCGTATTTGATTAGAAAGGCAATAGGCAAGAGGCAGTAGGCAGTAGTAAGAGGTTCAAACCTAAACTTTTGTACTGTCGCAACTTGCTTGCCGGATAAACGCAAAATATTTTGGAACAAATCTCCCCCTTTGCGCGTCAAAAGAGGAAAGATTATAGATACAGAAACGACTTGAGTTTTTCCAATGTTAAGCCTCTAGCTTCTAGCTATTAGCTTGATAAACCTGATTCGTGCTTTATCGCAAGAAACAGGCTAACGGCTAGGAGCTAATAGCTCATTTTTCGGAAAATTTCAAGCGAAAAGGATAAATCACTGTTATTTACTTCAATAACAATTTAACGTTTTTATAGCAATATAAAAAGAAAGGTAGTTTTAGATGTCCACAGAAAACCAAGCTCCCGAAGCTGCTAAACCCGCTCAGCAAGTTCAGATCATCGACGAAAAAGCTGTAACCAGCTACGCCAATTTCTGCCGCGTAACCGGCACGCCGGAAGAACTGATTATCGATTTCGGTCTCAACCCGCAGCCGATTGGAGTTCCCACCGCCCCGATTACCATTACGCAGCGCATTATCACCAACTTCTACACCGCCAAACGTATTCTTCACGCTTTGAGCATGACAGTTCAGCGTCACGAAGCCGCTTTCGGCGTTTTGGAAATTGACGTTCAGAAACGCGTTCGTCCGAACCTGCAGGCTCCAGCGAAATAGTATCCTCTCGGTGCGTAGTATCTAGTGCATAGTGCGTAGTGCATAGTGTTTAGAGGCGCAAAGCGTCTTGACTGATTACTGTGCCCTGTGCGCTATGCACTAAACGTTTGTTATGACCAAACAAATCATCTCTCTTCTGGGTTCAACGGGCAGTATCGGCTGCAGTACGCTGGATGTGATTTCTCATTCAGGCGGCGCTATGCAGGTTTGCGCTTTGGCGGGGCACCGCAACGTCAAGCTGTTGATTGAACAGGCTCAACAGTTTAAACCAAAATACGTAGCCGTTACAGACGTTCAGACGGCAGGCGAAATCGACAGTTCTCTTTTTCCTGCCGGAACAACGCTGCTTAAAGGACCGGATTCGTTAATCAAGCTCGCTCAACTTCCCGAGGCGCATACGGTCGTTTGCGCGGTCGTCGGCAGGGCAGGGCTGGAAAGTACGATAGCCGCCTTGCAAGCCTCAAAGAGAGTCGCTCTGGCTAACAAAGAGAGTTTGGTCATTGGCGGAGAACTGGTTATCGAGGCGTCAAAAAAATACAACGCGCCGATTTTACCTATCGACAGCGAACACGGCGCCATCTTTCAATCTTTGCGCGCTGGAAAACACAGCGAAATTAAAAAAATTATCCTTACCGCCAGCGGAGGTCCGTTCAGGGAATACACGCCACAACAGCTCCAATCGGTTACTGTCGAGCAGGCGTTGTCTCACCCAACCTGGAAGATGGGGAAAAAGATTACCATCGATTCCGCTACCTTAATGAACAAGGCTCTCGAGATTGTCGAGGCGCGCTGGCTTTTCGATTTAACTGCGGAACAGATTGCCGTCGTTATCCATCCGCAATCTTACATTCATTCATTAGTAGAATTCATAGACGGGTCAGTAATCGGTCAAATTAGCCCGCCGGACATGCGTTTACCGATTCAGTACGCATTAACCAGCCCTGACAGAACGCCGGGGTCAGCGAGGCAAATGGACTGGTCTGTATGCCATAATTTGGATTTTTTTCCCCCGGATATGACTCAAAAACGGTATATGGGCTTGTCTTTAGCTCTTAAAGTGGTAAAATACGGGGGTAGTTCTGCCTGCGTAATGAACGCAGCGAACGAAATTGCCGTACAGTATTTTATTGACAGCAAGATTCCTTTTTTGGAAATCGCTCCTACGTGTTGCAGAGCGGTAGAAGCCCATCTGCAATCAGGGTTTATCCCTCACCCCACGCTGGACGAACTGATTCAAATAGACAATCAAACGCGTCAATGGACTCAGCAACAGCTGGACGCCCTTTGTTGAATCGAATTCGCAATGCGGAATTTGTAATTATTCAACCGTTTGGCGCTAGTTCCTTGTTTTTTACCCACAACTCCTAACTACAATCAATGAACGCAATATTATTTTCCTCTTTATCTTATTTATCTTCGCTATCCTTTTGGGGATCCGTACTGGTTGTCGCGCTGGTATTTGGATTTCTGATTCTCGTTCATGAATTTGGACATTTTATTGTTGCAAAAATGTGCGGCGTAAAATGCGAGAAGTTCTATATTGGTTTCGATTTTTGGGGTTGTAAGCTGTGCAGTTTCCAATTGGGAGAAACGGAATACGGCATCGGCGCGTTTCCGCTGGGCGGTTACGTTAAAATGCTCGGTCAGGAAGACAACCCCGGCGAGATGAGGGAAGAATACGAAAAATCCAAACTGGCGATTTATAAAAGCGCTGACGACATGGCAAATGTAGACGCGTTAGACGAACAGCGCGAAATTCTGCACGACCCGCGCAGTTATTTGGCAAAACCGGTTTGGCAGCGTATGGCAATCATCGTTGCCGGCGTTACGATGAACGCTATTTTTGCCTTTGTCGCGGGTATTTTGGCATATCAATACGGCATCGAAGAAAATCCGCCAGAGGTCAACGTCGTTGCCGGGTCGCCTGCCTGGAACAACGGTTTGCGTTCTGGAGACGTTATCCTCAGCATCAACGGAACTCACACCAATTCGTTTAGCAAGGTTCAGCAAAACGTTGCTCTTTCCGGGAAAAAATCCGAAAAAGGTCTGGACATTTTGGTTCGTCCCGTCAATTCCGACGAGCAGGAACGCCTGACAATTCCAACGAAAAGCAACGGTATGAACCAAATCATCGGGATTTTGCCAGCCCAGAGCTTAAAATTATACGATCCAATGCCCGGCAAACCCGGAACCCCGGCAGCGACAGCGTTTTATAACTCCGACAAGAAAACAGCGGAAGTTCCCCAAAACACGTTTATCAAAGCGGTTGACGGAACTCCTGTTGCCTCGTACCAGGATTTTGAAGAATACCTTCGTTTCAATCGAGACAAGGCTGTAACGTTGTCAATTGGCTCTGAAGATAACGATAAAAACAACAAAGACGTTGTAATTTCGCCTCGCCGCGCTCTGGATTTGGGCTTGGTCATGAAAATCGGCAAGATTACCGGCGTCCGACCGAACAGCCCGGCTCAGCTGGCTGGCATTCAAGCGGGAGATCAGCTTTTGACCCTTAACAGCATCCCAATTTCTGACCCGTGGAAATTCCCGCAGGTTATAGAACAACTGGTTAAAAAGCATCTTGCCGAAAAGCCGGATGAACCGCTGTCCATTACGCTTGAAGTTCAACGCACGCGAGAGTTGAGAGAAGGCGAAAAAGAACGCGATTCCGTCATTAAAGAAACGTTTACTCTCATGGACGTTAAACAAACGTCAGACTACTCCCCAATTTTGCAGCATTGCTCTTTAGCGGTTCCGGAACTGGGACTGTGTTATGAAATAACCAATGACGTTTTATACGTCATTCCCAATTCTCCCGCAGACAAAGCTGGCATGAAACCTCGAACGCGCATTAAAAGCGTCCAAATCCTGTCGCCCAGTTATCCGGAAAACGCGCAGGCGGCTGGCGCTTCCAAGTCGCAATGGGAATCATACTACAACGGCTTTCCGACAATCAACCTGGACGAACATCACCCCAACTGGGCGTTTGTAATGAATACGATTGAGAACTACCCGCCCGGCGTTAAAGTCCGTTTGGTTACCGACGTTAATAAATACGAGTTGGAACCGGTAGAATCGGATAACAGCTTTGCCGCAGACCGAGGCGTTACCGTCTACAATAAATCGACCAAAGTTCAGGCAGAATCCTTTGGCGAAGCGGTCTCGTTAGGCGTTGCCAAAACGAACGAAATGTTTTTACTCGTTTTCCGTTCAATTCATCGCCTTTGCACCGGCGAGGTTTCCATGAAAGGGCTTGGAGGACCAGTCATGCTGGCTCAAACCGCGTACCAGTCCGCCAACCGCGGTTTTGGGTTCCTGATGCTTTTTACCTGCATGATTAGTGCAAACCTGGCGATTTTCAACCTGCTGCCCATTCCCGTTGTTGACGGCGGACACGTTGTATTCCTTACTTGGGAATGGATTTTCGGAACTCCGCCGCCGGAAAACCTGATGATTATTCTGTCCTACCTTGGTCTGTTTTTACTGCTGGCTTTGATGGTTTGGACGCTTTTGCTCGATACCGGCATTATTTCCCGATATAATTTGTAATTCGCCAAGTTTTACAAAGAGATAGCTGCTAGCTACTAGCTTCTAGCTATTAGCTTGATAAATCTGATTCGTGCGTTATCGCAAGAAATAAGGATAACCAAGCTAGCGGCTAGGAGCTAGGAGCTAATAGCTCATTTTTGGGGAAATTTCAAGTAGAACAAGTATATTACTCAAACAGCGACCTGTTAGATTCAAACCCTGACAGGTCGCCGCTTTTATCTTTTAGCCAGGCAATCAAAACGTCGCAGACGTATTCTATTTCCTCTTTGGACAGTTCTTTTCCCGGAGCGATGCCATGCCATTTCTGTAAACAGCCTCGACAGCAACAGCCGGTTGCGTGCTGAGCGATAAAGACGACGTACCCGCGCATGGGCGTTTGTTTGCCATCGTTGTGAGGAAACGCAGGCGCCAATCGATGAGAAATAATTTCGCGCGCCTGAGCGCGGATTTCGTCCCAGCCCCGATACGCGATATACGCTCTGTCCCGATTCGTCAGCTTAAATCGGGAACGAAACGGAGACTGAGCCAGACGCTGTTTGAGTTCTTCAAAAGAGTGCATTCATAATAAGGGAGTAGGGAATGGGGAATAGGGAATAGAACTTCGCCTTTGGCGAATTTAAAAACTATTCCCTATTTCCTATTCCCTAAAAGCAAACTATCCAACAAACTCGTTCCCAATCTTGCGGGCGCGGGTCGGTTTGTCGAGGTTGATGCCTTCAGCCGTTCCGATCTGAACCAGCAAGTTCCAGCCAGCCATGAGCTGGAAGAATTTTTCGTAACCCTTGAGTTCCGGCAGTTTGATGGTCGGGAACGGGGTGTCTTTGGTGGACAGGGCGACGACGGTGCAGCCGACGTTTTTCTCGAAGATGGACTGCATCTTTTCGAATTCGGATTCAAACGGTTCGACGAAGAAGATGACGTCGTTTTCGCGCATGATTTCTTCAACGCCGTGCAGAGCGTAGGTGCCTTCGAGGAAGTCGCTTTGCTTGCGGGTGATTTCGTTGGTTTTGAGCGTCAGTTCTTCAGCAACGCCGTCGTTGCGACCGGCAAAGAAGATGGTTCTGGCGTTAGCGGCTTTTTCGATAATAGCCGGATCGTATTCCGTCGTCATGATTTGAGCGGACAGGTCGGCAGCCGCGGTTTTGTTCGCTTCGCATTCGCAGCATTTAATCAGGTTGCAAAGAATGGAGCGGTAAACCAACGCCTGTTCGACAACGGACTTGGTAGCGGCCACAGCGTCTTCTTTTCCGCAGGAAAGAACAACGCATTCGTCAGACAGTTCCTGGAGCGGAGTTCCAGCGTTGGCGGTAACGCCGAAAATGTTCTTCTGCCCCTTCGCCTTGAGCTGTTTGATAAGGGTAATCAATTCCTTTGTCTTACCGCTGTTCGAGGCGCCCATTACGGCGAATCGGGACAGGTCGTATTCGCAGCCCTGGAAACTTCCATCGGTTGCGACGGCAATCGGCAAACCGCGTTTCAGAACGCCGTAGATAAAGCTTTTCGCCGGGAAAATTCGGCTGGAGCCTTCGCCGGTGAGAAAGACCGCTCCGGTCTGTTCAATCGCTTTTGCCATGTTGGCGGTCTGCGAGAAGTCGAAGTTGCGAATGACGTCTGCCGTTTCCAGCATTTCCTTAACCAACGCAAAATCCTTGTAACGAGAATCGGTAAGATTCATAAATGTCTCCTTAGATAAATTTTTTCTGAAAATATGCTTCTCTGCCCAGTTCAATTCTGAACAGTACTTTAAATATTATACGGCATTATAAAAAAATTTCAAGCGGTCGAATTGGAAAAAAGTAAAGTTTTTGGGTCAAAATTCACGACTCCCCCCTTGTAAAAATAGGAAAAGCATATATAATCTGCGCTATCGTGTTATAAGATGGAGTCCGGCTCTGCCCGTTCAGCCTCCAAAATGCTTTATTTTGGATTGTGAGAGTCGCCATTTTACAGCGCGTCAGGTTGTTGGAAGCCTAGGGGAAAGGCGACTTTCGACCGGCGTCTGAAAATCGTTTCCAGACGTTTGGTATATATATTAACTTTTACAAGATTATTCAAGGTACAGTTCAATGAACCCATCGATGAATAAAACTTATTGGGCGAAACCTCTCGAGGTAGAGCATAAATGGGTCGTAACGGACGCTTCTGGCAAAGTTGTCGGACGTTTGGCTCGCGATATTGCTGTCCGGCTGATGGGCAAGCACAAACCCACCTTCACACCGGGCGTCGACACTGGCGAATACGTTATTGTCGTCAATGCCGATAAAATCGTCTTTTCAGGCAAAAAATGGGAGCAGAAACGCTACACATGGTACACGGGCTACCCGCGTCTCCGCAGCGTCAACGCCGCCACTCGCCTGGAACAGCATCCCACTCAGATTCTTTACGATGCAGTTCGCCGCATGCTTCCGAAAAACAAGCTCGGTCGCAAAATGCTCGAAAAGCTGAAGTTATACGTTGGTCCGGAACACCCGCATCAGGCGCAGAATCCGGAAATGGTTGATCTGGGAGCCAAATAACGCTCTGTTACTTTTAACACACAAATACGAAAGGTTAAATAATTATGGCTGATAGAGTAGTTATCGAAGGCAACGGACTTAACGACGCTCTGGGAACCGGACGCCGCAAGTCTTCCATCGCCCGCGCCCGCATTCGCGCTGGCAAAGGTCTGATTTCAATCAATCAACGATCATTAAACGACTTCTTCAAAATTGAACAGCACGTCAATGCCGTTATGGCTCCCTTGCTGGCAACCGAAAAAGCCGAATCCGTTGACGTTATCATTCGCGTCGAAGGCGGCGGAATCACCGGTCAGGCAGACGCCTGCAAGTTGGCTATCGCCCGCGCACTCAAAGCGTTCGATCCGGAAACCGAACAGGTTCTCCGCGAAAAGAGCCTCCTCACCCGAGACGGTCGAGAAAAGGAACGAAAGAAGTACGGTCTGCGAAAAGCCCGTCGCGCCACTCAGTTCTCCAAGCGTTAATTTTACGCTCGTCGAGACTGCGGTCTGACGTCATAAAACGAGAAGTGAGAAGCGAGAATACTTATTACAAGTTGCCTCTCGCTTTTCACTTTTCGTTTTTTTATTTGACTTTTACTCATTTAAAATATATTTAATAACATGAACACAATTGAACGCTTTGATCGTTACGTTATTCCAAACTACACTCGGTATCCAGTAACGCTGGTTCGCGGCGAAGGCTCGTACATTTGGTCGGACGAAGGCAAGCGTTATATCGACTTCTTCCCCGGCTGGGGCTGCGATATGCTCGGGCACTGCCCGCCAAAAGTCGTCAAAGCGATTCAGGATCAGCTCGAAAAGCTCGTTCACGTTCC
The DNA here is from genome assembly GCA_045546875.1 of Thermoguttaceae bacterium. Classification (GTDB taxonomy): domain Bacteria; phylum Planctomycetota; class Planctomycetia; order Pirellulales; family Thermoguttaceae; genus RUG11551. Next base: position 1,249 of record JAZQDP010000481.1, on the reverse strand, counting down.
CAACTCCTGGTACATGGAACAGCAGGGGATCTGGGCGGAAATGCTGTCTGAACGATCGTTCGGCGGAAAAGCCTTCTTCTGCAACTCCGGCGCGGAAGCGAACGAAGCGGCAATTAAATTTATCCGCCTTCATCAAGTCCCCAAAGGACGCTATAAAATCATCACCTTTGAAGGCTCTTTCCACGGCAGAACGCTGGCAACGACAACCGCAACCGCTCAGGCGAAGTATCAAGCCGGTCTGGGACCGCTGGTTCCCGGGTTCATGTACGCCAAATTTGGCGACCTCGATTCCGTTCGAGAGCTGGTTGACGAAGAAACTGCCGCGATTTTCATCGAACCGATTCAGGGCGAAGGCGGGATTCGCATTCCTCCAGAGGGATTCCTTCAGGGGTTGCGTCAGATTTGCGACGAAAACGACCTGCTGCTTCACTTTGACGAAGTTCAAACCGGCTGCGGTCGAACGGGTTACTGGTTCGCGTACCAGAAATTCGGCGTAACGCCCGATTCGATGTCCTTGGCAAAGGCAATTTCCGGCGGAGCTGCCGCAGGCGCGTTCCTGGCGCGAGCTGACATCGCCCACGACCTCAAACGCGGAATGCACGCTTCCACCTTCGGCGGAAACCCCATCGCTGCAGCGGGCGGTATCGCGACCATCCAGATGATCGAAGAAGAACATCTGCTCGAAAACGCCAAAAAGATTGAAGATTACTTCCGTCAGCGGGCAGAACAAATGCAGCAAAAATGCAATCTCATCAAAGAAATCCGCTGCGCCGGCACGATGATCGGTATTGAACTCAACGTCGAAGGCGCCTTTGCCGTCAAAGAGTGCATGGAACGAGGCTTGTTAATCAACTGCACGCACAACGTCGTTATTCGTATGCTCCCCGCCATCAATCTGACCATGGAGCAGGCGAAAGAAGGACTTGACATTCTCGAAGACGTCATTGTCAATCACCAGGCGTAAGCAGGGCTAAGGTAAACAAATTTATAGGCTCTTCCGGCAAGTTGGCGCCTGTGAACTAAACAGATGTTTTGCCCGACCAAAAGTTTTTTTAACACGAAATACACGAAAAGAACGAAACAAACGAAAGGGTTATTTTACAAATCTTAAACTTTTCGTGATTTTCGCTTATTTTGTGTTTTTCGTGTTAAAAATCGAATGATTAACAAACGATTATTGATTTATCAATTAACCAATCGGCGACCGACGAGGTCGGTTCCTGATTGGAAGTGGGTAGCTCCAAAACCA
>JAZQDP010000480.1:0-3279 GCA_045546875.1 Thermoguttaceae bacterium | reverse complement strand
GGGGTATCAGACGTATCCGTAAAAATTATTGACTGATCCCAATTCTTTGTTAATATAGTCAATGTTTTCAGGCGATAATTCCGATTGCCAACGCTTGTCTTCATGGAATTGAGATCCAATTAACGGCTGGTACATGTTGGTCAGGAAATGGCATTTATTGGGAAACGTCGTCATTTCCGGCGTCAATTCCGGAAACTGTTCAATTTCGAGAAATCGGCACAGGCTTTTAAGCATGTCGGTTGTATCGTCGCAGAGATCTTCGTATCGAATGCGAAAGACGTCTTCCGGGCGAACGTAATGCTTTATGATCCGTTCCAGATTGCGGGAATACCATCTGAAAAGCAGTACCGCTTCTTCCAGCGAACGTTTCTCCCGTTTCATCAAATCGTTGATTTGCGCTCGGGCGTCGCGCATCATATAAATCAGCTTGAACCGGTTTTTCAAATGTCGGGATAAAAACCGCACCTGATACGGGTTTTTACTGGAATCAAAGAAAACAGAGGCTTTTTCTCTTTGACATAAAATCTCAGCGTACTTCTCCGCTCTGGAGATGGCGTCTTGAGCGATCGCGCCCCATTCCCGATAAAACGACGGCAACGCGTAGATCCAATCTCTGACGCTGTTGATAAATGACGAAGCAAACTCGTAGTAATACAGGCTGTCCCAGAACCCTTTGCCAACCGTTGGCTGCAAGTTGATATTCAAAGAGCCAATTTCAAACGGCAGTCCTTCAGCGCGAACCCGGTTTTGCCAATCCGTCCAGAATTCGCAGTCGCAGAAACGCTTTCCGCAAGTGCATTGATAGTATTTTGAAAAATGAAACGCCAGTTCTCCCACGGTTGCAACTTGTGGGTGAACGCTCATCAGCAGTTCCAAAAACGAGGAACCAACGTAAGACGGCGAAGATAGATAAACGTAAGTATAATTGTATGCCATAGCGTTACTTCTCCTGTTCGTCCAGTTGTTTAAGCAGTTGACACAGCCGTTTTGTTGCCGCTTCCATGGAATACTTTTCCCGAAAAGACTTCTGCGCCTGAGCGCCGATTCGCTCTCGAATTTCTGGATGATTCATCAAATAATCGATGGCGTCTCGAAATGCGTTGACGTCGTAAATCGGAACCAGCCAGGCGTCGTAATCGTGAGAGACGTATTCAATTGTCGATTCGTTAGCAGTAATAATAACCGGCTTTCCCATCGCCATGGATTCCAAAAGAACCATCTGTCCGGAGGAAATCCAGCGTTGAGACAGCGGAATTACCGTCATGACGCAGCCGGTCAGCTGACGAAGATAGTCTCCGCCGTAGCAACTGTGAAGCAGTTCGACGTTCTCTGGCGTCGATTCCGGGTAAAAAGCGTCTGTGGCGATATGCAGTTTATACGGGAGGTTTTCTATCGCTGAAAGCAAAAGCGGGTAATCTCGTCCGGAACGCCCCGCGCTGAACAGGTACGGTTCGCCGTCGTAGTTGTTGGGAATGAGATTGACGTGCGTCCCAAAGGGATGATAGACGAATTTCTTATCCCAGAACCCGAATAATTGCCGGTAGTCGTACGCTTCCAGCTTGGTATGAACGATGGCTTTGTCGACGTACTTTAGCAGCCAATGGAAATAGGCGTATCGAAGCCGCTGTTTCCAGTTGTTCTGTCGTCGCGTATAAATAAATCCGACCAAAACGATTTTGATTTTTTTCCGAAGCAGGATTTTGTTAATCAAAATAGCGGGCAGGATTTCCAAATGCGTCCAAGAAACGTAAACGTCTGTTTGACGTCTAAACAGCAAGCAGTACAGAGTTCTAAAAAAAGCAAACAGAAACAGCTTCGGCCAGCCAAGTAATACAAGCCAATAGCGGTGGGAATAACTCAGCGTAAATCCGCCAAAAAAGATTTTATAGGTAAAACCCTGTTCGTCTAAAACCTGTCGAAAAGGAGAAGGCGCGGTCTTTCCGTCTTTGGACTTGGCTTCAAATTCGAAATGACGAAAAAAAACAGGATTCATGGTGTAGCAGGGAATAGGGAATGGAGAATAGGGACATAGAGTAATTCCATTTCAGAATATAGTATACATCATTTTTAAAAAATGTATATGGGAGTTATAGATAAAATTGTTAGAAATCTAATTTACGGCAGTTCAGGTTGACGGAATAAAGAAAGATGGTAGAATTAGTGGTAAGTGGTTAGTGATAAGTAGTTAGTAGAGCGCTTGCGTACTAACCACTAAAAACTTACCACTACACACTAAAATGGTTCAGATTAAGATTATCGTCAATGACGAAATGGACGTTCCGTTTATATCGGAACACGGGTTATCGCTGGCGCTGTATACCGATTTCGGACTGACGCTCTTCGATACGGGTCAGGGCTTGAGCCAAGTGAACGGCTCCGCGCCGCTGGTTCACAACGCTCAGGCGGCAGGCGTGGATTTATCGACCATTTCCCAACTCGTCTTTAGCCACGGTCATTACGACCATACCGGAGGTTTTGTCGCACTATTAGAGCAAGGTGCGATGCCGGACGTCTATTTCACTCCCGGATTGACAGTCGCTCGATTTAGTCGACACGTCAACATGCCGGTAAAGAACATTGCCATTCCAGACGTCTGCCGTCGCGCTTTGGAATCGTATCCAGCAGGAAAAAAACATCTTATTTCAATGTTTACCGAAATTGAGCCTGGAATGTTTCTCACCGGTCCCATTCCGCGCATTTCAGGGGAAGACGTTGGCGGACCGTTTTTTCTCGATCCGGACGGGACGCGTCCTGACCCGATTGCCGACGAACAGGCGATTCTCTTTGCCGATGGGACGCTTGTTGTTGGCTGTTGCCATGCGGGAATTATCAATACGGTTCGGTACTGCCAGTACGTCAAGCCGGAAATCAGAATCCGTAAAATTATCGGCGGGCTTCATCTCTTGCACGCTTCTCAAGAGCGCATTGACCAAACAAAAACCTTTTTGGATTCCCTTAATCTGGAAGACTTAACCGCAATTCACTGCACAGGAAAAATAGACGGCATTAATTCGGAATGCGGAATTCGTAAATCGGAATTAAATAATCTCGCAGTTCATAACTCACAACTCGCAACCAACTCCACGCAATACGCGTGGACGTTTTCCTGGCTCGGAAAAGACAACGCCCGACAACAGGCTTTTTCTCAACCCAAAACCTGCCCACAAGGCGCCGCTCCCGCCAGTTCCGATTCTCACCTTTATATTGAAGCCGATAATCTCGATGCGTTAAAATGGCTCTTGCCAAGTTGGTCAAACCGTATAAAAATGATCTATATAG
>JAZQDP010000479.1:0-10392 GCA_045546875.1 Thermoguttaceae bacterium | reverse complement strand
GATGATATTCAATTCTGCGGGAGTCAAATTGTCAATAGAGTTATTGGTCATGGCAAGGGATTCCTTTCTTGAGTAAAGTAAAAATTCTTGCCAAGTATACTCAATTTTATCTATTTTCGCAACCCAAATTTGAACGCACCCAGCAGAAAAATCTGCTTCAAGCATTACACTGTTGAAAAAAGATTAAATAATCCAATTTTACAGAAAAATGTAATTGCAAAAAAAACTTTTTTGTGATATATTACAAAAGGTTACGTAATTTGTTTGTTTTTCGCAAAAAGGTAAATTATGGCTAAAAAAGTTAGTAATTTAATTTGTGGAGTAGCATCGTTTTTTATTCCCTGCTTGGGGCAGCTGATGGTCGTGTTTTTTCAGCTATTTTTTGGTTTTTGCTAGTTGCAATTATATTGAGTGGACTAACTGCAATAACTGGCGGAATTGGTCTCATTCTCCAAGTTCCTTTTTGGATTTGGTGTATTGTTGACGCTTCAAAATAAAGAAACATCGATTCAACGATTGATGTTTTTATGATTGCATTTTAACGATTCTTAAAGATTCAATCATTTAAACGTAAAAAACCGGGAAACAATCGCTTCCCGGTTTTCTATTTTAAATCAAATCGTAATAGCGAGCGAGGCGCCCGCTATATTTTTCAATTAACTCATTCGCCCTTGTTGGGATCGTCTTCAATCATGGAATTGGCGTCGAAGTCGTTGACAATCTCTTCGTGAATGTCGAGATCGTCATCCGCCGATTTCGGAGCGTTTCCAAACAGAGAATCCAGCTTGGAGCCGAGTTCGTCGGAATCGACAGTCTGTTCCGGTTCGTCGTTCATAAGAGTGTAGTTCTCTTCCATGACCGGCTGCGGACGACGGCGCATTTCTTCCATCGCCTCTTTGGAAATGCCAAATTCAGCATTCTGATAAAGCTTGAATCCGGTTCCAGCAGGAATCATGTGCCCAAGAATGACGTTCTCCTTCAAACCGATAAGGTTGTCGACCTTGCCCGCCAAAGCGGCTTCGGTAAGAACTTTTGTCGTTTCCTGGAAGGACGCGCTGGAAAGGAACGAGTGGCTTTGAACAGCCGCCTTGGTAATACCCAACAACTGCGTTTTACAACGAGCAGGAGCTGGCTTTTCCCATGTGGCAATCTTCTTGCCATCCATTTCCAATTTTTCGTTTTCACGTTCGAATTTGGTCTTTGGAACCAATTCGCCAATCTGGAAGATGCTATCGCCCGGATCTTTAACTTTTACACTGGAGCTTAACTTGTCATTGGCAGCTTTGAAATCGAATTTATCGATCAAAGAGCCTTCGAGAAGTTTTGTATCTCCGCCGTCTTCAACAACCACTTTACGCAACATTTGCGCAACAATAACTTCGATATGTTTGTCGTTGATAGAAACGCCCTGCGAACGATAAACCTTTTGAACCTCTTTGACGAGATATTTTTGAACATGTTCTTCGTCTTTAATTCGAAGGATTTCGTGCGGGTCTTGAGGTCCTTCAACCAACGGATCGCCAGCTTCTACGCGGTCGCCTGTTCTAACACGAAGGTTTTTACCGTGCGGAATAAGCTTTGTCGTCGGCGGAACTTCCGGATTGTCGGAAGTAATGACAACTTCGCGTTTACCACCGCGCTTGTGCTTATTTTTACCGCGCAGTTCAACGACGCCGTCAATATCAGCAATAACGGCGGGTTCCTTCGGCGTTCGCGCTTCGAAGATTTCGGTAACGCGAGTCAAACCTCCGGTAATGTCTTCCGTTCCAGACATTTTTTGCGGCGTTCTACCTAAAACCGTACCAGCGGGAACCATATCGCCATCATTAATTTCCAGATAGGTTGTATCTGGCAATGGATACGCCTCCAGCGTAGCGCCATCTTTGCCCTCAATAACAATTTGAGGATGGTGTACGCCGCGGTGTTCCATAATCGTGATGCGTTCAATATCGACCAGCTTTTCACCGCTGGTTTCTGTAGTAGCCTTAACGGTTTCACGACGGAAAGTTTCGCCTTCGATAAAGTCTTCAAAACGAACGCGACCTGCCGAAACTGTAAAAATAGGAGTGTTGTGCGGGTCCCATTCGCAAAGAATTTCGTCCTTCTTAACGTATTGACCGTCTGCAACTTTCATTTCGGAACCAGCCTGAACCTTATACTTTTCAAGCGTTCGCCCGTGTTTATCGAGAATCTCAACAGAGCCGTTTCTATCCAAAACGATTCGCTGGTTTTTGTTGTTGACAGCAACTCGCATGTTGTCATACTTGACCATACCTTCGGCTTTGGTTTTAGTGCTATTTTCAGCAACAGCTTTCGCAGCCGTTCCACCGATGTGGAATGTACGCATTGTCAACGGCGTACCCGGCTCGTCGATGGACTGGGCGGCAATGATGCCAACTGCCATACCTTGTTCAACCAAGGCGCTGGTAGACAAGTCCATTCCGTAACACAGAGCGCAAACGCCCAGCGGAGCTTCGCAAGTCATAGGCGAACGAACCATGATCTTTTCAAGACCAAGTTTTTCGATTCGACGCGCGATCTCAGCTGTAATGAGTTCGTTTTCTCGAACAATGACTTCATCGCTAAACGGGTCGACAATATTCGTTCGGCTAACTCGACCAAGAATGCTTTCCGACAATTTAACTTCGGTGTTTTCACCTTTGTTAATAACGCTCTTGGTTACGCCGCGGGTTGTGCCACAATCATGACAAGTAACAACAACGTTTTGCGCAACGTCTGCAAGTTTACGAGTAAGGTAACCTGAACTTGCGGTTTTCAAAGCAGTATCTGCCAAACCTTTACGAGCGCCGTGCGTTGAAGAGAAGTATTCCAAAACGCTTAACCCTTCGCGGAAGTTGGCTTTAATTGGCGTTTCGATAATCTTACCGTTTGGTTTCGACATCAAACCACGCATACCAGCCAACTGACGAATCTGTTCACGACCGCCTCGAGCGCCGGATTCTGCCATAAGGAAGATCGGGTTGACGTAACCGTCAGGTCGATTATGAACGTTCTTTTCGCCTTCATAATGCTTGTCGTTTTTAAGCGCTTCAAGCATGTCGTCTGTAATGCGGGTATTGGCATTTGTCCAATGGTCAGTAACCTTTTCATATCGTTCGCTTTCGGTGATAGCCTGACGAGCAAACTGCTTTTGCAGGGAGATAACTTTTTGTTCCGTTTCTTCAATAATTGTTTTTTTAGTTGAAGGCGTGATAAGGTCGTCAACTGAAAACGAAAGTCCAGAATGGGTGCTTTCCCGGAACCCCAAGGGATTCATTCGGTCCAACAAATCAATGGTTGCCGCACGACCAAGACGTTCATAGCAGTCAGAAATGACTCGCTGCAAATTCTTGCTAGTCATAAGGATATTATAGTACGGCATCCCCTTGGGAAGAATCTCGTTGAAAATCATTCGACCGACGGTAGTTTCGATTCGTCCAAACTGTTTATCGGCTTTCTCTATGGCGCTGAGATTATCTTCGGAAGCGGCTTTGTTGTTCTTTTTATCATCTTTTTGATTTACAACTTCAAGTCCTTCAGGAAGACGAACCTTCACGTTGGCGTGAATGTCAACCTTTTTCAAGTCGTAAGCCATGAACGCTTCTTCAAACGAATTGAAGATCATGCCTTGACCAAGCCGGTCTTCCATTTCCAGAGTCAGATAGTAGTTACCCATAACGACGTCTTGAGACGGCGCAATAATAGGCTTTCCACTAGCTGGCGAGAAAATGTTATTCGTTGACATCATCAAGGTGTACGCTTCCACCTGCGCTTCGATTGACAACGGAAGGTGAACAGCCATCTGGTCGCCGTCGAAGTCTGCATTGAATCCCTTGCAGACCAACGGGTGCAATTTAATGGCATTGCCTTCAACCAGAATCGGTTCAAACGCTTGAATACCCATACGGTGAAGCGTAGGAGCGCGGTTGAGCAAAACCGGGTGATTGCGAATCACCTCTTCGAGAATATCCCAAACCTCCTCGTCCTTGCGTTCGAGCATCTTCTTTGCGCTTTTAATCGTATCAGCGTGACGAAGATCCTTCAGACGGCGGATAATAAACGGTTGGAACAGTTCCAAAGCAATCTTTTTCGGAAGACCGCACTGATGCAATTTCAAAGTTGGTCCGACGACAATAACCGAACGGGCGGAATAATCAACACGTTTACCGAGCAGGTTTTCTCGGAAACGCCCCTGCTTGCCTTTGATCATGTCGGTCAAAGATTTGAGCGGTCGGTTTGACGGTCCCATAACAGGGCGCTTGCATCGACCGTTGTCAAAAAGAGCGTCTACAGACTGCTGGAGCATGCGCTTTTCGTTTTTAATAATAACGTCTGGCGCATTGAGGTCTTCCAGTTTGCGAAGACGGTTGTTGCGGTTGATAATTCGACGGTAAAGGTCGTTCAGGTCGGAAGTGGCAAAGTTGCCGGATTCCAACGGAACCAACGGACGAAGATCCGGCGGAATAACCGGAATGACGTCCAAAACCATCCACGCCGGGTCGTTGTCGGAATCGCGCAGGGATTCTACCAATCGGAGTCGATTGATAAGCTCTTTTTTGCGCTGAGCTGACTTAACAACAGCAAGCTCTTCACGCAACTGCTTGGAAAGCTCAGTCATATCGAGCTGAGTCAACAGGGTGCGAATTGCCTCTGCGCCCATTTCAGCTTTAAATGCGCCAGCGCCGTATTCGTTAATCGCTTCGTGATATTCTTCATCTGTCAGAAGCTGGGTAACTTTCAATGGCGTATCGCCGGCATCAGTAACCACATAATCCTGGTAATAAATTACCTTTTCCAAGGCGGTTGTCTTCATTTCCAAAAGACATCCCAATCGGCTGGGCAATGCCTTGAAAAACCAAATGTGGACCACTGGAGCCGCCAGTTCAATATGCCCCATACGCTTGCGACGCTCACGGCTGTGAGTGATTTTAACGCCGCAGCGATCGCAAATCATGCCTTTGAATTTCAGACCGCGGTATTTTCCGCAAGAGCATTCGTAGTCCTTTTCTGGTCCGAAAATGCGTTCGCAGAACAAACCGTCTTTTTCAGACTTGTAGGTTCTGTAGTTGATCGTTTCGGGTTTTTTGACTTCACCGTGCGACCAGGATCGAATGTCATGAGGGCGCGCCAGCGAAATTTTAACAGACGTATAGTCGTTGACTTTTGTATACTTTTGATCTATTGTACTACTCATAGTTAGTTGCTCCCTCTTTCCAGTTGCATGTTCAGACCCAGACCTCGAATTTCATTAGTCAAAACGTCAAAGCTTGCCGGGGTTCCGGCTTCGAGCGTATTTTCACCTTTGACCATCGATTCGTAAATCTTGGTACGACCATCGACGTCGTCAGATTTCACCGTCAAAAGTTCTTGAAGGATGTATGCTGCGCCGTATGCTTCCAAAGCCCAAACTTCCATTTCACCAAATCGCTGACCGCCAGAACGAGCTTTACCGCCCAAAGGCTGTTGCGTAATCATGGAGTAAGGACCGGTGCTTCTGGCATGAACTTTATCATCTACCAAGTGGTGCAGTTTGAGCATGTAAATGTACCCAACGGTAATTTCCTGATCAAACGGCTCGCCAGTGCGGCCATCGTACAGACGGGCTTTTCCGTTGCGAGGCAAACCGGCTTGTTCCAGCAGGTCGTTGATTTCAGACTCTTTGGCGCCGTCGAATACCGGCGTAATGGACTTGAACCCGAGCGTAGCGCCCGCCCAGCCAAGATGCGTCTCCAAAACCTGACCAACGTTCATACGAGAAGGAACGCCCAACGGATTGAGCAAAATCTGAATTGGAGTTCCGTCTGCCAAGAACGGCATATCTTCGCGACGTAAAATCTTGGAAATAACGCCTTTGTTTCCGTGTCGACCTGCCATCTTGTCGCCAACAGACAAGACGCGCTTGTTAGCAATATAAACTTTCACGGTTTGCAAAACGCCGTTTTTAAGCTCATCGCCGCGTTTGTGAGAATTGCGTTTGCGTTCAAGCGTTTCAAGGAGTTCTTTGACCTGCGGATACTTGCTGCGATACATGCTGACGTACTGTTCTCGCTGTTTTTCAGTTAAGGATTTCCAGACGTCGGTGCGTTCCGGATTGAATGCAGCTGCGTTATCTGCAACAGTTTTGTATTCAAGATCTTCAATAAGCGTTTCGCCGGAAAGCGAATGAATCGGTTGACCGAGAAGTTCTTCCATGGTTTGAATCATGGCAGAAAACTTGGCGGCAATCTTTTCGTAATACTCTGCTTCCAATTGAGCCAAAACCGTTTCGAATTCGGCTTTTTCCTCTGTAGTAAGCGTGCTTTTACGAGCAATGCGCTGCGTATCAATGACAATGCCTTCAACGCCGCTTTGAACTTCCAAAGAGTCGTTTTTCACGTCTTCGCCAACGCGGCCAAAAATTGCGTGTAACAATTTTTCTTCCGGCGTCAGTTCTGTTTTGGACTTTGGAGAAACTTTACCAACAAGGATGTCGCCCTGTCTGACGTATGTTCCAACGCGGACAATGCCGTGATCATCCAAATTACGAAGGGCTTTTTCCGAAACGTTAGGAATGTCGCGAGTGAACTCTTCACGTCCCAGTTTGGTGTCGCGAATTTCTTTTTCCAGTTCGATAATATGAATACTGGTGTATGTATCGTTCTGAACAAGCTCTTCAGACAGAATAATAGCGTCTTCGTAGTTGTAACCTTCCCAAACCATAAACGCGCACAGGACGTTGCGTCCCAGAGCCAGCTCGCCGTGATCAATAGCAGCTCCATCTGCAATGATGTCGCCAGCCGCCAGAATCTGACCCGGTTTAACAATCGGGCGCTGATTTTGACATGTTTGATCGTTAAGGCTGACGAACTTTCGCATGACGTATTCGTCTTCGTACTGTTCCGATTCGATAACCTTGCCATCTTTATCTACCGGACCGGTAACAACGCAGCGAATGCCGTCTACGTAAGTTACTTTGCCTGATCGATTAGCGCGAATGAGCAAACTCGAGTTATGCGCAGCAGGTTCTTCCATACCGGTTGCAACAATCGGAGCCTCGCTACATAACAGCGGAACGCCTTGACGCTGCATGTTAGAACCCATCAAAGCGCGGTTAGCGTCGTCATGTTCAAGGAACGGAATAAGACCTGCTGAAACGCCAACCATCTGGCAAGGAGACACATCGATAAAGTCGACATGACAGATTGGGTGAATTTCGTATTCGCCGTTTTTACGTCCAAGGACCTGAGCGCCTAAAGCCTGATCGCAACCAACGATACGTCCGTCCTGAATGTGAACGTCTGCCGGAGCAAAGAAATACCCTTCTTCCTCATCGGCGCGAAGCCATTTTATCTCCTTTTGCAATACGCCGTCTTTAACAACCTGATATGGCGTAATCAGGAAGCCGTATTCATCAACAGCAGCATACGTTGCCAAAGACGAAATCAAACCAATGTTTGTACCTTCAGGAGTTTCAATTGGACAAATACGCCCAAAGTGCGAATGGTGAACGTCTCGAACGTCAGAACCAGCGCGTTTACGGTTCAAACCTCCAGGCCCCAAAGCAGACAAACGGCGTTCATGCGTAAGCATGGACAAGGGGTTTGTCTGGTCAACAACCTGAGAAAGCTCGCCACGGCCAAAGAAGAACTCAACCGTGGAGCTAATGCTCTTCTGATTAACCAAATTTTGCGGAGACAATTCTGAAGGATCTTTCAAATCCATGCGTTCTTTAACCGTTCTGGAAAGCTTCATGAACCCTTTACGAAGCTCATCTACCGCCAGTTCGTCAATAGTACGCAAACGTCGGTTGCCCAAATGGTCGATGTCATCCAACTGAACGGAGGAATCTTTGTCGCACAATTTAATGAGATATTTCAGAGCCTCGACAATATCTGTAATTGTCAACCCCTGCTCTTTTTCATCTACATTAAGCTTAAGTTTGCGGTTAATGCGGAAACGACCAACCAATCCCAAACGATAACGAGCCAAATCCTGGAACTTTTCATGGAAAAGCTGCTGAGCTTTATCCAAAGATTGCGGACTGCCTGGGCGCAGACGCTTGTAAATTTGCCACAATGCGTCTTCATGAGATTTTGACAAATCATCTTTAATAGATTCAATGATCATCATGTTCCGAGGCTTGGGCATGACTTCCAGAGACTGAATCGTCGAATTAATAATTCGCTCTGCGGCGTCTTCAGAAATCACATCTCCAAAATTAAGCAGAACCGAGCCAGCTTCTTCGCCTGTCGGGACAATAACGTCGTCCAACGCGTACATGCCAACCAGCTTTTCAGCGTCTTTGATCGTTTTTGTTTTCAGTTCAACAACAGCGTCTCCGTAAAATTCCTTCATCAAAGCGGACGTTGAAGAGAAACGTTCGTCCATAGCGCGCAACAGCGTCATGGCTGAAAACTTTTGACTCTGGTCAATACGCAACTGCAAAGAGTCCTTTTTGGAAATATTGATTTCAATCCAGCTTCCGCGTTCAGGAATGATTCTGCAGGAAAACGCATAGCGGTCTGAATTGTCTTCGTCAGTAATGAAGTCAATACCCGGAGAACGGTGCAACTGATTGACAACAACGCGTTCAGAACCGTTAATAATAAACTCGCCGCCCCCGAGCATAATCGGGATGTCGCACAAATATACATCCGCTTCAATGGAATCTTTCCCCTCGCGATAGAGACGAAATCGAACGCGCAAAGGACGACCGTAGGTCAACTTGAGCAGTCGACATTCATCAGGTTCATATCGAGGCGGACAAAGCTCGTAATCCAAATATTCCAAAGAGACTTTCCCATCGCGATTTATGATCGGGAAATATTCACGGAAAAGCGATTCTAAACCGATATCTTCACGCTTCTCTTTCGGAACGCCATACTGCAAGAATCTGTCGTAATTATAAGTCTGCAAACGGGTTAAGTCCGGAATCGGAACTGCGAACCGCTCTTTTCCAAAGCGTCGCGTTTCTTTCGGACACAGACGTCGAATTTCTTTCGTTGCCATGAAACAAACCTGTTAATAAAAATGGTAATTAAAACGGATTAAATTATCTTTGCTCAAGGGAATATGTATAAATTTGACTGAAATCAAAGACGAATGAGGAAAATTTTAATATTTCAGCTTCGGAATATAGAAGCAGAGGTAAAATCCTGAATGTCCTTAAAATTTTTGGGGTTGAAAATACCAGGACAGCTTTCGATTTTTACTTCTGACCGGCTTTAGATAGCGGCGGCTGTATCAAGTAATTAAACACGGGCTGTTCTTGGCGGGAACCTTAAAAACACGATGTTTTTGAGGGATACCAAGCGTCGGGGTTAATTATACATGAACTTCCTTTGGGGTTAAAGACGTTAAAATTATTGCAACAATTTCGCAATATTATAGTTAATTATTCTATTCAGTCAAGGGGGCAAAATCGAATTTTACAAAAAATTCCTCAATATTTTTAAAAAAGTCGATATCGATGAGTAACACACGCCTTTCAAATTGTCGCAAAATGATATTTGAACAACGGTTGACATTGCCCAAAATTTGAACTAAAATAAGTATAAGAACAAGTTGTAAAATATTACTAAGGAATCTAACACCTATATTCCCTAACAATACCATGAAAACAAATTGCATTCTCCTAACGTTGGTTTTGACATTGACTGCCGGATTGACTTTCGGTCAGTCAGGCGTTCGAGAAGAAAAAGCCTTTTCTTCTGACGCTGACGGACATTTTCAGATTGACAGCCGAATCGTCGAGATGACGCCGGTCAACGTTCTGGTAACGCCAGACGTCAAACTGATTTCCAGCTCTCTTTCCAAGCAGGAACAAAACGCCATGTTGACGGACGGGACTGCCGGCGTTTGGGTTGGCGACGGTCGTGTTTGGGCTGAAGGAACTCCTGCAACAATATCCTATCGCCTGCCAAAGGCGGTTAGACTGGAACGCGTCGGCGTCTGCACATCCAATTCCGATCAGCGCGCCAATCAGGATTTCGAGATTATACTGTCGAACTCGCAGGGATATACGCTAACAATTTCTTCTGGCGATAAGATAATTGGAGCCAACGCAGGTCCATATCTGACTACTATTCCCGTCAATTCGAATATTGAATTTGACGTCGTTACGTTCCGAATTTGGAACACGTATCCCGCCAACGCTGGAACGCCAGCCAAGGAAAAGACAACGGCAAACAGTTGGTGCTCTGTCGTCGAACTGCTGGCGCTGACGTCCCCAGAAGGCGCGCAATCGCTTTTCGCTTCTCCAGAAGCGTACAAGGTGTGGAGCGCGGAGAAAATCGAGGCGGCAAAAAAAGCTCAAGAGGAACGAAAAGCCCGATACCTGGAACGGGTTACAGGTGCTTTGCCTCACAAAATAGCGGCTTTACGTCTGGCGTTGAACGATCTATACGACTCCTA
>JAZQDP010000478.1:0-2828 GCA_045546875.1 Thermoguttaceae bacterium | reverse complement strand
CCATGCTGCCAACGCCGATGCAGCCCATGCGAAGGCGGTCGCTGGGAGCCTGCGCCCAAACCGGTTTAGAGGTCGCAACTACCGGAATCGCCGTTGCCATCGCAGCTGCGGCGGCAGACGCCTTAAAGAAATCTCGACGGGTTACTTGTTTCATGTGGTTATCTCCTGAAAATACTGAAAAAGGGGGAATCAATGCAAAATATCGAAATCATCGATCGCGGGGTTTTTGCCCCCGTAACCCAAAATTCGCATTCTATAACTATCCCTATTATACCAGAAATGCAATTCGATTGTAAAAACTGGACGGGAAAAAACGAAAAATAACGAAAAAAAAGATTGGATAGTTTGCGGGTTATACGGGTTGAGCGGAAAATACGGAGGGTCGACGTCCTCGTCGACCGCAGGCGTCCTCGCCTGCATTCGCCGTAGGCGATAAACCTCACGCGGAGCCGCGGAGGAGCAGAGAAATGGAAGGCGGTAATGGAGTGAGCGTTAGCGAACGGAATTACGCATTCGCCGAAAGGCGAACAAAAGTTCGAAGTGTGCATTCCATTTCTTTGCGGCTTAATACCTGTCAAACAAAAAAACGGGAGGCTCCCTCCCGCTTTTAAACGTTATTTCTACTTTCGTTTCCGAACGTATAGCAGTCCCGCAGCGCCGAGTAACAGCAACGCCCACGTCGACGGTTCCGGAACGGAGGGATCGTTATAGTCAGACAACGCCCACCATGTTTGCGCCAATCGAAGTTCGTCAATCGTAAAAGCTCTTTCACCGCGGAAAACAATGTTATCAAACGACAAGTCCTGACTGGAAAGATGCGTCAAATCCGATAGTTTATATACGTGATCTGGATCTTGATCTTCTTCGGATAGCGCCATATCAGGGTCGATGAAAATCAAGGCGTCGTCGCCAGTTCCGTCTGCGCCAAACATCAGCTTCACTACGAACAAGTGCGTATCATTATCGTTCTGGTCATTAGTGAAGTTCAAACGGCGTTCAGTATTTGAGCTGTCATAAAAGACGCCAGCCATGTTATCAGGCGAAGTCCAATCATGGTAACTCATACCTAAGAGTTCTCTGCCGTTTCGATAGAGTTCCGCTCCCATGTTCCATTTGCCGCTATTTCCAACTTGCTGCATTAAAAAGCCATAATACAAAATTTTATCAGAAATGCCAGCGCCGCCAATTAAACCGTCAGTTCCAACAAGCCCCCAATCGTCCATAACATTAGCGTCCAACGTCATTACCGCGCCGTTGCCAGCTCCGGAAACATTGAGAACGCCTTGTTCGCTTGACCAACCTTGATAATTCAAGTTTTTGGAATTATCGATAGTTGGTCCAGTTGAACCTGTCCATTTGGTTATCGGCGCTTGACCAAGGTTCTGCTGGAACTGTCCGGCTAAAGCGCCAGTTTCGTAATTCGAAAAGGATTCTTTAATACATTCAACTATGGGAACAGCGCCAAAAATATCCGTTAAAGACGACATAGAGGTTGCGTCGCCTTTGCTGGCAACGGTTGAGGAATCGGAATACGCCATTTTGATATTGTCAAAATACATCGTTCCGTTTGTTCCCAAACGAAAACGGTTATTTCCCGACAAGGTTGAAGTCAACTGCAACGTTGGGGTTGTATACAAGTCTTCGTATTTAGGCTTTGTTCCTAAATCGTATGCCCAAGCAAAGATGCCGGAAGAATTGCCGACTACTGCGTATGTTTTATTGGTATTGAGATAGCTGGAGCTTGTCGAAGCGTCTTGAAGTGGACTGCAATATCGCGATGTTAATTGTTCGCCTTGTGGGGTTGTGGTAGCCAGATTTCCAAAAAACGTGATTTCTTTAGTTCCATTATACAACGACAAACCACCCCATTGGTTTTGAGTCGTACCAATCTCCATGTCGAACGTATAGACGAACGTACCGGAAGTCAGCTGATTGGAGGTTCCGAAGCCTAAAAATGCCTGACCGTTTACCTTGGCGCGCATGTTTCCGGTACCGTCGTCTTCTCTTGTAAATGTACCAGATGAAACCGTCCACTCTTGAGCGGTTCCACCGTCCCAGTTCCAGCCTGTCTTGCCATTCTCTTCGAAATTCTCAGTTCCGACAATGGCAGCAAAAGAGAAAACAGATGCAGACAGAATAGCCGTAACAAAAAATGCAAAAGCACAACCTCGTGTTAAAATGCGGTGGGGGAGGAATGAGCAGTCTTGTGATTTAGCCATTATTTTACTCCTTCTCAGTGGGTAAAACTGTTAACCGATTATTGAAACGACTTTTGCAACGGTACGCCCGGGGCAAAACAGTAATCGCTTTTATACATTAATAACATTATAACATAGATTTGGCAATCGAAAAGCAGTAAATGGGAATATTTTTGAAAAAAGCGAAAAATTTTGAGAGAATAGGGGAAATAGAGAAAAGGTAGTAGGCAGTAGAAAATAAAAATCTCACGCGAAGACGCGGAGATGCGGAGATATGGAAGGCGGTAATGGAGCGAATATTTAGGCGAGCCACGGGTGTAAACCCGTGGGTGTGAGCGCAGCGAACGTAGCGGAATTACGCAGTTCGCCGTTAGGCGAACAAAACGATGAGAAGTGTGCATACCAAACTGACGAAGCCGGAAACCTCCTCCGGATGTAGCCCGGCTTCGGGCTACTCTGCCGCGACCTACGAAAAACCAATTTCGTAGCCGAAAATTTTAGTCTTTTTCTCTCTACGTTGTCTCCCCCTTTCGGCGTTTTTTTCCTTGACAGCTTTCGCCGTCAAGTTGTAGCCCGAAGCCGGGCTACATCCAAGGGAGGGCGTCTTCTTCGCAAGAAATCATCCCCCCC
>JAZQDP010000477.1:0-13600 GCA_045546875.1 Thermoguttaceae bacterium | reverse complement strand
CTCCTTGGCTCACAGAACGACATGGCTACGATCCGACTTCGCTAAGCGCTACGCACATATAAACTGAATTCCCATGGAAAGTAAAAGCAAATACGCAAAAGAAGTAGGCGGATACAAAGACCGGTTCTGGTACCCCAGAATCTGGAACGGAATGACGCTCTATCCGTTTACAAAACTGTTGATTCGCAATAAGTTTTGGATAGCGCCATCACGATGGTGTATGGCTTTAATCAATTACGGCTGTTCGTTTTTGGACTCAACTCTTTTAGGCGTTCAATGCCTGACAGTTGGAAGAAAAATAAAGCAAACGCAGATTGACAACCCCCCTTTATTTATCGTTGGGCATTGGCGAAGCGGTACAACGTTTTTGCATGAATTGTTTGTCAAAGATCCGCGCCATGCGTTTCCGAACTGTTATGAATGTTTTAGTCCCAATCATTTTGTAATTTCCGAGGACTTCATTCCAAAAATAGTTTATCTGCCCAATAAACGTCCGATGGACAACGTTGAAATGAGTTGGACGTCGCCGCAAGAGGACGAATTTGCTTTGTGCAATCTGGGCGTTCCATCCCCGTATATTAACTTGGCGTTTGCCAATAATACGAAAAAGGATATTGATTACCTTTCGCTAAAGAACGTATCGGCTGCGGCAAGAGAAAACTGGAAGAGTAAACTCCACTGGTTCATGCAGGCTTTAACCTATAAATACGGTGGAAAACGTCTTGTACTCAAGTCGCCAACTCATACTGCCAGAATTGCCATTTTGCGGGAATTGTATCCAGATGCAAAATTTGTGCATATTCATCGAGATCCGCTGACGCTTTTCCCGTCCACAGTCAATCTTTGGCAACGCCTGTCGGTAGACAATGGATTTCAGCATCCGGTTAAAGATTGGGACGACTATGTGTTTCAGTTGTTTGACATAATGTACGAAGCGTTCTGGGAAGACTCAGCAAACCTCCCGGAAAACCAGTTTGTCAACATTTCGTTCAATGAACTTACCGGCTCGCCGGTTGAAACGATGGAACGTATTTACGAGCAGTTGGAATTAGGCGACTTCGCTCCGGCTAAAGAGCGGCTCATTCCTTATTGCGAAGCCAAAAAGAGTCATAAAAAGAACAAATATATAATTGATACTGAATTACAGCAGAGGATTCTCGAACATCCTGTCTGGAAACAGTATATGGAGAAATACGGCTACTTGCCGGAATGAACCATAAATAATTCGGAATGTGGAATTGACGCACGCGTCTTATAAATCACTCGCGTTTCTGGAGTGCGGAGCCTTGGCTCCGCTTTTTTTGTCGCCAAGGCGTCGCACTCCATAACTCCTCAGTCCTAACTTCTAACTCGCTTACGCAGGAATAATACGACAACACCAAGAACCAACAGCGCCCACGTTGACGGTTCTGGAACGCCAGAGCCGGGTTCAGGAGCGCCCAAACCGATAAGATAAAGACCGTCCGTTCTGCCTTGCAACGCAAACAGGGTTTGATAGTTGGCAAGCAAGCCGCTCAGGTCGGTTGTCGCGTCGACAAAACCTTCATCGGAAACCAGCTGATATTCAGCGCCTTCTTCCGCCCAAAGAGCGGCGTCGCCGTTTTCAAAGTAAAGCTGGATAATCGAATCCGTATCCAGTTCAAACATACCATCGTCGGCAACGGTCAGCGTATCGAATTCCTGAGAATCCGGATCCGGGGTGTACGCACTGAATTCAAATAGCCCCGTCGCGCCGGCGCCAAGAACAACGTTGCCGATAACGGTCAAGTCGCCAACGGAGTTACCCGGTGAAAGCGTCGCGCCAGATTTGATTTCCAAATTGCCGTTGTAGTCGCCTTTGAAGTCCAATTCGCCAGCTTCGACAGCAAAATCATTGGCGGCAAACTGCGTTCCGTCAGCCTTAATCTTGAGCTGTCCTTCACCCGTCTTCACAACTTTGTCAGCGGAAAGCGTTACGTCATCCGAGAAGGTCAGCTGTTTGGAATCGCCAGCGTCAACGTTATAAACCAAAGTCGTATCGTTAGCGGCTTCCACGGAACCGTTTGACGTAACAGCGTCGCCAGACAACGTCAGCGTTCCTTCGGAAACGGTCGTCTTGCCGGTAAATGCTGACGCGTCTCCGGAAAGAGTCAACGCGCCTTTGCCGGTTTTCGTCAAAGCTCCGGAACCGGAAACGTCGCCGGTCAGAGTCAAGTCGTAACCTTCGCCAACTTCGACTGTGCCGTCGGCAACCATCTGAACGTTGTTATCAGCTTCAACAGAAAGGTTGTCGCCGGAATCGAGTTTGATGCCCAGTTTGTATCCGCCGTCGACTTCCCAGTTTGAATAAGACAGAGCTTCATCGGAATCGGCGCGCCAGTACTTGCGAAGCTCGATAATGCTTTCGCCAGCGGTCAGCGCCCAGAGTCGACCAGCTTCCTTCAAGCCCTTGTCACTTAAGTGAATGGAGTTGCCGTTGGTTCCTCGCAGCGTTTCGTAATCGGGATCAGAGGCGTGTTCTCTGTCGATGGCGCAAAATTCATCGGTATTGACGCCCTGGAAGATATTCGGATCGTCTGCGATGACTCGCAGCTGAGCGTTAGTAACGTTTGCGTACGTCGTTCCGTTACCGTCGGCGGAGGCGATCGCAACGCCCCACGGTAAATCTTCGTCGCCGGCAGCGGTTCGAGAGCGATCAATCAACAGGTTAAGCTTGTCATAATATTCCTGTTCGGACGTTCCCTTGTCGGATTCGCCCTGATGCCAGAGGATACCAGCAAAGCCGTTGGCGTTTTCGTTGAGGAATTCAATCGCATTAACCATGTTGGTGGAAATGCCGCCTTTTTCGTCATTAATCCATTGCGTGATATTGGTTCCGCTGTACCCAACGGAATACGTCGCAACCGGGACGCCTTCTTCTTCCGCTAACGTATCGGCAAAAGACGGCCAGGTGGAACCTCTGTTTGTACCGTCTAACGGACCAAACTGCTGGTCGACGTTTTGTTCCCATTGACCTGTTACCAGATTATACGCAAACGCCAAACCGGAAGTAGACGTCTGACGGATGTCGCCGCAGTTGGTTGAGTTGGACTGTCCGGCAGTGATGAAGATTTCGCCAACGCCGACTTGTCCGGTTTGCGTTGCCACGACAGCGCCATTGGCGTCTAACGCCTGATACGCTACGTTGTGCATGCCGCCCTTCAAGGACATCGAATCTGAACTGAACGTGCCGTCTGCATTCATAATCATGTCAATCCAGTCTCCGCCGTCGATAGACGCCTGAACTGTGTTAATCGTAACGCCGTTGGTCGCCGCCCACGTACCGGAAAGAGTAATGTTGGCAACGTTCGCCAAATCTCGCTGATACATGGACATGGCGTTTGTCGTCAGCTGAGCGTCTACCTGATGAACAAAAGTATAAATGTTAGCAATCGCGTAGCTTTTCTTGCCTTCGTCAAACGTGTAATCCGCCTGAGCGTTACTGCCATTAGTGGAAGCGTTGGGATTTGTACCGATTCCAAAGCATTTGTTTCCACCGAAACGGTTAAGAGCGAAAATCGTTTGTCCTGATTCCAGCGAATGAATTTGCATGGAACCGTAACCTTTTACGCCGGGAATGCCGGTAACCGTGTCGCTGACGTCGTAAATGTCTCCCGACCCGACTGAAAGCGACGGATTTTTTGTAAGAGTGTAATCGTTAGACCAGAACTCAATGTATCCCTGATCCTGTGTATAGGTGGCATTGGCTGTAACCTGTGCGCCGGTCGTCGGGTCAAACAGTTTTCCCTGATTGGCAGGAACATTGGTTGTGAATTGAAGGTTGTTAACCTTCTGAGCGTAAAATTCTCCGGATGAAGCAATCGGAACGCCGATCTTGGACAGGTCGTTTGTCATCGCGTCAAAGGAGACAAAGACGTACGTCAGCGGATCGTTTAATGTTGGAGCGTATTCCATGTAATAGCCAACGCGGTCAAACAGAACGCCCTGAGACTGCAAGGCGGAAAGGTTGTTGACAATGTCGTAATTGACGCCGTTGTCATGCCAGTTCGTTCCCATTTGAGTTGTCAAACGAGCGCCCTGAACGAGCGTGTAGTCGGACGCGTTGGCGACGTTTGCCATGCCAGGAGCAATTGCCGGAGACGCCATAACGTACAGCGTTCTGTTGGAATACTGAGACGCGTTGGAGTTTGTTCCCTGATCGCCGTCAAATGTATAATCAGGAGAACCGTCAGCTTTCTGGTTGTTTCCAATTCCAATATCAATCGTTCTGGCTTCAGAATTGCCAGTACCGTTCCAGGCGTTGAGAGCCATAACTGTTTGTTTGTCGCCATAGTTGTGAATCTGGAAAGAAGCGTAATTGCCGCTAGTTCCAACTTTGTCTCCGAAGTCGTATTTACCGCCGTCCGCGCCGGGGATGTTCATGGCATTGTCTGTATTATAGTTTTTGTTCCAAAATTCGATGTTTCCATTAAGCCCCGTTCCGTTGACAACGCCCGGAACGTTTGAAGAAACCGTCAGATTATTGACTGTCGTTTGTGAAACCGAGCCGTCAAACGGCAACCCCAGTTTCGCGGGGTTGTTTGTAACAGAATCATACGACGCGTAAGCGTAGTCTGTACCGGTTCCGTCCGCTTTTTCCAGCGTCATGTAGTACGCAACTCTGCCAATCGGCATGCCCTTCAAGCTGTCGGGAAGATTGCTGGCGTTGTTGACCGTATAATTATTGGCGCTGTACGTTCCATAAAGCGGGCAGTCCAGCTTATAAATCAGATTCATATTCGCAGCTTCAGACTGAATTGGCTGGAAGTGATCCGAGTCCATATCAGACAAAACCGGCTTGGCGAACGTGTAAACGTTGGCAATAGCGTAATTCTTCTTGTTCTCGTCGCCCGTCCAGTCAGGGTCGCCAGAGGGTTTTGAACCAATGCCAAACTGCTTAACGCCATTGAAATGATTCAAGGCAAAAATGGTTTGACTTGTGTCAACGGAATGCACCTGCATGGAGCCGTGTCCGTAACCTGTGTTGCCATTAGAGTCATTGATGTCGTAGGTATTTCCGTCGCCCTGAGAAATAATATTGCTTTTGGCTTTAGCATAGTTGGACGGCCAGAATTCCAGATAGCCGGTATTATACGATACGGTGCTATTGGCGGCAACCTGAGCGTTTGTAGATGGGTCGGTAATCAAACCGTCTGACGCTGTTACGTTTGTTGTAACTTTCAAATTTTTAACGGTCTGCTGATAGAACTCGCCGGATGTAACCGTCGGGACGCCGATCTTGTCAATGTCCGCCGTCATTGCATCGAAAGACACAAAAACGTATTTCAGCGGATCGCTGGCGTTTTGAGCGTATTCCATATAATAGCCGACGCGGTCAAACGGACCAAAATTCTGTTTTAGCTGATCGACGTTATTAACAATGTCGTAATCAACGCCGCCAAAATCAGCGCTCCACTGCGTTGCCATTTGAGACGTCAAACGTGCGCCCTGAACGATTTGGTACTTGGAAGCGTCCGGAACGTTTTTCATTTCCGGAGCAATAGCCGCTTCCGCTAAAATGTACAGCGAACGGGTTTGATAGTTGGAAGCGTTAGACGTGTTTTTATCGTCTCCGTTGAACGTATAGTCAGGTCGACCGGAGCCGGTATTGTTTCCAATTCCAATATCAATGGACTTGTTTCCTGACGCCTGACCGTTCCATTTATTTAACGCCATAACCGTTTGACCGGCGCCGTAGTTGTGAATCTGGAAACAGCCGTAATCGCCGTTGGTGGGGTTATCGCCGAAATCAAATTCGCTGCCGTTTGCGTTCGGAATGTTGGCAGAGTTGGCTTCATTATAATTTCGATTCCACATTTCGATGTTGCCAGTTGCAATTCCCGTTCCGTTGACAACGCCAGGAACGTTAGATCGAACGGTCATATTATTTACAGTCTGCTGACGAATAGAGCTGTCAAACGGCAAACTAATCTGGTTCAAATCGTTGGTGGTTGCATCGTATCCAGCGTAGGCGTAATCGACGTTTCCGTCTCCCTTGTCCAAAACCATGTAATATCCAACCCGCTTTAACGGCATGCCGGAAATGTCAGAATTGGTCGCGTTGTTGACAGTATAATTACTAGCGCTGTACTTTCCCTGAAGCGGGCAATCGAGCTTGTAAACCAGCTTCATACCGGAAACTTCGCCGGAAATGGCGGCGTAGTCCGATTCGCTCATCTGCGAAAATACAGGCTTGGCGAATACGTCCAGCTGCTTCGTTTCGTAAGAAGCGGCAGTGTAATTGTGCGTCCAGTCCTGTCCGTATGCCGTGTCTGCGCAGTTCCCAATTCCAATACTCGCCGTTTCACCTGTGTTCCAACGATTAAACGCAAAGACTGTGGTTCTGTTCTGATAATCGTGAACCTGCATAGATCCGTATGTGCCATTGCCGCCAACGGTGTCGCCGAAGTCAAAGCCGCTGTTGTTATTGGCGCCGCTGGCGTTAGGAATGCCGAGCGCGTTGCCCTGAGAATAGTTAAGCGGCCAGAATTCAATGTTGCCCTGCGTTACAGTCGTTCCCGTCGTATTGAGCGTTGGCGATTTCGCTTCGTAATACAGATTTTGAACGTATCGTTGAGCAATCGTTTGAGAGGTAAACGTCGGGACGCCAATGCGGGACAAGTCGCTGGTAAACGCGCCAAAAGACGCATAGCAGAAACTGTCAGCGCCCAAATTGAGCCGGTACGCGACTGATTCAATCGGTCCCAAATTCAAACTGGAATTGTCAACGGAATACGTTGCGCCTTTATAATAATTCGGCGCGTCAGGAATCGAAAGCGAATAGATGTGGGAATACCCCATCGCCTCAATTTCCGCATCGGTTTTCAACGTCTGAGCAGACGCCCAGCCAACCAAACAAAACGTCAGCGCAACAGCGCTTAAAACAACGGATTTTACACGCATTTTCATTTATATTAAACCTTATATGTTGGAGGTTACTTCTCAAGAAATAACTCAAGATACTAATACACCTATTGATATATTATAACATGATTTTTAAAATTTTTAAGCGCCTTTAGAAAAAATATATATAATCAGATAAATTAGGTATAATAGAGGTAATGAAAGTTGGTTCGTCAGGCAAGTCCGTACCTGTGAGCTAAAAACAGGCGTTTTGTTCGCCCAAAATCTCACGCGGAGATGCGGAGACGCAGAGGAGGTTCGCGCAGTCTTAAAGATTTCTTTGCGTCTTAAAAAACTTAGTAAGGCAAAAATAAGCTCCTGACGGGGGCGGTTCCTGATATGGCGTGAGGCGGCGCGGCGCCGTTGCCGGTTTCAAGTTGCGAGTTGTGAGGCGCCTTGCGTAATTCCACATTCCTGACTATTCCGGGGCGCGGGCATTGTCCGCGACTAATTGGCGGGTAATACCCCCCCCGAAATAATTCCGAATGAAGCTTAATCGTTAGCGTGTCGTCCGATTTTCTTAAATGGAATTTGAACGAATCCGGCTTTCAGGGCAGGGGAGTTGGGTTGAAGCTGGAAGTCCGCCTGTTCCGGATGTTCCGGGTTGACGAACAGCGGGTCTTCGCCTTCATATTGATCTGGCTTCTCTTTGTCGGCGCTGAGCGTCCAAACGGTGTTGTTTTCCATCTTGAGGAACGGCAGCGCTTCCCTCTGAATGGACACGTTCCAGAATCCCGCCGGCTTGTCCCAAACGCCTTTGTAACAGATGTTGCGGGAAACCTCGTTGCCTTTCGGGGCGCCGGGGTCGTCGTCAATCATTTTTGCCAGTTCCGGGAACTGCTCGCTGTACGGCGGTTTGTCGATAGCGATTCCGAGAACGGTTCCTTTCTCTTTGAATTCTTTTGTCCAATCGTCCGTCCAATATTTAGCCCAGCCGATGCCGCGGGCGTCTATATGGAGAGAGGGCAGGCAGTCAATAAAGACGTTGTTGACAATGGCGTTGTCGCGTCCGCCGCCGATCATGGCGGCTCTGGTGACGCGCTGGAAAATGTTGCCCTCGATTCGGCAGGATGAAAACATGTCGTCCAGATAAATGCCGACGCAGCCCTTGTTTTCAAAGCCCTGAACGTCGTGCATGTAATTGTAACGAAAAACGTTTCCGCGCATCGTCCAGTTTCGACCGCAGTAAACGGCGCCGGCGTCGTTGGATTCCCAGCAAACTCGGGCGATCTCGTTGTATTCCATGACAATGTAGTTGCCGGAAAAGAGAATGCCGTTATGCGGGGCGTCGGTAATGAGGTTGTTCCGGGCGGTGATTCCAACGCCGTGCAAGCTCAATCCGGGATTGTAAACGCGTTGAATGCGGGCGAAGTGGTGCGTGTAACAGTTCTGAACCGTCCAGTTAGATTTCGCAAGCGTGTTTCTGTCGCCGGCGCAGACGGCGATTCCCGCGGATCCCATGCCGTAGACTTCGCAGTTGTCGATGACGCTGTCGCCTCCGCCGTTGCAGAAAAAGCCCGCGTCGCCGCCGTTGCGGACAAGCAGGCTTTTCAACGCGATATTTTTGCAGTTTCGAACGCTAACGGCAACCTGACGGCAGCCTTCTATCGTAACAGATTCAAACGTTACGTACTTTGCGTCCTGCAATTGCAAAGCCGTTGTCCCGCCGGTAAGAATCGCTTCACCGGCGTTGAGCTGCTCGAGACTGTCAACCGGCGCATAGAAGTATACGATTCCCGCTTCCCGGTCGATGTAATACTCTCCCGGCTGGTCGAGTTCTGACAGCAGGTTGAACCCGTAAAACCATTGACCCTTTCGGTATCCGTATGAATGCTGCGGGTCTTTGAGTTCAACGAACTTCTTGTCGGGATCGAGCTTGTCGATTCTCTGTTTGCTCTCGCTCCAGTCGAAGAACCAGTATCCGGACAGCCACGGGTCTTTCTCGTTTTTCCAGTTGGAAACGCGTTCGTCTTCATAGAAGAATGCACCCCGGGTAGACGCCTTTGTTCCGTGGTCGTCTTTGTCATGAACGGCGACGTCGGCGATTTTGATAAACCCTTTGTTCGGGTATCGGGACAGGGTCATCGGCTTGTCGTCGAAAAACAGCTCAGCGCCGCCGCGGTCAGGCGAGCCGAAATCTGTTACGCCAGCCGCCTTTGCGTCTGCCTGATAAACTTTTCCTCGAGCCGATTCCGGCAAAACGTTCAAAACGGATTCGTCCGTTACTGCTTTCCAGCCGGTCAGAACGACGCCGGAGAGAAATCGGACTTTGCCGTCAGCGCGAAAGACGGTTCTGGACTGCTCCGTTCCGGAATCGTTCCCGTCGATAACCAGCGGGCGGGGCAGATAATAGTCCCCTTGAGGAATTGTAACAACGACGTCTCCGGAGCTGTTTGCCTGACGAGCGGCGCGGGCGTCGTCCCGGAGTTTTTCAAGCGTTTGAATATCGCCGACAAATTCGTGGGCGTAAGCGTTAACAGATAATGCAAACAATAACAGAACGGTTAAAATAATATTGTTTTTCATAGTAAAAATGTTTGTTAAGTTGCGAGGAAAGGAAAGCTATTTAGCTTTTAGCCGATAGTTTGGTTATTCATTCGCGAAACAGGATTCCACGTTGCTTTTATTATTCTATTTTATTCCTTTTTTTCAAGGGGGGAATACGAGATTTTTGGCAGGATATGTATTTTAAATGTTTTTCGCCCCCCTTGACGAAAAGACGCGATAGTAGATAATTACAAGCTGTTAAAGCAATAGGGGTTTAATATATATTTATTGGCAGGCTCCAACGTGGGGTACCCCCCACTATTGCCTACTGCCTATTGCCTACTGCCTCAATAACCCTCTTACCCCCGCTACTACCCATGACATCGCCTTCAGTTAAGCGCGCGTTAATCAGCGTCAGCGATAAAACCGGATTAGCCGAATTCGCCAAAGGTTTGGTTGAATGCGGCGTTGAAATTTACTCCACCGGCGGAACGAAAAAGTTCCTTCAGGAAAACGGCTTGAACGTCAACGAAGTTTCCGCCTATACCGGATTCCCTGAGATGATGGACGGGCGTCTGAAGACGCTTCACCCGAAAGTATTCGGCGGAATTTTGTGCCGGCACGACAACCCGTCGGACATGCAAGGTCTGGAAGAGCACGGCATTCTGACTTTCGAGCTGGTCGTGGTTAACCTCTATCCGTTCCAGGAAACCGTTGCCAAGCCGGGCGTTACTATGGCTCAAGCGATTGAAAAGATCGACATCGGTGGACCGTCGCTGGTTCGCGCGGCGTCTAAAAACCACGCCTTTACGACCATTGCGACCAACGCGTCGCAGTATGCTGGAATTCTGGAAGAAATTCGCGCTAACGGCTGCACGTCTTTGGAAACGAGAACGAAACTGGCGGCTGCGGCTTTCGCTCATACGGCTGAATACGATCGCGCTATTGCCGACTACTTTGCCGGCGTTACGAACGAAGACGGGTTCCCCGGTTCCTTGTCGCTCAATTATACCCGCGCGGCGATTCTTCGTTACGGAGAAAACCCGCACCAGAAAGGCGCGTACTATATCGCGTCCAACGCTGCGGCAACGGGCAACATCGTCAATGCCGTTCAGCTCAACGGAAAAGAGCTGTCCTATAACAACCTCATGGACCTGGACGCCGCTCTGGCGGACGTCAAGTTCTTCAAAAAGCCGGCTGTCTCGGTAATCAAGCACAACAATCCCTGCGGTCTGGCTCAGGCGGACACCGTTGAGGAAGCGACCCGCAAGGCGATGGAAGGCGACCCGCTGTCCGCGTACGGGTCCATTTTGGGTGTCAACCGCGTTCTGGACAAGGCGTCGGCGGAATACCTCGCCAAGCCGGGGCATTTTATCGAAGCGATTGCCGCTGTTGACTTTACGCCGGAAGCGCTGGAAATTCTCACGACCGTTCCGAAGTGGAAGAACAACGTTCGACTCATGAAAGTCGGAGAGCTGACGCAGTCTTCTCAATGGGCGTATCGACCGCTTGACGGCGGCATTCTCATGCAGGAAGCGGACGTTCTGGAAGACGATTCTGCCGACTGGAAAGTTGTAACAGAAGCTCAGCCGACGGAAAAACAGCGCGAAGACATGGCGTTCGCCTGGGACGTTTGCCGAATGGTGAAGTCCAACGCGATTACCGTCGCCAAAGACAACATGCTTCTTGGAGCGGGCGCCGGTCAGATGAACCGCGTCGGCTCGGTGGAAATCGCTATCGCCACAGCGGGCGACCGAATCAACGGAGCCGTTTTGGCGTCCGACGCGTTCTTCCCGTTCCCTGACTCCGTCGAACGCATTCACAACGCTGGAATTCAGGCGATTATTCAGCCCGGAGGAAGCATTCGCGACCAGGAAGTCATCGACGCCTGCAACAAGTACGGCATCGCCATGATTTTCACTGGAAAACGTCATTTTAGACACTAAGAAAGCAGCTAGCTTTTAGCTACTAGCTATTAGCTTGTGGATTTGTCGTTCCAACCGTTACTGTTAGAATCTCAAATCAACAAGCTAGCGGCTAGAAGCTAGTAGCTAGAAGCTTCCATACTACTCCCTATTACCTATTCCCTACTCCCTAAATATGTCCGAAACCCGAACAGGAACAACCGAGTTATCTTCCCGCAAACGACGCGCTACGGCAGAGTCCATGGCGCAGTCGCAAAAGAATATATCCGTCAGCGAATTTTTTATGAAAAACCGCCATTTGCTGGGGTTTGACAACCCGCGCAAAGCTCTTTTAACGACCGTTAAAGAGGCGGTTGACAACTCGCTCGATGCCTGCGAGGAAGCGGGAATCCTGCCGGAAATCTGGGTTGGAATCGATCAGACCGGGGAGAACCGTTATCGAGTATTTATTCAGGACAACGGACCGGGAATCGTGAAAAAACAGATCCCGCCCATTTTCGGAAAGCTGCTTTACGGGTCTAAGTTTCACAAACTGAAAATGACCCGCGGTCAGCAGGGTATCGGCATTTCCGCCGCCGGCATGTACGGCGCGCTGACAACCGGCAAGCCCGTGCTGGTTATGTCGCAAATCAGCAAACGCAACGCGTTTTACTGCGAGCTGAAAATCAACACGAAAACCAACGAGCCGGAAATTCTCAACAATCACGGGGACGGCGTCGTCATTCCCGCCGCTCAGGCAGAGCGCGAAGAGTGTTTGAAGGAAAATAACATTCAATGGGAAGACGTTCCCCATGGAACGAGAATTACCATTGAACTGGAAGCGACGTTCTTCCGCGGCCGCGGCTCTGTAGACGAATACATCGAGCAAACCGCCATCGCCAACCCGCACGCTACAATTCATTACAAAAGCCCGCTGGACGACCAGTATACAACCATCGAACGTTCAACCGACCAGCTCCCGCCCGAGGCGAAAGAAATCAAGCCGCACCCCTACGGCGTAGAATTGGGTTTGCTGGCGACGATGCTCAAAGACTCCAAAGAGCCGACCATGTCGTCGTTTTTGACAAAGAGCTTTTCCAAGGTCAGCCCCGTCAAAGCGCAGGAAATCTGCGGCAAAGTTGGAATTTCCACGTCCATGAAGCCCGGCAAGGTGGAGCACGATCAGGTTGACAAGCTCTACAAAGTCATTCAGGCGACCAAACTGCCCAACCCGTCAACAGAGTGCCTGTCGCCCATTGGGGAAGACCTGCTCATTAAGGGCATGCACACTGTCATGCCGGGAGAATTCTATACCGCTGCAACGCGCCCGCCAGCCGTCTATCGCGGCAACCCGTTTCAGCTGGAAGTTGGGCTGGTTTACGGCTCAACGACTGTTACACAGCAGGTCAGCAAAGAGCTTTTGTTGGAACTTCTGGACGAAACTGACACGCGAACGCTGCGTCAGTTCCTCATGATGACCTTTTACGGCTTGGGCGCCGACGGCGCGGACAAGATTCTCGCCAAGGCGAAAATCGGGACGCGAAAGTCGCCCAAGGGGTTGTCGGAACGAGAAGTCAATCAGCTTTTTGACGCCATGCACAACCTCAACCTGTCGGAAGGGCAAACGATGAACGTCATGCGGTACGCCAACCGCGTCCCGTTACAGTTCCAGGAAGGCGCGTGCGCTATTACTCAAACGATTAAAGGTATGAACTGGCGTTCTTACGGGTTAAGTCAGTCGCGCAACAGCCTGCCCGCCGGACCGGTGAGCATCATGGTTCATCTTGCCAGCGTCTGGGTTCCCTTTACGTCGGAATCGAAAGAGGCGATTGCCCTCTATCCGGAAATTCAAAAGGAGCTTCGTTTGGCTCTTCAGACTGTTGGACGCAAGCTGGGCATGTACCTGCGCCGACGCATGAAAGTCAAGCAGGAAGCCGACCGACGTCAGCAATTCCTTCGCTATCTGGGAGAAATCGCGACGGCGACCAGCGCCATTTCCGGCGTCAATAAAGACGAGCTTCACAAAAAGCTCATCGAACTGGCGAAAAGCAAGACCTCCATGGCGGACGTCGAACTGGACGAAAACGGCAGACCGATCGAACAGCCGCAGCAGTCCCCAACGGAAATGGACTTAGGCGAAAACGTTCTTATTGTCGAGCAGGACGCGATGCAGTTTATTCAGTTTGTCGTAATATTCCACATGGATAGCTATGAGACAATCCTGACGAATCCATGACACTTTACGACTGTATATTTCGTGTTTGTCAACAGGTGTGGATTCGATAACC
>JAZQDP010000476.1:0-4337 GCA_045546875.1 Thermoguttaceae bacterium | reverse complement strand
GGCGCCTTGGCGCCGCTTTCGTACTTGATGGCAAATCCGTCAAGAAGAGAATTCGTTTTCTGTATCAAGCTGCGCTTGACAACTTGAACGATTCTATTTATTAAAAAAGCGAGAGTTCCGCTTACGCTTCCCTCTTGCACTCCGAAAAATGTCACGATTCGAAATCTCAATTCCCTTTATTCTGTAAACAGAACCCAGACGTAGCCTTCTGCTGGAATTGTAATCGTTATTTTAGCTTTACATTGAACGTCCAGCGGAACCGTTTGCGGGTTAAGTCCGTTGACGGCAGCGGTTGCTTTTTCGGTCAGACCGGTATAGTACAGCGGAACGGAAATCGTTCGTTCAATCGGCTCGGTTAGCGGATTGTAGAAGAACGCCAAGCCCTTCTCCTTTGCTTGCGGATTGACTTTGAGCCAGCCGTCCCAATCGCGTCCGTCTGCCCGGCGCAAATGGACGAAATCCGCATCGAGAACCTGTCGATGGGCTTTGTAGAAATCGACCCATTTCTTCACGACAGCCAGCGTTTCGGGCGCGTCATACAGTCGCGGTCCGCGATAGCACGCCTGAACGCCGGCGCCTATCAGGTTGGCGAATCGTCCATCGTAATGAGGCAGATGTTCGCGCAGCGGTTCAATCGTTGCCGCGGCTCCTCCGCCATGATATTGGGTCAAGGGGACATGCATCCAGCCCATAGAGCACGTCTTGTCCCACGTGCCGTCGTAGATGTTTTGACGTTCGATAATCAGCTGTTCCGCCCGCGGCAAAGACCAGTTAGTTTCGCGGTATCCCATGCCGGTTTTATTCCCGCCGGAGAAGAAATAACCGTCAGGCTGGTTGACGTAAATCCCGTTCGCACGACAGAATTTGTACAAGTCCGCCTGCGCTTTCCACTGAACCCAAATAGAGTCCGATTTGTCATGATGTCCGGGATGATTGGTCGCTTCGCAGTAGTCGCCGGGATACGGACCGTCGTTCTCAAAAACCTGAAATCCCGCTTCCGTCATAAACGTCTTGAGCGTATTGTGATAATCTTTTCCCCATGCGGAACCAAGGCAAGGTCCGCATTTGTACCGCGGGCTGGGATTGTGAACGTTGTCTTCCCGCGTACCCGCATTTCGGGACGCCGTCAGAGAATACCCGCCCAGCGCCAGTCCTGCGTTTCGCGCTTCGTCCGCCAACTGTTTATAAACGGCGCGGTATTTCGGGTCTTTGCTTTCAAGATTGAAACCGGAACCGAAACTCATAATTATCATCTCGAACCCGGTTGCTTTGCACTGTTCGATTCCTTCCCGAATCTGTTCCGGTTTCACCGTCGTTTTATGGAACATGAGCGGGTTCTCGTTTGTCCACGGAGCGAGCGTTCGATACAGTCTTGCTACGGACAGGGAACGCCGTTGACGGTCTGTGGAATCAAACAGGAGTTCGTAAATCCGATACGTTTCAAACGCTTCCCCCGGTTGAAGGCGCTGAGCAGGTCCCAGTTCCGGCGAGCAGTCCAAAAGGCAAATTTCCTGTTTCAAGTAGTTCACCTGAGTTGCGTATCCCGGATCGCCTGTAAATCGACCCGCTCGGCAGTTTTCCAGAGTTGGCAGCATGCACCCATACGCATAGTCGCTGACCACATAAATATTTTGAACGGTAAATGGAAGGATTCCGTCTACGTGCGACGCCTGTTCGACCAGCTTCAAAAATTCGACGGTAAAGCTGTCAACGATCATCTCTTTATCGGTCGTATTTGTAACAACTATCCATTTGCAAAAAGCGGGAATTCCATCGTAGATTTCGTAATGAATTTCGACTTTAGGCAATTCCGCCTTTGTCGGCTGAAACGTCAAAACAACGCGTTTTCCTTTCGGCGGCCAGTCGTAGTCTTGCCCCATCCATTCAGGATGCTTTTTCCAGTCAAACGGTTTGGCGACAGGTTCAATTCGAGCGGATTCAAACGTCCAACTGCTATCGGCAGGCTTGGAAGAAGCGATCCAGTCCGGCTTGAGATAATTCTGGACGGGCTGACCGGTCAAACCGCCGATGGAATACGCTTTGCCGTTGATTGTCAGCTTGCCTTCCGGCGCAGTGGCGCGAATGAACTCTTCTTCGCTGACAAGGTTTTTTAAACTGACCGTTGCCGCTGCGGGTTTAGTAACGATTTCACGGCGCGCCAAGCCGTTTTCCAAAACAACGACGCTCGAATCGTCCGATATTTGAATATTTGACGCATACGGTTTCGGATTGATCAGCCAGTCTGAGGACTCGCTCGCCCAGCAAAAAGCGGACTGTAACAAACAGAGAACAACGGCAGGAATAAGGGATTGTTTCATGAAAAATCTCAACGGAGTTAAAAAGGTTGGGAGGGTTGATTAACGTTTTATTGTTCTTATTATAAGATGTTAAAGAACGAATTGCAAGAGAGTCCTGTTCTGGACGCGTTCAAAATTTGGAAGCGCAAAAAATGAAAGGCGGCAATGCAGCGACTAACAGGAGCGAAGATAATACGCCTCTCGCGGCAGCGCGGGTTGGGAGCGGAACCTCATCGCCGCATTCGCCGGAACGACGAAGTTTCTCTATCCTGCGAACGCACATTGTTGAACTCCCTCAGCGTGCATTCAATTTTTTTGAGGACACAGAAAAAAGGAAAGAGACATTTGAAGGAGAGAACCTTATTTCAAAAAAGAGCAACGAGACACCGCAATCCACGGCGCCCTCGCCTCCCTTCATAAATTCCGTTACTCGGCTATGAAGAAAGATTTTCGTTACATATTCGGGGCGCTCGTCGAAGCGGTAACGTCGTTCGCTCAGTTCACGTCGTTACCGCTTTCCACTTTTAAAATCCGCGCCCCAAAATATTTGTTAAATATCAGACGTTTGATTCAATTCGAGGTTACTTATCTTCCGGCATCGGACCGTAAATTTCCTCTAAAGCCTTTTCAAGAGCTTTGCCGCGAGCGTTGACAGTAATAACCTTGCCGTCTTTTCCAATGAGAATCATGGTCGGAATGCCGGTAACGCCGTAGTATTCGCCCATCGTTTGACCGTCAGCAACCAGAGCCTTGTTTCTCATCATTTGCTTCCAGGGCATTTCTTCCTTTTCGATGAACTTTTTGAGCGTTTCGACGTCTCGGTCTGAGGAAATTCCGATGATCTCAAAACCTTTTTCGTGATAGAAGGCGTAGAGTTTTTTGACGTTCGGGATTTCTCCGCGACACGGACCGCACCAGGTTGCCCAGAAGTCGATAAGAACGGTTTTGCCAGCGTAGTCTTCAGCTTTATATTCGGTATCGTCAATAAACGTTCCGCCGACGAGCATTTCATT
Source organism: Thermoguttaceae bacterium (assembly GCA_045546875.1). Taxonomy (GTDB): domain Bacteria; phylum Planctomycetota; class Planctomycetia; order Pirellulales; family Thermoguttaceae; genus RUG11551. The sequence goes on along the minus strand of JAZQDP010000476.1, from coordinate 1,027 downwards.
GCCAACCAGTTGAGCGCGGCGAAGGGCTCCTTCCAAGCTCTTGCCCATCCAAACAATTTCTTTATCTTCAGCATTCTTGAAAAGATTGATTGCTTTTTCATAAACGGCAGCAACATCGTCTTTATCAAGGGCATACTCGGCATACTGGAGAACAAATCTCAATCCGTCAGCGAGCTGAGGAGTAACCTCTTTTCCCTGTTTTTCGCCCTTTTCAAGCATCTGATCGAGAACTTTTTTCGCATTCGCTTTGTTGCCTGACTGCAGAGCAGACATGTAATCGTTAACGAAGTTGTAAACTTCCAACTCCTCTGCTAACGCGTCAAGTCCTTTGTCTTTGCAAAGCTGTGGCAAAGAAGCAAATTCCTTTTCGTAACTGCTATCAAGTTTTTTCAGATCCTTGAGAATGGCAACTTTCGCCTTGATAGCTTCGGTTGTCTCTTTTTTCGTCAGTGAATCTTTGGCAAGAATTTTGTCGGCGGCTTCGTTGCAGGCTTTAAGAACGACCTGTAAACGAGCCATAGATTCCTGATAATTTTTGGGAGCGGGTTCGCCCATAAGGTTCTTTCTGTTTTGAACCTTTTTAATAAACGCGAAGTATTCTTCAACCGTCGCATCTTCTGGAACGTCGGCATTGAAAACAGTTGCCTGTTTCTCCTCTTTTGGTGCGTCAGAATCCGTCTTCTTCGCATCGTCCGCAAACGAACCGTTGACAACCGCAAGCGACAACGCGACAACGAACGTCAAGCAAAAAAATTTTTTCATGTTAATGTCCTTTCGAGAATCCAAGATTTTTGGTAACGTGTTAAAACTGGATAAAATCAGAAATGCGTAAACTGACATCAAACAAATTGTTTCCAGCGACAGACGCTCAAAACAACCGATTTATTACATTGAACTTATTAACTGATTTGCCCTGTTTCAGACACACATTCAATATATACTTGTTCTACTTGATATTTCCCGAAAAAGAAGCTATTAACTCCTAGCCACTAGCCGCTAGCTTGGTTATTCCTGTTTCTTGCGATAA
>JAZQDP010000475.1:0-24533 GCA_045546875.1 Thermoguttaceae bacterium | reverse complement strand
CCTTCGTCAAGATAACCGTTCATAATACAAGCCGCCAGCAGAGTTCCGTCGCTGTTGAATTTAGCGCATTGGATCTTGCCGTCAATTTTAAAACTATGGATTTCCTCAATTTCGTCAGTCGCAGGACGCCAGGATATTATTTGTCCGGAATCAAAAGCAATTAAAATTGATTCCGCATTGTTTTGAACTGCGACGTCATTTATCATAGCTTTGCGATTTTGGAATTGGTCAAGATTAGTCGCCGCTTCAAACGTCTTTTTCTCGCAATTATAAAGAACGATTCTGCGATCCTGAACGGCGCTCGACGGGTACGAATTGTACAAGACGAATTTCTTTTCATCGTCTGTCCAGCAGATATTTGTATAAGAATTGTTAATCTCAAATTTGCTGACAAGGCTAACGGTTCGACTTTTTTTATCGTACGATGCGACAACCAAAAAAGACCGTTTCTCATTCTTAGCGATCATTGCAAAATATCGCCCGCTCGGAGACGTTGAACAAACGTCTATTTCAATTTCTTCCACGCTGTTTAGGTCGTCAAAGAAACTCTTAAGCGGTATTTTCACAGCCTCTTTTGGGTTCTGTAAATCGAAGATGTAGATATCGTCATATATAAGAGGATTGGTATAGTTCTCCGAATGCCAAACCAGTATGCCATTCTCTTTTGAAGAAAACGACTGTCCCAAGTATCCAGCTTCAAAAAATATCGATTTTGGAACAGACGCCAGTCTTGAATGCGACACCTTGGGTTTATCGATTAAAAGTATGCTGACAATTCCAAGTATTACTACTGCAATTGCGATAATAAACAGTATGAAACGCCAGCTGAATTTCATAATTATTCCATACACTTGGGAAATTGCCTGAACTGGAACTTACCCATAGATTTTGTTAGAGAGCCTAAATTATTGACAAATTTTCCAGTGGTTAAGTATTACTTAAATACTGGATTTTTATCTAAGTCCTCTTCTGATAATATATTACCTATATAAACTTTGTTCTTTAACAATGAGGTGTCAAAAAGTTTTGCCATCTGACATTAACTTAGCCAAACGATTCCAGTAGGACTGGGAAGCGCTGGGAACTTTCCCAGAACCCTCCCAGCTATTCGTAAATTCAGTAACTGTCAAACCCGTAGGCTTTCATAACGATTTCGTAAACGTCAACGTCGGCGAGTTCCGTTTCTGACGTAACGTTTTCAGACGCTGCCAGAACGGTTTTCTGATTGTCTTCTCTGGCTGGGGCGCCGTGAGAGCCTTTAATGAGCGAGGCGTCCGTTGGAATGCCGCGAATGACGGGATCGAAAAACAGCTCGCACGGGTCGTAGCCGGGTTTGCGGTGAATGTCAACCGTATGGGCGAACGACGGCGCGTTGGCGTCGTCGAACCAGTAATAATACGCCTGCCAGGAGTTCGGCGCGGAAACCAAAACCAGATCGCCGGTTCGTTCGTGGTTGAGTCCGAAATCGGTCAGCCGGTCGCCGTAAACGACGTCGTCAAACCCTTCTTTCCCCTCAAACAGCTGAGCGACTTTTGTTACATTCTCTGGGCTGCGGTCTTGCAGATACACGTGCGAAAACTGATGATCCGCCGCGGCAAACGCCGGCGTGTTGGCAAAGTCGATGAGTTCTTCTTTTCCCGTCAGCTCTTTTTGAGGCATGCCAGGAACGTGATGAACGTGCGGGTTGGGAACGCTGGATTCTGAAATCGTTTTCAGCAAACCGGCGTCGCGCAAAATCCGGTTAGGATACGTTACATGGTCAACGGGAACGATGGAATATTCGCCCGCGAAAAGCCAAACGAGGTTTTCTTCTCCGTAAACGGCAGTCATTTCATCAACAAGTTTCCCGATTAAATCGTTGTATTTGTCGAGAGACGCCATCATCTGCGGGCTGTCCGGTCCGAACTTCTGGGATTCGTAATCGGTATGCGGCAGATAAATGTAGAAGAACGACGGCTGCCGCTTTTGGGCAAGATAAATTGCGGAATCCACCGACCACGTATCCGAAACGATGTTGGACATCGGTCCCCACCAGTTCATGAGCGGGAAATCGCCGTATTTATCTCGCAGTTTTCCGTAAAGCGATGTTGGGCGCGACCAGCACCACAGCGTTTCCGACCCGTCCGGATTGTGAATCGGCGCGGGCGTGCAGACGTAGTTCGCCTCGCAGAACTTGGAGTGAAGCGGCATCCAAACGGCGGACTCGATTTCCTGTTGGCTATGTTCCAGAACGTCCCAAATCTGATGCGTTTCGATAACAGAGTTGTCGCCCGTCCACATTTCCAGAAAATGGCGGTCGCGATAGTACAGCCCATTCCCGACGATGCCGTGTTTGTTGGGCAGTTTGCCGGTTGTCATGTTCGCCTGAACCGGGCATGTAACGCACGGAAACGTCGGCTTGAGAGTAACCGTTTGTCCCTTTTGACAGACCTTGAGCAGATTGGGCAGACGAGACAAATCCTGTTCGCGCAAATGAGCGATTGAAACCAGTATAACCGTTTTTGGCATTTTTACTTCTCCCATCGGGCGACGTCTTCCGCCCAGTATGTGATAACAATCGACGCCCCGGCGCGGGCGATAGCGATCAACAATTCTTCAACAATTCTTCGTTCGTCAATCCAGCCCAACTGCGCCGCCGCCTTAACCATCGAGTATTCTCCGGAAACGTTGTACGCCGCCAGCGGCAGGTCGGGGAATCGCTCTTTTGCCAGGCGGATAACGTCCAGATACGCCAACGCCGGCTTGACCATGACGATGTCCGCGCCTTCGTCGATGTCGAGCTGAATCTCTCGCATCGCCTGACCGATTCCGGCTTTGAAGTCCATTTGATAAGAGCGTCTGTCGCCGAACTGCGGAGCGGATTCCGCCGCCTCTCGGAACGGACCGTAGAACGCGCTGGCGTACTTGGCGGAATAGGACATAATCGGCAAATGAGCGAACCCGGACGCGTCCAGAGCGGTTCTCATGGCGCCGATCATGCCGTCCATCATCCCAGACGGAGCAACCATATCCGCGCCGGCGCGAGCGTGCGCCAGCGTCTGACGAGCAATCATATCCAGCGTCTTGTCGTTGTCAACCTCTTTTCGACCGCCGACGTCTCCGATACAGCCGCAATGCCCGTGCGACGTGTACTCGCAAAAGCAGACGTCTGTTACAATAAGCATTTTATCGTTAACCGACTTCGCCGCTTCTATGGCGCGGGGAATGATGCCGCTGTCCGACATCGCGTCTGAACCGACCTCGTCTTTGACGTCTGGAATTCCAAAGAGAATCACGCCGCCGATATTCAAATCCGACAGCTGACGAATTTTCTCTTTGAATACGTCCAGAGACATCTGGAACTGACCCGGCATGGAGCCTATTTCCTGTTTAATTCCCGATCCTTCCCGAACGAACATCGGGAGAATCATTTTGCTGGAATCCAGCGAGTATTCCTGAACTAATGAACGAACCGCGGGATTAAACCGCAGTCGACGCATGTTAATCATGGGTTTGCCTTGTTTTGTTGTACTTTCTTCGAGTTTTACGTTGACGGTAAAATTCGATAATGTAAATTGAGCTATTAGCTCCTGGCCGCTAGCTTGGTTATCCCTATTTCTTGCGATAACGCACGAATCCGGTTTATCAAGCTAATAGCTGGCAGCTGGCAGCTAGAGGCTTAACATCGAAAAAACTAAGTCGTTTCAGTATATAATTATAGCGCTAAATTCGGTTTTGTTCAAGAGGCGGGCAGATTGGGTGTGATAAATTGGGAGCGTTCAAAATTGGGGGGCAAGATATAGATGGGTTTTGACGCTTCGTATCATCAAGCCCCTCCACATATTACAGAGAAAATGTCAGCCCCCTCCCCTGCAAAAGAAATACTGCGTTTCGAATTAGAATGTCGTTACAGCCAATCCGTCCAGTTGTTTTGACGAATCTGTTCGACGGCTTCTCGAACGGCTTCCTCGTTCTTTTTGTTGATAACCAGCGTTGCAGTCGGCGTTTCGATAATTGCTAAATCTCGAATTCCAACGGTAGCAACAAGATGTTCAGGATCAGCGCAGCGGATAATCGTCCCCTCAGTGTCAATACATACACATCGTTTGCAATTAACCGTATTGCCCCATTTATCCTGTTTTAGCAACCGTTCTAACGACGTCCAGGAACCGATGTCGTCCCATTCAAAAGTGGCTTCAACGACGCAAACCTTGTCAGAGCGTTCCATGACAGCGTAATCAATCGAAATGCTTTTCAAGGAGGTAAAACGCTCTGTAACAACCTTTTGACGGCGATCGGGAGAGGCGTCCCAGGATTTGGCAATCGCGTCAAACGCCGCGCCTATTTCAGGCTCGAATTTGGCAATGTTTTCCAGAATCGTCCGAGCTTTCCAGACGAACATTCCAGAGTTCCAGAAGTAACACCCCTCTTTGAGAAAGGACTCCGCCACGTCTCTGGAAGGTTTTTCTTTGAACCCTTTGACGTTGAACGCGTTCACGCCGTTGACAACGCAGCGCACGTTCAAATCCCGATGAATGTACCCAAACGTTTCCGCCGGTCGGTTGGGAACAATGCCGAACGTTACCAGCAGGCTAGGATCCCGTTCAACCAGTTCCGTAGCGGCTTTAACGCATTTTTGGAATTCCGCAACCGGGGCGATTTGATGATCCGAGGTAAGAATAATCATCGTCGCATCCGGATCGTTTTGCAGACATCGCACCGCCGACAACGCGATACAGGCGGTCGTATTTCGTTTCATCGGCTCGATGACAGCCGCGTCCTTCGGCAAGATTTCCACAGCGTTTAGAAGCGGCTGAGCCAATCGCGCGTTCGTTGACAAATAAATTCGCTCAGGCGGAACAAGCCCTGCAATACGATCAACGCTCTGACGTATTAACGGCTTGTCCGCTCCGATGTTCAATAACTGTTTCGGTCGATCTTCCCGGCTTTCCGGCCAAAGGCGCGCGCCGCTTCCTCCAGCCAAAATAATTGCGTGTAACATAAAACTTCGATGGAGTAAACGCTCGCGATTATCTTTGTTTTTGAATGGCAATAACAGGTTCTGATTACGATCAGAACAGAACTCTCATCGACATGGTTAGCATGTCCGCGCCGGTAGAGACGGATATCGGAACTCCGGCTGGACTTGCCCCGTTAAGCGAGTTGCTAAACGTGTGACCATAACATAACGTCGCTTCAATTTGAGGCGTAAGTTTAATCGACCCACCCAGGAATATCATGTGCTGGTGGCAAATCGGGCTGGCAAGGTTGCGATACGCATACTCATCCGGAATCGGGTTGTCGTTGTAAACGTACCCGAAACGCGCGGTAAGTCGTTCGTTAATAATTCTTTGAACGCCCAGATGGAAGCTGAAAACGTTGTGCCAGCCGAGCAGTTCAACGTCTCCGCAGCCGCTGTAAATGGCATATCGGAAATCGGCGGCAATAACGGTGTTGGGCATACCGTAATACGACGTTCCGAAACTGATAACCTGCGGAACGGTAATGTTCAATTTACGAACATTCGGTCCGAGATACGTTCCGTCAGCGGCGTATTCTTCCGTCTGGAATCGGAACGGCTCCATCCATTGCGGGGATTTATAACTTAAACCGAACGTCCAGTTTGCGTGCGTGTCAAAATAAATGCCAAACTGGAACCCGCCGCCAAACATATATCGAGACGACGTCCCGCTGGGGAATTGAAGCGGACCAGCCCCTTCCGGCGGAATGGAAATATACAATGGATCGCAAAGAATTTGCGCCATCGTCAGCGTTGGAGCAAAACCTACGCTCATTTTGTCATTGAGTTGATAAGCTACTGTCGGAGCGATTTGCAGCATCATAATATCCGCGTTGAGCGTTGACAGAGCGGCAATGGTCGGATCCGGTCCGGCAATCTGTTTCAAAGACGGATAAGCGGCTTTCGCCCCGCCCATTGTCGAAAGCCCTACGCCAAACGTCCAGCGGGAACACGGGTTTCGAGAAACAATACCCATATTGGGTGCAAGAGCCACGCCCGGCTGACCGTCTACGGAACCGTAAGGCGTTGACACTTTCATATTGGGGAGAATCATGGACGCGGAAAAGGCAACTTCACTTTGCGGAAGAGCGGCAATTCCTGCCGGGTTCCAGGTAAGCGTTCCCAAAGCGTCAATTGGAGCGCCAACAGTCGCCCCGCCCATCGATTCATTAATTGCGCCTGCGCCGCGCAAGTAAATTCCCTGTCCAAATGTTTGAGGTAAACACGTCAAACACAGTCCAATTGCCATCAACAAAATCGAGAATCTTTTCATGATTGCTTCCTTCGTATCGAAATTTGCTAAACTTTCTTATATGCGAATTTGACAACCAAACGCGGCAATATAAGAAAATGATGATGCGTATGTATATAGAAGCCCTGTTATGGAAAAACAGTCCTCTTCCATGTATTCTATATATCGGGCTATGATTTTAAAAAAACAAGAAAAAAATAAATAGTTGATATATTTTTACAATATATTTACATGAATAAGGCTGTAAACAAGAAACCGCTGACCTCGCTACTGGCAATTTGTCAACATATTTTTGAAATCTTCCGGAGGCAAGACGTTAATAAAGCAGCCTGTCCCCAATTCAAACCCGGCAATCGCGTTAATTCGAGGGATTAGTTCCATCCGCCACGAAAAATATTCCGGGATGGCGCCGTCGATTCGCGGGGCGGTTCGATAAACGATGTTGAACGACGGGGGCGGCTCTTCACCCGAAGCCTGTTGTAAACACTCACCGTTTACTTTGAGAGATAAAAGAACGTTTTCCAGCCTGTGCGTTAGCCAGGAGATTAAAGAAGCCAACTCGTCTAAAACCTCTGCTGAAGCGTTTTCCATATCCGGACGATTGTCGCGCGGCATAATCCACGTTTCTCCCGCAAATCTGGATACAAACGGACATAACACAACAAAGTTTTTTGTCTTCTCGACAATTCTCTTGCCCAACAAAAGTTCTTTTTTGAGAATATCCTTCCAGGCGCAGCGCCCGGTTTGATTGGCGTACCGTTCCAGCCAGGAAAGCTCATTTTGAACGGTCGGAGGAATCCATGGCAACCCCATAATCTGGCTGTGAACGTGCTCTAAAGACGCCCCCGCCGCTCGACCCTGATTTTTGAATAGCTGTACATATTTGCACTTACTATCTTTATAAAACAAGCGGACTTTATACGCATAGAAATGCGTCAGACGATTCCACTGTTCGTCTCCCAACAACCCACAGCGTTTATCGTGGTTTGGGGATTCGATAATAACCTCGTGCTGCCCGTTTGCCGGTTGCCGAAACTCGCAGATTGGCGGAGCGTTCTCGCCGAATTCCAGCTCGTATTCCGTCTGAGACCATGTCTCGGACGGAACTAACGCCGGGAATCGATTGGGCACGCTTCGCAGCGCCCAGTCCGTCGCACCGGGATAACAAACTATATCCGTCGGCAACGGGGTCTGTTCTTCGTACCCTTTGCAGAAAGGGCAAATCGACGATTTACGAACGCAATTTGAACCGTCGCTGTATGGTCGATGCGCCCGTTCTGATGCAATTATGACGCTTTTCCCGGTATAGGAATTGATACGGATTTCTGGCATACAAGATCAGCGTTTATTTGTTTGCCGCGGCTGGAGTTTTGAATTCCAGTGTGCCAACCATTTCCATATCAGAATCTTCGATAATCTCGGCGTTGGTTTTGTCTAACATGAACATAAACACCAACTGTTCAGACGGCTTGGAGCCTTTGAGCATATAATAGCTCCATTGCGAATTGTCAGATGTATCTTCCGCGATTACCTGGAACACGTTTACATTCGCGGGCGACACCTCTTCATTGGTCGCAACAATCGAACGCGTTTTGACTTTTTCATCGTTAATGGCGTCCCAAACCTGTTGTTTGAACCCTTCCAAAGTCATATTCTTTACGGATTCCGGATTATTCGTCTTGTTAATAACGCACTGCGCGATGTACTGACCGTGATACATAAACCGGAAAATGACCTGATTCGGTTCATTTTTGAAAATGCACCAGAATCGATTATGGAACAATGTCCAGGTTCCATCCTCAGACGTAAAATAGATCAGAAGCAGTTCGTCAGTTGGATCAACCCATTTTTCAGCGGCAAGCGTAGCGTCGTCCGCGGTTGTAATCGGGGTAATTGTCATCGAAACGCGCGTTTCAATTTTCAGGTCTGGCGTAATGGGACCGGAACGGCGTTCTTCATTGGTAACCATCCCCGCCCAAATAATGCGGTTGCTCTTAAAGCTATAATAATATTTCAGCTTAAAACTAATGGTGGCTTTAACGCCGTCAACTTCTCCCTGAGCGATGCCCTGAGCGTCGATAATTGCCGTCGAGCCTTTAACGTCTGTCAGAACTTGTTCAACCTGCGCTTGAGTAAGCAAGTCCAGCTGAAGCATAGACGTCAACGCTTCTTCGGAAATCGTCCACGTGTCGCCGATAGCAACAGGCGTCGTCGGTAAAAGGCATTCCATAATTGTACTTGGAGCCATTACTTCCAGAACGTCAAGTTCGTCTTGAGTCATGCAATACTGTTTATGGAAAAACGTGCAGTTCGCGTCGTCAAATTCTACATTGAGCGTCATTTTACCCGCTGGCAAAGCAAGATTGGATTCTGCGCCGTTAACCGTTCTTTGAACGTTTACATCTTTATAATTCCGGATTGCCTGAATCGTAAACGAATTGCCGTCTGCCGAGCTCTCAATATTTTTTTCGTTATATGACAGTTTTGTTACCGCTTTCACCGGATAGGCGTCCATTTCAACAGTACCGCCGTTGGGGGTTTTAATCGTAACCTTTTCCGGCGCGCCAGGTCCTTGAGCGTTTTTATCGCTGTTTTCGGACGATGGAACCATTAATTGTCCCTGAATGTCCTGCTGATACGTAACCTTGTCCATCGAACCAGCCGCTCGAGCAGACTTAAACGTATATTTTTTGGCAGAAGTCTGCGATTGCGCCGCCGGAGCGGTTTGCGTACTTTGAGCCGCCGCGCCTGCTGGTTTAACGCTCTGTGCGCTTGCTGCCGGTCGCTGAGACGGCGTTGTAGAGTTAAACTTCTGTGCGTACCCTGTTGAGGTCAAAAATGTCAATAACGTTACTGTTAATGCAATAACGCTTGATAGCCAATTGATGCGATTGGAGTTCATTTTCATAAATTATGAAGATATAAAAATGGGATGATTGGAAATAACTAACCAGCAATTTGGATTTGAGCGCATAGCGCTACCCGTATTGATATTATCGGAGATTACAAAAAAACAAATTAGAGAAAATAAGTATTTTTCAGCAAACTATATGGGATTTAATAAAACAAGAAATATCTGACTTATAGTAAAAAACAGATAATCAAAAAAAGGGAACAGGAAATACGCCGGAGACGACGTTATATTTCCTGTTCCCTATTTCTACAAACTAAAATCAGCTATTCTGATTGACTAGTTCTTTCCCTTCAGGTCGCAGAACATTTCGTACGCCTGATCTGGAGTAGCGTTGTCGTGAACGACGCTGCGAATCGCCTTAATCATGGCAACCGGGTCTTCCGACTGGAATACGTTTCGACCCATATCGACGCCGGCGGCTCCTTGCTGAATCGCCTTGTAAGCCATTGTCAGAGCGTCCTTTTCGGGCAGTTTCTTTCCACCGGCAATCACAATCGGAACCGGGCAGCCAGCGGCAACGTCTTCAAAGCCGTCTTCGACGAAATAGGTTTTGACCAGGTGTCCGCCGAGTTCAGCAATGATGCGCGTCGCCAAACCGAAGTAGCGTTTGTCGCGAACCATGTTCTTGCCAACAGCGGTAACGCCGAGTACCGGAATGCCATACTTGTTGCCCAAATCTACCAGTTTAACGAAATTCTCGATGTTGTTGCGTTCGTTGTCTGAACCGATGCAAACCTGAACCGCCATGCAGGTTACGTTCATGCGAATAACGTCTTCGATGTCAACGCCAACGCATTCGTTAACGAAAACGTTTTCGTCCAGAATGGTGGTGCCGGCAGAGCAGCGCATCGCAACCGCTTTGTCGCAATCGCTGGGAATGCAGGAACGCAGGGCGCCGCGAGCGCACATGATGCAGTCAGCGTAGGGAACCAACGGGGCGATGGTAACGTCCAAACGTTCCAAACCGGTCGTCGGGCCGTAGGCGTAGCCGTGGTCGAACGCCAACATAACGGTGTGCCCGGACTTGGGATTGAACATTCTGGAAAGTCGAGACTGCATGCCCCAATCGTACTGATCCAGTCCCTTCAAAAAGAAACTGTGTTTAGCAGCTGGAACATCGGTGTAAAAATTCTTTTCTTTGGTACTGGTGTCTGCTCCTGGCATAATTCAGCTCCGTTAAATTTAGTAAAAACAATGGATAATTTATAAAAACGCAATATGGCAGACCGCTAATATTTAGGATGTTAAACTAAATTTATAGACGTCTGCACGCATAACGCAAACATACATCAACATATTATACAATAATCCGAATAATTGTCAATTAGGCTAACAGGAAAAGTTGGCAATATAGGATTGTTCAAATTTTGGGGGGGCAATAGAAAAATGGGATCTCCTACTGCCTCTTATCCTACTGGTATTCTTTTAACCCGCCAAGAACCGTAATGCGTCCGTCGAGATTCGGCGAGATTGGCTCTTTGGACTGCATTAGCGCGGCAATAACCGCGTCGGTAATAAACACGCCAATATTTTGCGACCGAACCGCGCGGGTCTTAAGGATGTCGTACCCGTCCCCGCCGTTGAACATATAGCTGTTGACGGCAAACCTGTACACGCGTTCCGGGTCGATCGGTTTTGAGTCTATGGTCAGATTCGAAATCTTGCCGTCTTTGCCGTTGTTATATGTAATCGTATACCGAACCTGTTTGGAAACCTGTCCAAAGGCGCCGTTGGTTTGATAAACCGACGCAACGAATTTGAACAGTTCCAAAACGTCAGCCCCTTTCATGTCAACCAGAATAATCGTGTTGCGATACGGATAGCACGCTTCGATATTCTCTTTTGTAACGTCTCCTTTTGGCAGTCCGGCGCGAAAGACGCCGCCGTTGCTGAGAACGAAATCCACCGGCGTTTTATTCTGAATTAAATACTCGTACATCGAATCGCAGATAAGATCACAAACTGCGCATTCGCGCACTCTGGATTCTTTCTCGCCCAGAGGGAACGGGGCAGTGGCAACCGCAATCACCGTTTTCAAATTGGCAGACGCTTTTTGAATGTACGGTTCCAAAGCGGCAGCAATAACCGGGTCTGGCTCGGTTTGAGTCGTAACGGGAATTGCCGTCCAGGAATCCAGTGTAACAGTTCCGTTCTGAATTTTAAGAATCGCCTTGCCGACATAATGGCTATAGGCGTTGGCAGTAACCACCGGCGCGTGCCGAGTTAGCTTTGGCGATGTGAAATACGAATGGGCGTGCCCGTCAACAATCAGGTCGATTCCCTCAACGGCATTGCCCAAATCGACTGACGTTACATGACCGTCAAACAGAGGAATGTCGCCCATGTGCGTTAAGGCAATAACGACGTCAGCCTTTTCCTGCTCCCGCAAAATTCGCGTCATCTTTTGAGCGGATTCTATTTCCTTGTCGATGGTAATATAACTTGATCTGTCTAACAGGCTGGGCTGATTAATCAAAATTCCAAACAACCCCACGCGAAGCCCGGCTGCCTGTTTAATTACGTACGGCGGTAAAACCAGCTCGCCAGAGTCTTTGTAATGCACATTTGAACATATCAGCGAAATTGGAGGCTGCATCTCTCCAGACGTTATAAAACTCGACTGCTGTTGAAAGACGTCTTTTGAAAAATCAAATTCGTGGTTGCCGATTGTCATGACGTCGTATTTCATCAGCTTGTATGCCAGCAGATCCGGCTTGGCGTAAAACTGATTTGAAACGGGCTGTCCGGTATTGTAATCGCCGGAATCGACCAGCAGAACGTTTTTATATTTCGCGCGTTCGCGGTTGATAATCGTTGACTGAATCGCCAATCCGCCCTGACCGTCTACCGGAACCACCGCGCCGTGATGGTCGTTTGTATGAAGAATAACCAATTCTATCGGCTCGTCTGCATACGCAGGGAGGGTAAACAACCCCGATAAAGTTGTTAAAGCGGAAACCTTCAGGAAGTCGCGTCTGGATAGGGATGCCATAATATTTTTAGATGGATAATGTATGACGATAAAAACGGCTCGACATTGATTGCCGAGCCGCTGGGTTTTTCAATTGGTTCTAAGAAAAGCTAACGCTATGCCCTTTCAAAAGGCGTTTCCGGCTTGTCTTTCTTGTCAGATTTGTCATCCTCGGACTTTGGCTCTGGCGCTTTTTTGCCTCTGAAAAATGGCATCAGCAGGAAGACAAGCCCCGCGATCAAAAGCGGGATGCCAATAAGCGGTCTATAGTAAACCCAGCCGACGGCAATCGTTATCAAGCTGAATCCAGCCGCCAAAATGAAGGCGATAAATCCGGTTCCCATTCCAACGATCGTACCAATGAATGGTACAACGTCGGCAAGAACTTTCAACGGTTCAAAGATCATCTTCAAGCCGAAGAACATCATCAGGAACCCAACCAGACGCAGAATCCAGGCTAACATCGCGTTGGCGTTGTGAGCGTGTTTGAACATGGCATCCGGGGAAACGACGCCTTTTTCAACCAGTTCGATCTGGTTGTATTTGGTCTGATACGGTGCGAAGGTGTCGCCCTGCTGACCGGAAATGACGCTTATTGTAACACTGTCCGGAATGTAATCAAACGTAACGCGGACGTCTCCCACCGACAATCTTTTAGGATTGCCCAGGTAGAAACCGCCGTTGTAATAAATATACCCATCAGGAACGCCGTTTGCGGCGGCAATTTCTTCGTGAGACAGAGCGGGAGCAGTCGTCTGAGCTGGAACTGCGGGTTCCGTTGTTGCTGTAGTCGCTGCGGCGGCGTCAGTAACTGGAGCTGCTGGAGCGTCCGCCGGAGCTTCGTCAGCCGTTGTTTCACTCGGAACGTCAAAGGGATCGTCATCGACTGGGGTTTCAGGAGCAACCGGAGCTTCTTCGGTAGCTGGAGCTTCTTCGGCAGCTGGAGCAGCTTTTTCTGCTGGAGCTTCTGCAGCCGGAGCGGCTTCTTCTGCCGGAGTTTCAGGAGCAGCCGGGGCTTGAGCAGCCGGTTCAGCAGCCGGTTTGTTTGGAGCTGGCTGTTCTTCTGGCGTTGCATCTGCGGACTGAGCTGGTTGCTGAGCCGGTTGTTCCGCTTTGGGTTCTTCAATGACGAGTTTATCATACCAGGTCATTTTACCGATAATACTTTCCGTCAAAGTAAAGGCGCCCAGGGAACCGGTTCTAGCTTCAATTTCTCCGCCTTCAAAATTCCAGGAGGGGTTTTCGTGATCGGACGATTCATGGAAACTATTGGAGTCAATCGGGTGATTGACCCACTGCTTTTTGTAGGTGTACGTAGTAACCGTATCTTCCGAACCGCCGACATTCCTTTTCGTTTCGGTATGTTCTTCTTCAACCCACTGGTACATCTCAACATTGCGTCTGAGTTTGAATCCGGTAACGGTAACAGGGAAATAGTCGTCTTTAAGCGTTTCTTCCGTTTTGGCGACGCCGCTCATATAGACGGGCTTGCCTTCAAACTCCTGATTGACTTCGTCGCATTTAGCAAGGACCAGATCAGCTTCAGTCTGCTTGAGAGATTTTGTCTGTTTGATCGTTCTGCCTTCGTTCCAGAACAAAAGCGGAAACGCGACAATAAACAAAATAAAACCAACGACAATGCCTTTAAACGCCTTGCCAATTCTTTGAAACCAGGTTGTGTGCGTTGTTTCGGTAAACGAATCTGCCATTTTGATTGTTCCTTACGGTTAAATTGGAAATAATGAGGAAAACAGGAGTCAGGAACGTTTAAACTAAAATAAGCGTCCTGTTCCTTATTGCGACCACGTTTGGTCATTCTACTTAAATAATATAACGATTTTTGTGTTCTAAAACAACATCGATATTGAAAAAAAATAGTAAAATGGTAAAATAATTCTTATGAACACGAAAAACCGATGGCTTGAAATTCTGCTGATATTTGTTTTATTCTTTCTGGAAGGAGCGTATCTCGTTCCAGACGTCAACGAGGCGCATTATCTCGGCAAGGCGGCGAGATTCTGGAACGAATCTTACGCGCCGGGCGACTTTTTCCTTGCCACGCCAGACGCTCACGGCGTTTTCGTCTGGACGTTTGGCTGGCTGACGACGATTATGCCTCTGTCGGCGTGCGCCTGGACAGGGAGAATCGTCTGCTGGTTTGCGATGGCGTTTTTCTGGCAGCGCCTGTCGTGGAACGTCGCGCCGAGCAAATGGTTTTCCGTAATTTCCGCCGCAATGTTCGTCGCTTTGCAATCTTACTGTCAGATGGCAGGAGAATGGGTTTTCGGCGGCATAGAGGCGAAAACAATCGCGTACGTCTTCGTGTTTTGGGGATTGGAACGCATAACCGCTCAAAAATGGGAACAGGCGTGGATCGTACTGGGAATCGCGTCCATGTTCCACGTGCTGGTTGGCGGCTGGACGGTTTTGGCGGCGCTGATTGCGTATTTCCTTTGCGTATTGAAAAAACAAATCGCTTTTCGATGGCAAGACGTCTGGTCGCTTCCCCTCGGCGGCTTGCTGGCTCTGCCGGGACTGATTCCCTCTTTGATTCTTAATTACGGTATAACGCCAGACGTCGTAAAAGCGGCTCAACGCGTGTACGTCAATTTCAGATTGCCGCACCATCTGCTTTTTACATCGTTCCCTGCCGTTTTTATTTGGCGGTTTTTTGCCCTTGTAATAGCGTGGGGCGCGGTGTTTGTTATTCTGTGCTGGTTTACCCGTTACGCAAAAAAACTCAATCGGGATCAAAACGATGAATCCAAACGAATTAACGCTGGCTGTAATTTTTTATTGAATTTTGGCGCCAATGCGCAGATCATTGCCGCAATTGGAATTATTTTGTCGTTCTGGTCAGCTTTTTACCCCAACGACTGCACCAGCTTGCTGCGGTTTTACTGGTTCCGTCTTTCTGACGTTGCCATTCCGTTAACGTTCTCGTTACTGGCTTGTTTAGTTATTTACTGTGCGAAACTCTATCGTTTTACACATTTTTATATCATAGCGCTTTGCTTGTGTTTGTTCTGCGGGGCGGCGGGAGCCTATAAAAATATCAACCGATTGGCGCATCCGGTTCCTCCGCGACAGTGCCACATGGCGGAAATAAACTATTATCAATGGATTGACGTTTGCTCCTGGATTGACAAAAACACGCCTCAAGACGCCGTGTTTATCGTACCGAAAATGACCCGAACGTTCACGTGGTATTCTCATCGGGGAACGGTCGTTAACTGGAAAGACGTTCCGCAAAACGCCGCGGGACTGGTAGAATGGTTCAGTCGGATCATGTATTTGTATACAGTCGAAGACGAATCTTCGCCGAATGGATTTGTCTGGGATGACGCGATGGCAAGACTGTCGCCCAATAAGCTCAGGCGTCTGGGGAAAGAATACGGCATGAGTTATCTGGTTACAAACGCCCGAACTCCTATCGATCTGCCGGTTGTATACCAGAATCGTCAGTTCACGGTGTATAAACTGTCTGAAGAATAATCGATAGCGTCAGTATCGAATAACGTTTTGCCCGCCGACGCGTTTGATGAGTCGGCGGATTTCTAACGCGGTAATTATCGCCAGCAGATTTCCCGTTGGCAGCCCGGTTTGACGAATAAGTTCGTCAATCGGCGTCTGTCCGGTATGAGCGCAAACGACGTCGTAGACTTTGCGTTCCATCTCGTTGAGTTTGAGTTCTGCCGGCTTGGGCGGGTTCTTGTCTGTAACGCCCGTTGACCGCTGAATCGGCTTCGTCAGCGGACCGAGATTGTCGAGAATGTCGTCAACCGACTGAACCAGCCTCGCGCCGTCTTTAATGAGCCGATTGGCGCCGCGAGACATGCGGCTGTCAATTTGACCGGGCACAGCAAAAACTTCCCGATTCTGTTCCATAGCGTGACGAGCGGTAATCAACGCCCCGCTGGCGATGTCCGCCTCGATAACCAGCGTTCCCAGCGACAAACCGCTAATAATGCGGTTTCTCTGCGGAAACATCCCTCGACGGGGAACGGAGCCGGGAACGGCTTCTGTGATTAACGCTCCGCCGGAATCGACAATCGCGTTTGCCAGCTTCTCGTTTTCCGGCGGGTAAATCTTTTCCTGACCGGACGCGAGGACGGCAATCGTTCTGCCGTGAGCGTCCAAAGCGCCGATATGAGCCTGGGTGTCAACGCCTCGCGCCAAGCCGCTGATTACCGTTACGCCCGCCTGAGCCAAAGCGTAACTAAGATTATGCGCCGCCCGGTTGCCGTAATGCGTGGAATGGCGAGTGCCAACAACGCCGATGGAAATGCTGTCTTCTGGCAAAAGCGTTCCGCGAACAAAGAGAATCCCCGGCGCGTCCGGAATAGACGTCAGCTGCTGCGGATACGACTCGTCGCCTATCGGAATAAGGTCTATATGATGAATCTTGCAGAATGCCAGAAATTTATCGAGCTTTTCAACCGTAGAGTTTTTGAGCGATTCCGCTCGCTGCGCCCCAATCCCGGAGACCATTGCCCAATCTTGCTCTGTCGCCTGAAAAATAGCCTTCGGCGACCCGAACGCGTCCAGCAGATTTTGACGCATCAGCGGTCCAATGCCTTCCGCCAACGCCAGACGCAACAAAGCGCAATGATCCTCGTTATTGATGTCGAACATGGTTTTAATTACGAATTAAATATTTCGGAACGCCCTTCGTGTTATCCTTTCGGAGTTTCTTACTTAACGTAATTCAACTCTCTTCTATCGTTGAACTGTGAGAATCGAATCCCAGCAGGTATTCCCGAATCTTTTCTGCGCTTCCCCAAACCTCTCGCATAAAGACGTTTTTAATAGCTCCAAGAATGGCGTTTTTTTGATTCTTCGTCGTTGTTCCAAATCCAACAATCAAAGCCAGGATTGCCGCGGGTTCGCCCGCAATACGTTTTGCCGCATCAGACGGACCCAGCTTATAAACGGTTAGTTTTTTCAGCTTTTTCCCTTCGGCGGTTTGTTCGCAAAGGGCTTCAACCAATAAAAACTTGCCCGACGCCGGGATAAGTTGAGCGTTCGTCTTTGCAGGCAGCAAACCATGAACCCCTTTAACCTGCCAGCCGACGTCCAATTTCCATTGTCCTACCAAATTTTCAGCTCCGACAAGAAAATAGACAGCGTTTGGATTGAACTTGCCCAATCGGGGAACAGCGTTAATTGACGGCTCTGGAGCGGCGGCGGTTTGATCAGAGTCAGCGCCGTCGACGCTTTGAGAGGTTTGGCTTTCGTCGGAATCGTCCTCGTCGGATCCTTCCAAATCTATAGGAGCAGTTAAAATCGTTTTACAGCGTGGACAACGAAATTTTCGACCTATAAACTCGTCTTTCAATTTCAATTTAACGCCGCAGCCGGAACAAATTACACGAATCATGGCAACTATTGTAAATTAGCAGTAAAACTCTATTAAAATTGTTCGATTATTAGCCGTCCTGCGGATTAGAGCACGCGGTTGCTAATATTGGAACCGTTACGAAGTTCTTGAAAAAAGCAAACGACCACAGGAGCGCTATTGGGCGCCCGCGCGGCATTTCAACCGGGAACGGCGACTCACCCTTTAAATTATACCCAATTTTTATTCATTTGCAAGACTTCCACAGAAATATTTTGAGGGGGATTGTCAAATAGAAAATAAAAGGTAAAATAGATTATATAATATAGTAGACTGTTGTTTGTTTAATTCAACATTTGCCAACAGTTTTTAATTTCATTATTACGTTTTACAACTCCACAATTCAATGTCAATTTCCGAATGGATCAGCGGTAAAGTATTTCGTTACGTTCACGGCAACAACCTCGTTTATAATACCTGCTGGGAAGACCCGCGTTTAGACAGAGTTGCGCTGGAACTCAAACCAACCGATAACATTATGGTTATCACCAGCGCAGGATGCAACTCGTTGGACTATCTTCTCGACGATGTAAATCACGTTTACGCGGTTGATATGAACTTTCGTCAGAATGCGGTTCTCGAACTGAAAAAAGCGTGCATCAAGGCGCTGGATTACGATGATTTCTGGCAGATTTTCGGGATGGGAACCCACCCAAAATTCAAGGAAATCTATCACGACGTCCTCCGTCCCATGTTGCCGGAAGAATCGGTGAAGTTCTGGGATAAAAAGAGAAAATACTTCCTCAAGCCCAAAAAGTCGTATTATTTCCGCGGCACTTCCGGGCAGTTTGCTCGAATGATCAGTTCCTACATCGATTTTATCAAGGTTCGTCCGCTTATCGAGGAACTCGCACATGCCGAAACCATCGAAGAGCAGCAAGACATTTACTTCAACAAGGGTTTGAAGAGCAAATTCTGGACGGGTTTGATGAAATTCGTCATCAATCGAGACACCACCTTGGCAATGCTTGGCGTTCCTCGCGCTCAGCGTTATCAAGTCGAAAACCAGTACGAAGGCGGCATTGTCAAATTTACCGAAGACTGCCTTGAAGCGGTTATGACAAAGCTCCCGTTCAAAGAAAATTATTTCTGGCAGGTTTACATCAACGGTCATTATTCGCCCGAATGTTGCCCCAACTATCTGAAAAAAGAGAACTTTGAAAAGCTCAAGAACGGTCTTGTTGACAGGGTTACAACCTATACGCAGTCCGTTGAACAGTTCCTCGTATCGCACGAAGACGTCAGCATTTCCCGATTTATTCTTCTTGACCACATGGACTGGATGGCGTCGTTTAATCCAGATTGGCTGGATTCCGAATGGGAAGCGATTCTCAAGCGTTCCGTTCCCGGTCAGACGCGTATTCTTTGGCGCAGCGGCGGCTTAAAGACCGATTACGTCGATCAGATTAACGTTACGCGAGACGGTTCTAAGGTCAAATTGGGCGGAATGCTCAAATACTATCCGGAATTGGCGGCGGAATTGCATCAAAAAGACCGCGTTCACACCTACGGCAGCTTTTATATCGCTGACCTGTTAAACTAATCGATTTCATTTTTAACTAACAAATTTTGGTCAGGGCAACATTACGTTGTCCTGACCTTGCTTTACTCTTTTTCCTACCCACCTCAAATGCGCGTTTTATCAGGAATTCAGCCTACCGGAAAGATTCATTGGGGCAACTATTTTGGAGCGATCCGTCAGTTTATCAATCTGCAATCCACGCCAGATCAGGCATATTATTTTGTCGCGAATTTGCACGCTTTAACCACCATTCGCGATAAAGCAATTTTAGAGGAAAATACGATGGGCATCGTCCTCGATTTCCTCGCTTTGGGACTTGACCCCAATAAATCGACGTTGTTCGTTCAGTCGGAAGTTCCAGAAGTTTCTGAACTGTGCTGGCTGCTGCTGACCGTTACGCCGATGGGGCTTTTGGAACGTTGTCACGCTTATAAAGAGAAAAAAGCTAACGGTTTGACGGCAGACGCCGGGCTTTTCAATTATCCCATCCTTATGGCGGCAGACATTCTCATTTACGATTCCGATTTGGTTCCGGTTGGAGAAGACCAACTGCAGCACATTGAGGTTGCTCGCGACGTTGCCGCAAGGTTTAACCACCTGTTTGGCGAGACGTTCGTCCTGCCCAAGGGGTATGTTTTAGACAATTCTGCCAAGGTGCCAGGCACGGACGGTCAGAAAATGTCAAAAAGCTATAACAACACCATTCAGGTCTTTGAAGAGCAAAAGGCGATGCGAAAGCAGATTATGCGAATTCAAACCGACTCTCGCCCCATGGAAGAACCGAAGAATCCTGACGAATGTCCGCTGTTCCAGCTGTATCAGCTCTTTGGCGACGAACAGGGAATCGCCGAACTTCGTGAGATTTATTCTAAAGGCGGATTCGGTTACGGCATGGTGAAAGGTCTTGTTGCCGAAGCGGCAGAAAAGGTGTTTGGGCCCGCTCGGGAACGCCGCGCTCAATGGGCGGCAAAACCGAAAGAAGTCCGCGAAATTCTTGACGCTGGCGCCGCTAACGCCAGAAAGAAAGCCAAGGAAACGTTACGCCGCGCTCAAGACAACGCTGGCGTATTTCACAATCGATAATTTCAGGTTCATCCAACACGTTGGCGCCTGCGTTTTCGCACACAGGCGCCAATTTGTCAAATCGTCTATCGTCTAATAAACATTTTCCACTTGAAATTTCCGAAAAATGAGCTATTAGCTCCTGGCAACTAGCCGCTAGCTTGGTTATTCCCATTTCTTGCGATAATGCACGAATCAGGTTTATCAAGCTAATAGCTAGAAGCTAGCAGCTAGAGACTTAACTTCGGAAAAACTCAAGGTATCAGTATATTTAAAGTTATTCCTCTTCTGTTTGAGGCGTGTTGTCGGCTTTCAATTTGAACATTACCAGAGCCAGCGGCGGCAGCGTGATTTGCATCGACGCCGGGCGTCCCTGGCATTCGACCGCAGTCGCTTTGACGAACGCCTGACCGACGTTTGACCCTGCGTAATAGCTGGAATCGGAGTTGAAAATAACCTCGTACGTCCCCGATTTTGGAACGCCAACCCAGAAGTCGTATCGAACAATCGGCGTGAAATTGGCAACGACGACAATAAACTCGCCGGACTTCGATTTTCGCAAATACGAAAGCGTACTGGCGTCAGAATTATTGCAGTCAATCCATTCGAACCCTTCCCATTCAAATTCGAGTTCATGAAGCGCGGGTTCTGTTTTATACAGAGCGTTCAGATCTCCCATCATGCGAACCAGCCCTTGCGGAGAGTCGTACTGCAACTGCCCCCAATCGAGTTCGTTGTCGAAGTCCCATTCCGTCCATTGCCCCAGTTCCGCGCCCATAAACAGGAGTTTTTTACCGGGATGAGTCCATTGAAACGCCGCCAGGAGACGTAAATTGGCGTACTTCTGCCACATATCGCCCGGCATCTGATTAATCAACGAACCTTTGCAGTGAACGACTTCGTCATGGGACAGCGGCAAGACAAAATTCTCGCTGAAAGCGTACATCAAACTGAACGTCAGGTTGTTTTGATGATACTTTCGGTAAACAGGGTCGTTGCGGAAATACCGCAGCGTATCGTTCATCCAGCCCATGTTCCATTTTAAGGAGAAGCCCAGCCCGCCCACGTACGTCGGACGGCTTACTCCGGGCCAGGCGGTAGATTCTTCCGCAATGGTTAAAACCCCCGGGAACTGAATCCCGACCTGCTCGTTCATCATTTTCAGGAAACTGACAGCCGCGAGATTTTCCCGTCCTCCGAATTCGTTTGGAACCCAATCGCCCGGCTTGCGGCTATAGTCAAGATAGAGCATCGACGCCACCGCGTCAACCCGCAAACCGTCTATATGGTACTTGTCGAGCCAAAACAGAGCGTTGGAAATGAGGAAGTTGCGGACTTCGTATCGACTGTAATTAAAGATATACGTTCCCCAATCCCGATGTTCGCCCTGACGAGGATCCTGATGTTCGTACAACGCCGTTCCGTCAAATCGCGCCAAACCGTTCGCGTCTTTTGGGAAATGGGCGGGCACCCAGTCCATAATCACGCCGATTTCGTTTTCGTGACATTTATCGATGAAATACATCAATCCTTCCACGTCCCCATATCGAGCCGTTGGGCAAAAATACCCAACAATCTGGTATCCCCACGACGCGCTAAGAGGATGTTCCGCAACCGGCATAATTTCAATATGCGTGTACCCGAGCTTTTTAACGTGCGGAATGAGAACGTCGGCAATCTGCCGATACGACAGCCAGCAGGAACCGGTTTCGGGATTGACGCCGTCTTGAAGCTGATCCGGCTCCGGCTTTTTAAATGACCCCAAATGACATTCGTAAATGGAAATTGGTTTGTGAAGCCAGTCCCATTGAGCGCGTTTTTCCAGCCATTCTTGATCGTGCCATTGATGAGTTGTTAAATCGGCTACCTTTGACGCGGTCTGAGGCGGACATTCGCTGGCAAACGCATACGGGTCAAACTTTTCGACCCAGTTCCCGTTTTGATTAACGGCAAACTTGTACAGCGCGCCAGGTTTAAGGTTTGGAACAAACAGTTCCCAATAACCGGTTGACTCTACGTTTTGCATCGGAGACGCCGTTTTATCCCAGTAGTTGAAATTGCCGATCACGCTTACCGAGCGGGCATTTGGCGCCCAGACCAGAAAATTGACGCCTTCTACGCCCTTGTTTTTGCAGAAATGAGCGCCGAGCTTGTCGTAGGATTTCCAGTGCTGACCTTCGCCCAATAAATAGCGATCGTATTCGGTTAATAACGATGGAAACTGATAAGGGTCTTCTTTGGTCATGGTACAACCTTTCTTGTCAACAATGCGAAATCGATAAATGGGGTTATTGGTTGCCTTGGAAAAATCGGATATTTTAAATTGTCGGCATGCCGCTTCAAAAAGTCCAGCAGGATGAACTTTACGCATCGGAGCCACAACGCGGTCTTGACTGTCAACAACCCAAACCTGTTTCGCGTTTGGAAACCACGCGCGAATACAAACGAGAGTTTGATCTGATGAACCTGCATGCGGACCAAGCAATTTATGCGGAGAACGACAGCGTCCTTCGACAAGCTGAATTAATTCTTTGAGGGAAATATTGCTTTGCATCGTATACGGAAATAGCGCTTTGCAACTTTATTATTATATATTTTATATAAAAATTATACCGTGAATAATTCAAGATGTCAACAGGGGGTATAATATATAGAGTAATGGGGGGTGCGCTCAAAATTGGGGGGCGAGAATTAATTCCCTCTTGTCAAAAAACGTTAAAGGTTGTAGAATGAATTCAATGAATTCAGAACAGTACCTCCGACCTGACGTTATTCAAACGATTAAGCGGCTCGACTTGCGCGCAAAGTTTATCGTTAAAGGCTTTCTGCAAGGGTTGCATGCCAGTCCGTTCCAGGGTTTTTCTGTCGAATTCAGCGAACATCGGCGGTACACGCCCGGCGACGATCCCGACGATATCGATTGGCTCGCGTACGCCAAAACCGATAAATATTACGTCAAAAAATTTGAAGCGCAAACCAACATTACCGGCTGGCTCATCGTTGACGCCAGCAAATCGATGGGCTATTCCAGCGGGGAAACGCTAACAAAATTTGATTACTGCATTTCTCTGGCTGCTGCGCTGGGCTATTTGATGATTTCTCAGCAAGACCCGGTCGGACTGATTACCTTTGACCAAAAGCTGAAACAATGCCTTAAACCTCATTCTCGCCGCGGGCAGCTGGCGCAAATTCTATCGCTCCTGACGCAATTAACGCCAACGGGAGAAACGAATCTGGCGCAATCGCTGATTCAAACTGCCGCTATGTTAAGGCATAAAAGTTTGCTAATCGTCTTTACGGATTTATTAACCGACAAGGACGAACTGATTCAAGCGCTGTACAGACTTCGTCATGCAGGGCACGATATTATTCTATTCCATATCTTTGATCAGGCAGAACTGGATTTCCCGTTCGAGGGCGACGTCGAAATGACAGACTCAGAATCGGGAGAAGTCGTTCACCTCAACGCTGACGGCGTCAGAGAGCAATACGTAAAACAAATCGAGGAATTCAAGGCGTTCTATATGCAGCAATGCTCTCAGGCGCGAATCGATTACGTACCGCTGTCAACGAACATGCCTTTCGATAAAGCCCTGACAAAATATTTGTTGTCACGCAAAGGACGATAGGTGCATACAATCGTTACAGCCGTTAAATCTGACGATATTTTATTTTTTTTTGAAAATTCTTAACAGAAAACCTTACAAACTTGAGAAAATGTGGTAAATTGATAATATAAACAAAACAGGCAACTGAGAAAAAAATGATTTTAAGCAATTGATATAACCGATTTATGAATTGTCTTCTAATCCATTTTAACATTTTATTTAACTGTTTTGAAAAAAAGTTAAGTAAAAAGCCCGTTACCTAACCAGTATTTACAGATAAAATATTAAAAACCTGCCATTTGTGTCATCTGCACGTGTTAAATTTGACTTGTATTTAAAAAACTTTATGTTTTTTTTAAAAATTTTTAATTTAGCCCGTTGCAAAATACGCAAAATTGATTAATCTTAATAGTTATACAAAGCAGATAAAAGTATCTGCTTTTGAAATAGGAATTATTTTACCCAAAATTTTGGAGGAAGTTTGTAATGAAAAGAATTCGTATTATCGGCGCTTACGCAGCTATTTTTTCCATCATGATGTTCACGGCCAACACGTCATTTGCCGCATGGAATTTCCGCAGCTGCCGTTGCCAAACCGCTTGCGCTCCCTGCGCTCCCGCCAAGATCGTTCCTGCCTGCAGTTCTGCATGCAACGCTGCTGTTGACGCAGCCCCCGCTCCTGCTGACGCTACTGAAGCCGCTCCAGCAGAAGAAACCAAAGTTGACCAAACGCTGCCCGTTCCAGAAGATGCCAAAAACGCAGTAGAAAACGCTGTTGATTCTCCCGCTGAAGAAAACGCTGCAGCT
>JAZQDP010000474.1:0-28884 GCA_045546875.1 Thermoguttaceae bacterium | reverse complement strand
AAGCCCGCTTGGCCTCCGACTTCGTTGGTCGCTTTGATTCTTCTCGCAACTCGCTTTTAGCAGTTGCCCTTCCAGCTGTACTTGTACAGTTTGGCGTACATCTTGAACCAGCGCGCTTTTTCCGGTTCGGTCAGGAACAGAATCGGATGGGGTCCGCGGTACATGCTGCAGACGTCTTCCAACTTGTCGACGTCCATTCTGAACCGCGTCGTACAGCCGCCCGCCTGGGTGAACTCGGGAGAGCTGACGATTCGCCCGGTAAAGGCGGAAATGATGCCGTCAATGGTGAATTTAGCAATCAGACATTGCTCATTTTCCGGCATTCGACAGTCAATCGCCGCCGTCTTGGGCAGCATGTGAGCAAACGGACGGATATAGAACGGCAGTTCCGGCTTGTTCTCGTAAGAGGGGTACATCTGCAGCGGCGTTGTGCAGTGGGAACCGTAGTACTGGTTTCGTTCCGTGTCGAATTCCGGGTTGTGCAGGAACCCGCCGCGGTCAAGGAGATGATTTCCCAGCATAATCGTGATAAGGGAATCCATCTGATC
Organism: Thermoguttaceae bacterium; assembly: GCA_045546875.1. GTDB lineage: Bacteria > Planctomycetota > Planctomycetia > Pirellulales > Thermoguttaceae > RUG11551. The sequence continues at coordinate 28,336 of JAZQDP010000474.1, read as the reverse complement.
TTCACACGCGCAGGGCGACAGAACGCTGTTGAGCATCGAAAAGCCAATGCACGGCTTGCGTTCTTTGAGAAGCAGGCATTTAATCGTAACAGCGTCTGCATTGTAACGCTTTTTGAGCGCTTGAATGGTCAGATAGGACCGGATGCCGTGGTTGATGTACTGATCTTCAACGTCTATGACTTTGAGGGCTTTGGCTTTGAGCGCCTTTGCCATGTCGATAAGTTCCGGGGAATCGGCAATGGAATCGAACATCGAATTGTAGATTCCCGCCGGCACAGACACGATTTCGACGTTAAGACGATTGACGTTGGAGCAGGACGGGACGGTAATCTTTTCTTCGGTATAATCGCCAACGCGAATCATTCGGCTTTGCGCCAGCTTTTTATGGGCGTTGACCGCACGAAGCGCGCCCTCAATTGCCGACCAGTTCTCAAAGGAATGGATAAAGAGCAAGTCGGGATTGTTGGCAAGCGCCGCTCGGGGAAGCTGATGGCTGGCGCCGACGGGAACGTAAACAATCAGCGGCAATCCCATTTTTTTGCACATGTCGGGAATCCAGTCTTGAATCGTATTCCAGAAACAGAAAAGGAACACCGCGTCCGGCTGGCTCTGCTTCATTTTTTCGGCAAACTGAGCCGCCGCCGCTTTTGTATAAAACGTCGGATAATACGTGATGTTCAATCCCAGCTTGGCGTTGATTTCTTCGACCTTGGCGCGAAACTGCTTTTCACGTTCAGAGGGTTCGTAATACGGACCGGGATAGGTTGACCATCCGTCTTTAGCCCACCAGTCTTCAAACTTGCCAGCGTCAACGACTTCCCGAGGCGGGTACATAAACGCAACCGTAACGTTCGCCGGGGATTTCGGCAGCGGCTTGAACTCTTCGCTGACGTCTTTAATATCTTCAGCGCTCAAGACGCCGGACATGGTCGTTGACGCAACCGCAGCCGCGCTCGCCCCGGTTTTCAAAAAATCGCGGCGCGTTACGCCGTCGTGATGGTCAGAACTGCAACAGGATTCACACATTTTTACTGGCTCCTAAAAGTAAATTGAGGAAAATCAATAAAGGCGAAAACTAAAAAATCGTATAAGAAAGTTCAGTCGTCTTCTAAACAGGATTGTACCCAAAGCAAAAATAAATTTCAAGATCTCAGACAGGGAAAGAAAGGAAAAATATAGAAAAAGAGAGAGCGCGCCGGGGAAACTGACAATTACGCAACGAAAAATCCGGCGAGCCACGGGCGCTAACCCGTGGGTATGAAGCAAAGAGAACGAAATTACGCTTCCGTCGCTTCGCGCAGTCGTTTATTATATTACTATTCAGGCAGATATATTTACCTAAATTATTTTTTCTATTTTTTATTCATTCCGTTGACAATTCATAAAAAATGAGTTATAATATATAAAACATATAATTGCTCGACAAGAGCGTTTAATTATCAACATTATTCCTTTAACATACAAAACCGATTTAAGATGAAAGCTGCATCGTTAAACCATTTTACACTTTCGTTGATTCAAACTATTTGCATCGCGATTTTGGTTGCAGCATCCGCGTTCGCCGACGAGACGATTTATAATATGTCTGGAAGCGACCCGTATGACGGCAACAAAGGCGCGTTGACCATCATCATGACGGAAGACTCAACGTTTTCCGGTAAGATGAGCAATATCAGCAAAATTACCATTACCGGAAGCGGAACGTGGACGTACCAGGACACCGTTTCCAATAACTCCCCCATGACCAACGTCAATGGGATTGACGTTATCAACGGCGCTACGTTCAATTTTACGGGTTCCGCCGACCATTTTGCCTATGGGCTTTTGAACGGTAAACCCTTCTTTATCCAAAATTCGACCATGACCACCTCTGTTCCCCATGGGACAAACGAATCGCCAATCACACTGGATCATGGAACGCTGACGTTTAAAGCCTCCGGGTTCATCAACTCGTATCTTCACAACGTAACGATGAAAAACGGATCGACTATTAACGGCTCCGCTCCTGGAACGTACTGCCGAACAAACTATCAGCACGATTCCACCATCAGAACGCAATACGTCGACGGAACGCCTAAAGACGTACTCAATACGATTTCTGTTGGCGTTCAGTCCTACGGCAACAAAACCTTGACTCTGGACGTTGCGGAATTTGCGCCATTAACAATCAGCGGAGCGATAACTCAAGACGGCGGAACCGCCACTGTCAAAAAGACGGGAGCTGGTTTGCTGACGCTGTCCAGCAGCGCCAGTTCTTTTGCCGGAGGCTTTACTATCAGCGGCGGCGAAGTTAAAGTAACCGGCGGCTGGAACAGCAGCGCGAAAACCTCTCCGCTGGGCAAACTGCAAAATCGAACTATTACCGTCAACAACGGCGCGCTTTTAACGCTTAACGCTCAAGACATTTTAACAAACGCTCATAACGACACTGACATTAAAGTCGTTTTGGACAACGGCAAGATCGCCAACGAAGGCTCGTATTACAACGCTATTCTTGACCTGACAGTAAAGAACGGCGCGCAGATTTACGCGACTGACGGCAACTCGACCTGGAAGGCGTTCAAGCTGCACAACGTCAGCGTCGTTCGCAGCGGAGACGCCGTTGCCGCGCAGCCGGTTGTGTTTGCCGCCGACATGAACCAACCCAACGCCACCTACGCTTTCGGCGCGAAAAGCAGCGACGTCGCAACTGCGGCGTCTGTAATAAACGTTGCAGACATTACCAGCCCCAGCGTCTCGGAACTCGATAACCTGTCCGACCTGATTATTTCCGGCGTTGTTGCAGACGCTATTACCGTCAATACCGGCGTTAAGACGGCTGGTCCGATTACCAAAACCGGCGCGGGAACCCTCGAGTTCACCGCTGCCAATACATTTTCCGGACCCACGACCATTCAGGAAGGCGTTATTCGCTTGTCTGGAAATGGAACTTTAGGAACAAGCGCTGTTACGCTGGCAGAAGGCGCAACGCTGGAATTTGCCTACGATTCCGATAAATCGTTTACGAACGCCGTTTCAGGAACGGGAACGATTCTCAAAACTGGTTCTGGCGACGTTGCGTTTACCAGCGCCAACTCCTATAGCGCCAATGCGCTGATTAAAGACGGCTCAATCACGCTTTCCAAAACCGGGGCGTCTGGGTCTTTTGCGGCGGGAACAACCATTACCGTCGACGGAGACAACGCTGTTCTTAAAGGACACGGAACGGTTTTGGGATACGGCGCCGGCTCTGTCGGCAGACTCAATCTGTACAACGGCGGAACGCTTGAAAACGACTCCACCGACGGGCACATTACCATCGGCTCTGTCGTTTATATGGACAGCGGCTTGATTCATACAATCGACGCGTCTGCGGCAGGCGATCAGTACGGTAACTTTATACTCGACAATGCCGTTCACGTTGTAGGCGGAACGGACAACGCAATTGACGCTCAAATGGTTACCATTCGCAACGATGGTCATACAGAAAACGGCGGCGTTTTCGACGTCGCTCAAGGCGCGAAACTGTCCGTCAATTCCGTTATTATTGACATTCCAAACGAAGGTCAGCGAACTCCGCTTGTTAAAAATGGAGAAGGGGAACTGATTCTTTCCGGCGCCAGCACGTATACAAAAGGCACGATTGTCAACGCAGGCACGCTCAAATTGACCGACAACGGAACGCTGGGAACGGGATCGGTCGAAATTGCTCAAAGCGGAACGCTGAACTATTTCGTTGACGAGGATGCAACCCGAACGGTTGAAATTACCAACGCCAACAAGATTTTCGGTACGGGTTCTGTTACAAAAACAGGCAACGGCGTTTTGAAGATCAATAACGAAGATTACGCTGACTCGTTCTCAACCGGCGCCTTTACCGTCGAAGCGGGAGAACTGCTTTTCAAGGGCAACCTGGAAGGCAATCTGTTCGTCCGCGACGGCGCTCTCTACTCGCCGGGGAACTCGGTTGGAGAAACAAGCGTTACAGGAGACGTTCTTATTGACGGCGGTACGATTCTCTTTGAATTTGAAGCGTTTCCCGGCGCAGACGCTGACGCCAATCACGACTTCTTAACCGTCTCCGACGACAAGACGTTTACCGCTGGCGACAACATGGTTGCTCTGTACTTCGACGGCGACCCGCAAAATTGGGCGACCGTCGGCGGAGAATACAGACTCGTTGCAAACGGTTCCTTCGCCAGCGACGATTATTCAAGCTGGCTGTCGAATTATACTGACCTTTTCGGCTTGAGCGGAAAAGCCGACGGCTTGTATCTGGTTTCTCTGGCGTCTCCTCCTACCCCAACTCCCGGCTCCGGCGTACCGGAACCGTCAACGTGGGCACTGCTGGCGCTCGGCGTCCTCGCGTTATTCCTGAGAAAACGGTGTTAGGAGTTGATTGAAAGGCGATAACGGAGAGAGCGAAGCGAACGCTGTTATGCATTCGCTGGAACAGCGAACGTTTATAAAACCTCACAATAAGTTTGCAAAGTTCGCGAAGTTTTAAGATAACTTTGCGTTCTTTGCGGCTAAACATCTTAATAAAGAACAAAGACGATCAACAATCGTTCCCGGGACGCGGACTTTGTCCGCGAAAATCCGTCTAATCAGTTGAATCCGTGTACGGACTGACCCGAACACGAGCGCCGGGGATCGCAAAGCGCCAACCTTAAATTCTGATTTATCCTAATCTTCCGTCTTATAAAACTCTGTAATATTGATCGACCCGCGCTGCTTTTCTTCTTCCAGAAGGCGCAAACGGGTTTCGAGCAAATTGATGCGTTCGGTAAGCAGGTTGATTTTCGTCTCTTCAGATTCCGTGAACATCGTATGCGGGACTTTGGGGTATCCGAGCTGACGCTGAAGAGCGGAGAAAAGAAACGTCATGTCTTTGCGGTGGTTAGCCATGGCGATTTGTCCTTCTTTTCTGCCGAAGAGAATTTCATAATCTTTGGGATTCCCGCCGCGTTCGACGAAATATTCGCTGCGAATATAGACCAGTTTCGCCAGATCGATAAACCCCAGCTGACGCCGGACAATGTCAACCCATTCCTGAAACGCGGGGGAGAAAACCGGCTCGGCTTTCATCGCGTCCAAGCCGCGGTCGTACCCCAGCCGGTTGCGGCAAATCGCCTCCATTTCAAAGAAGAAAATCCCGGACGGCGTAATCGGACGAACGCCAACGGGCATCGGACCTTCCGCCTGTTCCGTTTGAGCGTAACACTTCGCCAGCGACTCCAAAATTTCCAGCGCGACGCGGAAGTCAAAGCGACCTTCGTCTCGTTCCGCTTCCGCCATGATAAACGTCTGATACGGCGTGAAGTAATGCGGCATTCGCGCCATGGCGGCGCTCATTTTCCCTTTGTGGAACATTTCCGTCGCCATGTAATCGACAGCCATCGGCAGCCGCGTCGTGCTGAGAATTTCATGAACCAGCGACCGGAGCAGTTCCTGAGTCGCGTAATCGTTCATTCGTTCGCGCATGGCGTGAAAAAAGAACTCCTGTTCGACGTATTCTTCACGATTGAGCATTGGCGGAAATATAAATTAATAATCGTTTGAGCTTTCTGCGGTTTTACGTAAAACCAAAAATGCTTCTTTCAGTTCTGAACTGACAGCAGAATCAGGTTCATTCAAAAGTAAATCCTGATAACAATCTAAAAACGCCGTTCGTTTCCGATGAAAAAAGTGCAGAAAATGAGTTATAAAACCAAGACAATCTAAAATAGCGAATTCTATTCTTGTGTTCTCATAAAGTTGTGCTGCATATTCGGAAACTAACGTGTCTATTGGAAAGGTAGTTATAAAAATGTAATTGTGTATCTGATGATTACACGTTTGTATTTTTTCAACTGCAATGTTTATGTCGTTTTGAGTAATAGAACGTTCTTTCATTTCATATACTGTAACGACGAATTCCTGATTGCTTTCAAGACAGATTTCAACATCTCCCAAAGATTTGGTTTGTTTATCTGCCGCATTATGTTTATTTAACGGTAAAGCAATCTCTCCAATTAAATTTTCCAGGCATTTATATGCGGCAGAAACTATCAAGACCGGAAGACGGCTGGATTTTTTGCACTGCAAATGTTGAGAAATTAACGTTATGATGGCGCCGGATGATAATGGCAGTGAACCATCAAGAGTGTTTAATTCCTTGACCAAATAATCAAAACGTTGTTTCCTTTCGTCACGAATTTTTATCAAAAGACGAATTGTTTCAAACAAAACATCTTTTGCAGTGATTTGTTGAGCGTCTATTTGTTCTAATACAATCATAGCCTGACGATACAAATCCGGGGGATTGCCAGCGTATTCGATCGAAGACGATAATGGTTCATTAATGTTGCGTAACGTTGGAGTTAGAAAAGCAGTTGTAGGGTTGCATGGAAGATTGTACTTAAATATAAACGGCGATATATAGCTTTCGTCATACGTTCGCCCAGAAAAACAGCCTTCCTGATTAATAGTGGTATAAGGCATACATACCTTATAACTATCATTGCAGATTTTTGCCAATGTACAGGACATCAACAATCTTGTCAACGCTCTGTTATTGGGACAAAGACATATATCCGAAATCATATTGCCAATTTCCGGATTCGAGAATTGACGATTGGGGTTTTGCAATACAGTCTGGTATATCTTTTCTAAAACGTCTGATGGATTCATGATTCATATTATTGTAATGTGAAAAGATTATTACTGTTAAAACAATAATCCTGCGGATTGTAGTTGGTCCATAAGACCTCTTGTCGCTCTCCCTTGGTCGAATGAATGGTTTTTAGTTTGTCAACTGTTTTAACCCATTTTGGAGAGGGGAACAACTCGTTCATCAAAGGACAGTCGTATCCGGAAATGGCAACCAAACCTTCACAATTATTTAAGACGTCAGCCAATTCTCGATGTTGTTCTTCAGACATCTCAAAACCATAGGCGTTATTATCGCCCCGCGTTTGATGGACGTATGGCGGATCGCAATAAAAAAGGGTTTCTGGAGAGTCGTATAATGAAATTACATCAACAGCCGGTCTGTTTTCAATCTGGACGCGCAAGAGACGTTCGGCAATTTCATCCAATCCAGAAACGCCGCCCAACCAGCGAGACACAACTCCTGACATTCCCGATCGGCTTGTATTTTTGCAATTAGCCCAACGACCTAAAGAGGCTGTCTGCGCCAACCCGGTTCGCGTTTGCCTCGCTTTGATATAAAAGCGTCTAGCGCGTTCTACAGACGAAAGATTCTCTTGAGATTCGTGAATTGAAAGACAATATTCTTCACGAGAAAAAGGCGTTAGCGCTATCTGTCGAACAAGCTCGTCTGATTCATCTCTTAACGTTTTGAAAAAATTAACAACTTCTCCGTCAATGTCGTTATACGTTTCAACGGGAGCCGGCTCTCTATTTATCAAAACCGCAGCTGAGCCTGCAAACGGTTCGCAATAATGATGACACGATGGCAAAAGCGGTAAAAGCCAATCGAGATGAGAAAATTTCCCTCCATACCAGCCAAAAGCAATGCGTTTATGCGATTTTCGAGCAACAACGCCTAATGACGGATTATCTAAAGATTTGTCTTTATCTAAATAAATGTCCGAGCATTTTCTTTTGACCATATTAACTCCTTATCAGGATTAGCTATTTTTCCATAAACGATTTTAGCGCCTCGAGGCAGGCGGCGGGTTCGTCCTCGTAAACGTAATGCCCGGCGTTGGCGAACTCCAAAGCCGTGGAGTTGACGAACTTCTCTTTGAACGTCCCGAGGTACTCTTCCGGGGAGAAGCACCAGTCTTTCATCCCCCACGGGAGAAGGACGGGATACTCTTTGAAAATGGTCATGCCCTGTTCCGATTCGAGTAGCGCGTCCCAGGAACGGTCGCCAGGCTTAAAGGGGATGTCCTGAACGTACTCGTAAACGGCGCGGCGATTTGACCAGTTGTCGTACGGAGCCATATAGCCTTGTTTGACCTCTTTGGGAAGCGGCTTTTCCGTACACCATTTAGACGCAGCGCGGCAGAACATATTCAAACCCTGTACCGCAGTTTTAGCAATAAGGGGATTTCTTGCCAAGCCAATCCAGAACGGGCATTTTTCTCTTGCCTTGCGGAAAAGAGACGTGTTTGAAAATGAGAACCGCTTGAACTTATCCTGTCGCCGGACGGCGGCGCACATTCCAACCGGTCCGCCCCAGTCGTGAGCGACGAGAGTTATATCCGTCAGATGAAGCTCGTCAATGAGAGAACACAGGTCGTCGGCGCGGCGACCCAGCGTAAACGGGTATTCCGCCAAACAGGCGCCTTTGTCGGAAAGACCCATTCCAACGCCGTCAGCGGCAACGCAGCGGTATTTATCCCTCAAGCCGATAATCAGGTTTCGGAACAGAAAAGACCACGTCGGGTTCCCGTGACTAAACAGAATTACCGGCGCGTCTTTGGGTCCTTCGTCTATATAGTGCATTCTGACATTGCTCAACGGCATGCCTGAACCGTCATTGACTGTCAGAAATCGGGATTCAAACGGGTATAATTCTTTCCAGGAACTCATCAGGGAATTTATAGGAATGGGTAAAAAAGTATTGACTCTTTGTCGCCGCGCTTGTCCAGGCGCGATGTACAACAACGTTACAAAATTCTTCCTGCTAATCCGCGCGCGCGAACGTTTATCACGCCTTCCTGACTAAGATCTTTAGCGCAGGCGACAAGTTCGTAGTCGGCGTACGTCGGTTCAGAAGACAGGTTGGAATCGATGGTTTCAACCGGATTGAATTGCTGGAGCGTCCATTGAGTAACGCCCATCGACAGCAGTTCTTCCTTCATCTTCGCCAAAGTTTCAAACGGATGAAGCGATTTATGAACCGTTGTTCTGACGTCCACTTCAATATTCTTGTCCTTGTATTGATTCATGGCAAGGGTAATAGACGTTCTAACGCGGTGCGGCAAATCCGCATCCGGAATGCCGGTAACGTAATTGTAGTTATCCGCGCAGGTTTTATAATCCATTCCCAACGCATTGACGCCTGGCGATTCTAAAATCTGCTCCAACCGGTCTGGAAAAGAGCCGTTTGTATCGAGTTTTACCAAATAGCCGTGATTTCTGATTTTTTCAATAAATTCCGGCAAATCCGCGTGCAGCATCGGCTCTCCGCCGGTAATAACCACGCCTTCCAGAAGCCCTTTACGGCGTTCCAAATAATGGAAGAATTCCGATTCCGTAACTCTCGGCTGACTGGTCGGGTCAAAAACCAAAACCGGATTATGGCAAAAAGCGCAACGAAGATTACAGCCGCCCGTAAAGACAATACAAGCAATCTTGCCAGGATAATCCACCAAAGAAAATTTATAAAGTCCGCGTAAATCCATGTTTCTAATCTGTCTAAATAGCCATGTCGTCAGAGAGCGCTCCATCGCTTCTCCCTTTCAAAACTTTCATTGCTGATTATACCTAACGATTCAAGGTTTGTCAAGGAGTTGGCGAAAGAACAGAGTAAACAAAGGCGCGCTCAAATTTCGATTGTGAAAATAGGCAAGATTGAGCGCGCCTGGACGAAACGCCGTTTCGGCTTTACGTCAAAAGTCGTACCAGATTCCCATGCCGATCTGCTTCTCATAGATGTTATAGAACTGGTAATGATCGCTGTACCCGTTGAGATAAAACAGCCCCAATCTAAAAATATGGCTGTTATCGTTTCGCCATTGCCAGCCTGTTTCCAACGTAAAAGAGCCGCTGAAGTCAACATCTTCTCTTAATCGGCAACTCATCGCCAAGAATGGCGCGCCGCGGACTCCGGTATACATTGGGCTATACTCTAAACCAAAAATGAAATGCCAAGGTTTAGAGCCGTCGTCTCGAGAAAATGCGTATTCCATATTAAAATAGAATCGCCAAGCGGGATTCGGTCGATAGCCAACCCCTGCCATGAGGCAGTCGCGAGAGTAATTGTAACGCTGCAGCGAATTGTGCTTGACCATATATTCGTCGCCCAGATGAGAGCTGATATGATAGTACCCAAACATAAACTCCCAGCGTCCTTTTCGATACGCTAACGGAAAAGCGAACCGATAATCGCACGAGTACAAATCGCGCGCCCGGTTAAGAGTCAAACGAGGAAAAGCGCACGCGTCCATTTCCAGTTCCAGACCCTCCGGATAAAGCGGATCTTGAGAACCGAATCGAATCAAGCTCACACGAGCGCCAATCGAGCAGTCCCAATAACTCATATCGTCTGGCTGCATGGAATCGACAAAATGAATGCCCAGCCGCGGCTCTCGACCGCATGCCATATAAGACTTATAGATTATATTGCTCGGTAAAATCTGGAACGACCATTCATCCACCCGGCTGTAAACCATATTATCATTTCGAACTGGAACAAGGTCTTTGAAAACCTCGCTCCAATAGGGCTGACAATAATCGGAACTGTATCTGAAATTGTAATTAACGTCCTGAACAGGCGGATAAGAGTCTATTCGGTTCCGGCTATGCAAGAAATCATAATATTCCTTTGGCGGAGCGCCGTAAACGCTTTGACCGCGAAATTCGGTATTAAACAATTCCGGGTTAAGACATTCCCCATCGCATTGTTTCGGCTCCAGCAGTATGCTTTCGAAATCAATAGAGTCCGGCTGCGCTTCTTCTGATAACAACGTTTCGGGCAACACGAATTCCTGAGCAGAACCTTCTGGAGCCATGACGATGGCGACAAACCCCAAAATCGTTCCGACGATTATACATAACGCACATTTAGGCATATTTACACCTGATTTAGCAATTGTTACAAACTCAAAGTAGTTAATTTTTGGAAATAATAACGATTTTTTTTATATTTGTGAAGAGCAAAATTTGATTTTTTACATTGGCTTTTGGAATGCGTCCCAATTATGGTTACCACTGCGTAAAGCGCCGCTCCCCGTCCGCGCAGCCGCACGTTTGTCAAAATACGCTCTCGTTGGACGCTGCATTACCGCCTTTCATTTTACGTTCGCTTCGCTCGCGCCCGGGAGTTTACGCATCCCGGCTCGCCAATCCGCCTTTCATACCAGCGCCACGCCATATCTTTTCAAACAAACCCCCTATTTTAACATAAATTTCTCCAAAAAATTTGCTCTTGGCGCTTTCAAATCTCAAAACATCGATTATAATATATATAATGCGAATATACTATTCGTCCGATTGTATCGGCGAGCAAGCGTTCGCAGCCGAAATCATTATTCCCCTGTCAACGGAGTAAAAATATGGTCAATCATTCCAATCTGATAATTTCGTCATTTCGTGTTTTAACAGGAGCTTGGGTTGCGCTGATTCTGTTTGCCAGCGTCAGTTTTGCTGATCCGGTTGTTTACACAGACGCTACGGTTCCTGGCGCCAATATTGCCATCGGAGCTGACGGCGTTGAGTTCCAGCTGTCTTCGGCGAAAACGTATGCTTATACAATGTCCGGTTCCGGCGCGTTTTACAAAACCGGGGCGGGAACGCTGACGCTGAATAAAAACGGCAGTACGTTTACCGGAGACGTTCATCTTGACGGTGGGAAAATAAAAGTTACGGCAGCGTGGACAGGAGAGAAATCTGCATTAGGGGCCGTTCAGGCTGGCAGAACCATTAACGTCAACAGCGGTACAGAGTTGATCTTTAACAATCAGAACATCTTTAACAACGCTCACAATGATAACCCGCTTCCCATAGTTATAGACGGGGGGAAAGTTTCCAACGAAGGAGCGTATTACAATTTCCTTCAGTATGTAACGTTAAAAAATGGAGGCAATATCCACGCCGCCAACGGCAATACGACGTGGGAAGCGTACAAACTTCAAAACCTCAGCGTACTTCGCAACAGCGACGGCTCGGCAGCGTCTGCGACAACGATTACCGGCGCGAATAACGACCACGCCGTTTTTTCCTTCGGCGCCAAATCCTCTGACGTTGCCACGTCCCCGTCCACCATTTACGTCGAAGACATCACTGGCAACGCCAATTCTGACCTCGTTATTTCCGCCAAAATTGTCAACGCAACCACGGTCAACACAGGCGTTAAAACGGCTGGCGATATTTTCAAAACCGGAACGGGTACGCTGGAACTGAAAAACATTAACAATTCCTATTCCGGGAATTTGACAATTAATGAAGGAACGGTCAAGGTTACTGCCGGTTCAAATGAAGACAACAGAACGGCGTCCGCTCTGGGGGCAAGCAACGTTGAGGGAAGAACTGTAACCATCAACTCCGGCGCTGTCCTTGAACTTGCGGCTCAAGACGTTATGTGCGATACTCATGCCGATACAAAGCTTCTTTTTGTTGTCGACGGAGGGAAGATTACCAACTCCGGCGCCAATTTTAACTTCATTCAGAATGTAACGTTAAAAAATGGCGCTAACATGCACGCTGCCAATGGAAACACGAGCTGGGAAGCGTACAAGATTCAAAACCTCCGCGTCGAACGCAGCGGCGACGCTGCGGCGTCTGCGGTATCGCTGACCGGCGCTAACAACGATCACGCTGTATTTTCATTTGGAGCGATTTCAAACAACATTACTACGGTCCCGGTTTCCATTTATGTTGAAGACATCACCAGCGCTAACGGGGTTTCTGATGCCGCTACAGACATTCTCATTTCCGCCAAAGTTGTTGACGCTAACATTGACGGCAGAACTAAAAAGGCGGCTCCAATCGTCAAGTCTGGCGCTGGTACGCTGGAACTGAAAAATGCCAATAATTCCTATTCCGGGAATTTGACCATTGACGAAGGAACGGTCAAGGTTACAGCCGGTTCTGCCAGCAACGGCAGAACAGCATCCGCCCTGGGCGCAGGCAACGTTACGGGAAGGCTTGTTACCGTCAACGAAGGAGCCGTTCTCGATTTGACAGTAGACAACGTTATCGTGAACGCTCATACCGATACAAAGCTGGCTATTGTCGTAGACGGCGGACAGATTATCAACTCTGGTTATAACTATCTTCAAAATCTCACGCTCAAAGACGGCGCTCAAGTTTACGCCGCCAACGGAGCGGAAGTTTGGAAGTCTTATAAATTCCATAACCTGAACGTTGTCCGCAAATCCGCTGACGCCGCCGATTCGCCTGTTACAATTTCTTCGGATTTGAGCAAACCATACGCCACGATTGCGTTCGGCGCGAAAAGCGATACAATCAAAGTTGGAGACAACAACTCGATTTCGACCGTTACAGTTGAAGAAATCACCAGCGCAGACCCGTCCGTTAACGACAACGTTTCAGACCTGGTTATTTCAGCCGTAATTGCCAATCCTCTGCACACCACCTCCGGCGCTCTTTCCAACGCAACCCAAATTGTAAAAGCAGGCGCGGGAACCATGGAATTGACCGCCGCCAATACCATTACCGGCAAGACGACCATTTCAGAAGGCGCTATCAAACTGACCGGTAACGGCACGCTTGGAACCGGCGAGGTTATAAACAACTCGACATTGGAATTGGCTTACAGTTCCGACAAGACATTCAGCAACACGGTTTCTGGAACCGGCGATTTAATCAAAACCGGCGACGGAACGCTGACGCTGTCCAGCAGGAACAGCAGTTTTACCGGAGACATCTACATTGATGAGGGAAAAATAAAAGTTTCGGTACAGCGCAATGGTTCAAACTCGGCTTTTGGAAAAGTTCAGGAGGGCAGAAGCATTTACGTCAACAGCGGCGCGGAGTTGATTTTTAACAACCAGGATATTTTCAACGACGCTCATAATATTGAACCGGTTGTTCTCGTTGCAGACAGGGGAAAAATCTCCAACGAAGGAGCGTATTACAACTTCCTGCAGCATGTTACATTAAAAGACGGCGGCAATTTATACGCTTCCGACGGTAACACGGCTTGGGAAGCGTACAAACTGCAGTATGTCAACGTCCTTCGCAATGGCGACGGCTCAGCGGCGCATGCTGCAACGATTACCTCTTCCGGTCAAGACCATGCGGTTATTTCATTTGGCTCTATAACAAGCAATGTTTCTACAGATCCGTCTACTATTTATGTTGAGGATATCACCAGCGCCAGCGCTGATTCCGTAGATAATATATCAGACCTTGTTATTTCTGCCAGGATTGTTGACCCAACCATCAGCCGTTCAGGAACAGTTGGAAACAAAACGGCTTCCGAGGTTTTCAAAACCGGCGCGGGAACTCTGGAATTAACCTCCGCCAACGCAATTTCCGGCAAGACGACCATTTCAGAAGGCGCTATCAAACTGACCGGTAACGGCACGCTGGGAACCGGCGAGGTTGTAAACAACTCGACTTTGGAATTCGCTCACGAATCGGATCAAGCGTTAAGCAACGCCATTTCCGGAACCGGCGCTGTTACAAAGACCGGTTCTGGAACGCTGTCGCTCTCCGGCGCATATACAAATACCGGCGAGACAACCGTTTCAGCTGGCACGCTGCAGATGACCGGAGGCGCGCTTACCGCTTTAGCCAATAAAACAGCAGGTCCAATAACGGTAGAATCAGACGCAGCGCTGGAATTCAACGCTAATGTCCGCGTAGCTCCTGTAAAGCTGTCTTTCTCTGATTCCAATAAGATCGTCAGCACAGGAGAAGTTATAAAGACAGGCGAAGGCGCTTTGCAGCTGTACGAAGCGGCAGGCGGAGCGATTGACATTCGCTCTTTGACCGTTTCTTCCGGTCGCGTTGATCTTTTAGGCTATATGACCGGCGGAATTACGCTCGAGCAGGATTCGGTCTTTTCGCCGGGTAATTCCAGCGCCGGTACAGACGTCCCGCCGGTGGTTGGACATCGGGGGAATTCCTCCGTTGCCCCGGAAAACACGCTTTCTGCGTTCCGTTCCTGTATTGAAAGCGGGGCGCAAGGCGCAGAATGCGACGTCTATCGCACGAAAGACGGTTATCTGGTTCTTCAGCACGACGCCACCCTGCAGAGAAACGTTCGCGACGCCAATGGCAATCCCGTTACCGGACGCATTGCCGATTACACGTTGGAGGAACTTCTCACAATGGACTTCGGCGTCTGGAAAGGCGAGGAATTCAGAGGCGAAAAAGTGGCGACTCTGGATCAGTATCTCGACCTGTTAAACGGAACGAACTGCGCTCCGGTAATTGAACTCAAACAGGACGGTCTGGAAGCGGATACAATCGCCGCCATTCGTGAAAGAGGAATGGAAAAGGAAACGACGATTATCGCCTTTTCCGAAAACGCTATTAAAGAATGTCGCCGTCTGGCTCCGGAAATAAAAGCCGCCTGGCTTTGCACAAAAAACAGCTCTGAAACGGTCGATCAGTACGCGGACCGAATCATTGCCACGCTCGGGGAACTCAACACGACATACGTTGACATGGAAGCCGCTCCCATTACGCCGGAAATGATCCAAAAACTTCACGACAACGGCATTACCGTTATGACCTGGACGGTTGACAATCCCGACAGAGTCAACGCGTTGTATGGCATGGGCATCGATTCCGTTACCACTAACGTTCCTGTAACAGCAATGGGACTTTTAGACAACATAACCGGCGGCGACGGCGTAATGTCGCCCATCGGCGAAGCGAGTTTCGGCGGAGAGTACGAACTCAAAGCAGGCGCCAAACTGTTACTCGAGCAGGACGAAACCGGAATGGATAAACTTACCGCCAGTTCGTTTAATATCGATTCCAATTCAATTTTGGAATTGATTATGGGTTCCTACGAACCGGGCGCTGAGTATCCAATTATCGTCAATTCAAGCGGCGATTTTAGCGACGGTTACGAAGACGACTCGTTCTGGAATGGACTTTTAACGCCTGAAAGCGATGTCAATTGGGATTTGTTCGTTCGCGGCAATACGGTATACGCGTCCATTTACGGCGACGTTCCCAGTCCCGGCGTTCCGGAACCGTCCACGTGGGCGCGGCTCGTTCTTGGCGTTGCGGGGCTGATGTACCTGCGGAAACGAGTTAGAAGTTAGGAGAAAGGAGTGAGGAGTTGACGCTTAGGCGAGCCGGGAACGTTTCCGGGGTGCAGACATTACCCGCGCCCCGAAAAACTTTTGGTTCGCCTACGCTTGCGTAATTCCGAATTCCTAATTCCGCATTATCTGCCTTCTGCCGATTCACTTAAGCGGCGCGATTCGTTCAAATCGGTAGAGCGGGCAACCTTCACATTCTGGGTGAGATTTATGGCAAAACTGTTTAGCGGTTTCGATTATGTACGCGTGCAGCTGAGCCATTGTCGGCGCGTGTGGTTCAAGCTGTTCCATAAAGCTGTTCCAAATCGCGTCGTACTGAGCGCGAGAAGATTTGTTTTTCGGATGAAAATCGACGTCCCAGCCATGACGAATTACTATTCTTTTTGTATACGCGTCAACGACAAACGACGGCAACGCGCCGGCATAAAGTAAAATTGAGTCCGCCGTTTCCGGTCCGATGCCGTTAATCGAGAGCAACTCTTCCCGCAATTCTTCCATCGGCGTGAGAAACATCTTGTCCAGAGTCTTGTATTTCTTGAGAATATGTTGTAATAAATTCTGCAAACGTATCGTTTTAAGATGATAATAGCCAGACGGTCGAATGAGCTGTTCGACAACCTCGGGCTGAGCGTTCGCCAATTTTTTAAGCGTAAACAACTTCGCCTCTTTGAGGTTTGCAATCGCCTTTTCGACGCTTGACCATGTGGTATTCTGTCCCAAAATCGACCCGACGACAACTTCAAAATTGTCCTCTGGCGACCACCACTGAATATCGCCGTAATATTCGTGCAGAATTCTAAACAAATCGTTCCAGTTCATAATAAAATTCGGAATGTGGAATTCGGAATGCGGAATTGACGCAAAGCGTCTGATTGAATGCAAATTAGCAACTTAATTTAACAGTAGACGCTGTAATAAAACGATTATATTTTATGTAAATACCGTATTTTCTCTAAAATATTATCCTGTTTGGAAAAATTTTGAGAAAATTTTGGGGTATTGATATTCCCATAATCGACTTTTTATATATATTATAGGATACTATCCTAAAAAAACAAGGGGATAAGTTTATTATATTAGAAGTTAGGAATTTGGAGTGAATGTTTTTCTCCGAGGAGCGATTTGCGTAATTACGAATTACGAGTTCCGAATTCCGCATTAAATAGAAAGGCGCCATTATGGCATCAGAAAACAAACCGTATTCGCTGGTAATAGTCGAATCTCCTGCAAAGGCTCGAACCATTAGCCGTTATTTGGGCGACGACTATCGCATCGAAGCTAGCGTTGGGCATGTTCGCGACCTTCCTCAAGGCGCAAAAGAGATTCCTGAAAAATTCAAATCCGAACCGTGGGCGCATTTGGGCGTTAACGTCGATAACAACTTTGATCCGGTTTACATTGTCCCTTCAGACAAAACGAAACAGGTTAAAAAACTTAAGCAACTTCTCAGCGGCGCCTCGAAGCTCTATCTGGCAACCGATGAAGATAGAGAAGGAGAAGCGATTAGCTGGCATCTGTGCGAGATTCTTAAACCTGAAATCCCAGTTGAGCGGTTGGTCTTCCACGAAATTACCAAAGACGCGATTTTGGCGTCGCTGGATAATTCGCGTCAAATCGACAACGACCTGGTTCACGCGCAGGAAACGCGCCGAATCGTTGACCGTCTGTACGGTTACGAAGTCTCGCCGCTGCTTTGGCGCAAAGTTCGTCCAAAACTTTCAGCCGGACGCGTACAGTCCGTCGCCGTCAGGCTTATTGTCGATAAAGAGCGTCAGCGAATGGCGTTCTGTTCCGCCAATTATTGGGACATAACCGGTCTGTTCCAGCCGGCAAATCAAAAAACATTTTCCGCCTGGCTTTATTCGGTTGACGGCAAACGCATCGCAACCAATCGCGATTTTAATCCGGAAACGGGTCAGCTTCGTAACGACGAATTAACGCTTCTGTCCGAAAAAGACGCTCAGACGCTTGTAGAACGCTTAAAGTCAGAGCCGACCAAGGTGATGTCGATTGAAGAGAAGCCGTATGTTACCAAGTCCCCTGCCCCGTTTACAACAAGCACTCTGCAGCAGGAAGCGAACCGCAAATACGGTTTTACAGCTCGCAGAACGATGCAAACCGCTCAGAACTTGTACGAAAACGGGTATATCACGTACATGCGTACCGACAGCACCAACCTGTCTTCTGAAGCGATTACAGCCGCTCGCGCTCTGATTGCCGACCAGTACGGAACAGAATACCTGCCGTCGTCGCCGCGCTTGTATCAAACCAAAGTGAAAAACGCTCAGGAAGCGCACGAAGCCATTCGTCCAGCCGGCAGACGTTTTATGATGCCGGAAGAACTGCGTGGACGCCTCAATTCAGACGAAATGAAGCTGTACGACATCATTTGGAAGCGTACCGTCGCTTGCCAGATGAAAGACGCTACCGGTCGACGTTCAACAGTTATGCTTCAAATGGACGGCGCTCAATTCATGGCAACCGGGAAAACGATTGATTTCGCCGGGTTCCTGCGCGCCTACGTCGAAGGCTCGGACGATCCGGAAGGCGAACTGGCAGACCAGGAAGACATCCTTCCAGCAATGACCGTTGGTCAGTCGGTTGTGTGCAAAGATTTGCAAGCCAAAGCGCACGCCACTCAGCCGCCAGTACGGTATTCAGAAGCCTCTTTAACCAGAACGTTAGAAGAAAAAGGCATCGGTCGCCCCAGTACGTACGCTTCAATTATCGATACAATTATTGCCAGAAACTACGTTTTCAAGCGTGGAAACGCTCTCATCCCAACGTGGACGGCGTTTGCTGTAACGCAACTGCTGGAAAAACATCTGCCCTCGTTGGTAGATTACCAGTTTACCGCAGATATGGAAGACGAACTGGACGCTATTTCTCGCGGAGAAATGAAATCTCTGGATTACCTCAACAACTTCTATTTTGGCAACAAAAAAGAAGCGGGATTAAAGACGCAGCTTACCAATAAAGCAGAAGAGATCTCAGCCAGAGACATCAGCGCCATTTCGCTGGGCAAACCCTCACCCGACGAACCAGAGATTTCCGTCAGAATCGGTCGGTTCGGACCGTACATCGAACAGGGCGAACGCCGTTCCAGCATCCCGGACGACCTCCCGCCAGACGAACTGACGCTGGAAAAAGCCGAGGAGCTGTTCAATCAAAATGAAAATAGCGATCAGCCATTGGGAATTGACCCGGAAACGAATAAACCCGTTTACCTGAAAGTGGGTCGATACGGACCTTACGTCCAGCTCGGCGCCACTGACGACCCGGACAAGCCTCGCAACGTGTCTCTGCTCAAGGGCATGGCTCCGGAAGACGTATCGTTTGACGTCGCATTGCGATTGCTGTCCTTGCCCAGAACGCTTGGCGTTCACCCGGCTGACGGTCAACCGGTTATCGCGTCCAACGGTCGATTTGGACCGTATATTAAATGGAACGACGAAACGCGTTCCCTCAATGACGTCTATTCGCCCATCGACATCACGCTGGAACAGGCGCTGGAACTTTTGGCTCAGCCGAAGGGGCGTCAGTCTGCCGCAAAGCCAAAAACGCTTCTAAAAGAATTGGCGGTTTCGCCTGTAACAGAGCAGATGATTCAAATTATGGACGGTCGATATGGACCGTACGTAACAGACGGACAGACGAACGTTTCGCTGCCAAAAGAGGAAACGCCGGATACAATGACCTTTGAAAAGGCGTTGGATATGCTTGCTCAGCGCGCCGCTCGTGGAGATACGCCAAGACGTCGCAAAAAGTCCGTTAAAAAGACGGCGACAAAGAAAACTGCTGCAACAAAGAAGACAGCGGCAAAGAAAACTGCCGCGAAGAAAACCGCCAAAAAGACAGCAGCAAAAAAGACTGCCGCCAAGAAAACAACGGCTAAAAAGACAACCACGAAAAAGACAACTGCAAAAAAGGATAAATAGACAACAGGCGCAAGGGGCGAGGCAAAAGAAACTTCGGTCTTTTGCCTCCTTCCCAACGTCAACTGCCTACCTCCTATAGCCTAATCATGCTTCTATTTCCTAAAAAATACATAACGATGATTCGTCTGGGACAAAAGACGTCCGCCCTTCGCGTGGCTGGGTATTCCCATTGGCACGTTGGGCAGCGAGCTTTTGTTCCAACTGTTGGCTATGTCGTGTTTGATCGGGTTGAACGCGTTGAATTTGTCAAGCTCACAGACGACGATATTCGTCGAATTGGGTGCGATAGCCGGGAAGAACTCTGGACGGAACTGCTCAACGAATATTCCGAACAGGATATTCTCAAACGGCTCTGGAGAATTGACTTCCATATTCTTCCTCCGGAAGAGCAGGAAAGAATCGTTGAAGATCGCAAGCGGGATAAAATGCGCGCCATTCAGGCGGTATCTCGTCGACGAGGTTCCGATACAATCTATGGCGAAATTCGCCCTGGAGAAGTTGTCGAAATGGCAACGCCGCCGCAAACCATGACAGAGCAGCAGGTTGTCGAAGCGATGGCAGAACGCTGCTCTGTTTATCACAGCGCCTCCTCATGGGAAAACGAACCGGCGAGAAGCGAATTCTTTAAGATCTTTCAAGCCTCGCCTCGAGACTCAAAGGGCGTTCCATCCCTGTCTGGCGAATGGATCAGAGTCGAGGTAAAACGATTCATCGGAAACGATGAACAATGGGACGAGATAAAATGGATCCTTCACGACGTCTGTTCCGCCTGGAACCAATGGCAGTACGCCATTAAAAAATGGAAAAACTCGGGAGAGTAAATAATAATTAGCAATTTTCAATTAGCAATTAGCTTAACGTAAGCGCCTCACAAAAGTCTCTCGCAATTCGACATTCGCAATTAATTATTTAAACATGAATCCTGATCCTGAAATTCTCAACGCGATTCCGCATCGTCCGCCGTTTTTGTACGTTGATACAATTGTCGAACGCAAAGATGACGGCATCGTTTGTCAAAAAACGTTTACTCCAGACGAATACTTTTTCGCAGGGCATTATCCCGATTTTCCACTTGTTCCCGGCGTAATCCTGTGCGAATCCGCCATGCAGGCAGGAGCGGTTTTTCTCAATACATGCGTTACGCAGGATGAAGAATTAAAGTCTGGAATCCCCGTAGCGACGCGAATTAACGACGTCAAGTTTAAGAAAATGGTTCGTCCGGGCGATACGATTAACATTGCCGTTACGCTCAAAGAAAAGTTATCTAACGCTTATTTTTTTTCAGCAAACGTTACCGTTGACGGCAAAACAGCCGCAAGACTGGAGTTTGCGGTTACAATTAGCAATCAATGAAAGGCGGTAATGAAGTGAGCGAAGCGAACGAAATTACGCATTCGCCGTCAGGCGAACCTCTCGTTGGGTACAGTTTTTTGGTTCGCCTTCGGCGAACTGCGTAACTGCGCTCCCGTTGGTCGCTCCGTTACCGCCTTCCAATCCATTTTAATACCATCATGCAGCCTATTGTTACCATTTCCGGATTACGCGGCATTGTTGGAGAAACGTTTGAAGTTCCTTCAACCCGGTACATTGCCGCCTTTTTATCGCTCCTTTCAGAGCAGAAACTGCGTACGTCCAACAAAATCGTATTGTGTTACGACGGTCGCCCTTCCGGCTTGCATTTTTCCGGAGCGTTCTGCAATCTGATTCGAGAATGCGGGTTCGACCCGATTTTCTTCGGCGTTGAACCAACCCCAACGGCAGGATATTTAACCAAGTTCATCCATGCCGCGGGAGGAATTCAAATCACCGCCAGCCACAATCCAAGCCAATACAACGGCGTCAAACTGTTCGACAATACAGGGCGAGTTATTTCCGGTCAGATTGGAAAATCGGTTTTAGAACGGTTCAAAGCGCTCACCGCTGAGGAACGTTCGTTCCCCATCGAGGGTTTTGAC
This sequence comes from Thermoguttaceae bacterium, assembly GCA_045546875.1. GTDB lineage: Bacteria > Planctomycetota > Planctomycetia > Pirellulales > Thermoguttaceae > RUG11551. The sequence goes on along the minus strand of JAZQDP010000474.1, from coordinate 6,541 downwards.
GCCGAACCGGTTAACGAAATCGTTTCCCCATTCGAACATTTGCGAGCCGTTTGCAAAACGATTCGCATTGGAGACGTTGAAACAAAGGGATTTCGCGTTTTACTGGATTCCAACAACGGTTCCGGCTCTCGACTCGGGCGGCGTTTATTGGAATCGCTCGGCTGTCAAGTCGTCGTTTTAGGCGACCAGCTCAACGGGGATTTTCTCCATACGCCAGAACCGATTGAGGAAAATCTGGCTCAAGTCGGCGCGGAAGTGGTTAAAAACAAATGCGACATCGGATTCTGTCAAGATCCGGACGCTGACCGGCTGGCTATTATCGACGAACAAGGTCGGTACATTGGAGAAGAATACACCGTTCCCTTCTGCGTTCAATACGCCTTGAAGAAACGCCACGGCAACGTTGTTATCAACTGTGCAACAAGCCAAATGACGGAAGACGTTTGCAGTCAATACGGGCGAATCTGCCAGCGCAGTTCGGTTGGAGAAGCAAACGTCGTCGATTTAATGCTCAACACAAAAGCGGTTTACGGAGGAGAAGGCAACGGCGGTCCGATCGATCCCGAAGTGGGATACGTCCGCGACAGCTTTGTCGGAATGGCGCAGGTCTTAGCTCTCATGGCAAGGGAAAACAAAACCGTCAGTCAGCTTGTTGAAGACATCCAGCCCTACTCTATCGTTAAAACCAAGATGCCGTTCCCAACTGAACGCTTGCCGGAACTTTACCAAATGGTTAAAGAAAAGTTTCCCGGAGCGACAGTCAATACCAACGACGGCTTGCGTTTAGCTTGGAATCAAACCTGGCTTTTAGTTCGACCTAGCAATACAGAACCGATAATCAGAGCCATTGCCGAAGCTCCGCAAAAAGCGCAAGCTGACCATTTATGCGCTTTGGTTAAAGAAATTACCGAAAAATTTGAATAAATCAAATTAAAAACGGGGTATCCGCCCTTGAAAAAAATCCACTTTTGTTATATACTACAATTAGTAGTGAGGAATTAAGAGTGAGGAATGAGGATTAGCGCAGGCGCTCCTCAAAGCTGTTCCCAACTCCTAATTCCTCTGTGTATTATAACTCAGGAAGATTTTGAACCGCATACGCAGTTCCAGGGGAGATTTTACATAATTCTGAATTCCGATTCTGAATTAAACAACTCCTTCGTCCTATAACTCCTATAACTCCCAATCAAACATGGCAAGTCCTTTTAAGTTTTTCCGCAGACATCAAACTCAATTGCTGGTTGTCATCGGTCTGTTGACGATGGTCGCCTTTATTATTCTTCCCAGCGTTTTGCAACAGCTGGAAGTCATGAATCATTCATCGGTTGCGTCAAACGTTGTTTTTACTAAAAAGTACGGCAATTTGACCGCTTTAGACATCCAACACCTTCAAAGTCGTCAGTACGTTTTAATGGGATTCGTTAGCAGAGTTGCTCAAGCCTATCAAACTAAGCTGAGAGAACACCAATCAAATCTCCAGCAAGACAAAATGGCGGATTTCTATAAAGCGTACACTGGCTTCATGGCAGCTCAGCAACTTTCATACCAAATTGGAGACGCTTCCAAGCAAAGCGTTGTTTCCGCCTGGCTGTTTGAAAACAAGGCTAGAGAAATGGGATTGGTAGTCAACGATGCGATGATTAACGAGTTCATCAATAAAGTAACCTCCGGTCTCGACATGAACGCCCAGCAGCTTCAGGAATTTATCGTTGGAGATAAAACCGGTTACGAAGCAACGCAAAACGAAAACGCTCTGTTTGACGCTATTAACGGATTCCTGCTTCGCATGCACGGCATCGAAACTCTGGGTTCATCGTTAGAATCCACCACAACAGGCGAACGGTTAGACAGCTTCTGCCGCGTGGCGCAAAGAGCCAATATCGAAGCGTTCCCGGTCAAGGTTGAAGATTTTGTCGAGAAGGTTGCCGAACCCACCGAAGGAGCAATTGCAGAATTCTTTGACACCTATAAAGATAAAGACGCTGATCTCGACTCTAAAGAACCGGGATTGCGCCAGCCGCAAAAAATTGCCTTGGAATACTGCGCCGGCACAATTGCCGCTTTCATGGACACTGCCGCCATTACAGACGAGCAAATTCAAAAGAATTACGACGAAAACAAAGATAATTACATCGTTCAAAAAACAGACGAACAAAAAGCGGATCAACTCCAAATGCCCAAGCTGGGGCTTAAAGGCGTTGACGACAAAGAATATCGCCCGTTGGACGACAAGCTCAAAGATGAAATTCGCAACGGTTTGGCATATCAGGCTGCCCGAGAAAAATTACAAAAAGCCATCGGAGCCGTTCAGAAAGCCATGAACGACTACAGCATTGCCAAAGACATGTACGAAATGAAGTTTACAGAACAAGACCGTAAAAAGCCAGTCGTTCAAGAACAGGCTCCAAAACCGGTTGACTTCGATAAACTGGCAAAAGAAAACAAGCTTACATACGTCAAAACTGATCTGTTAACTCCAGATTCCTTTATGGATAATCCGATTGCTCTCACCTATTTGGAAGGAACAACAGAACGCGTTCCGGCAGGCAACGAATTTTTCGGTAAAACCCCGTTGCTTCAAAGCAAACTGCTCATCAATAACGAACAGGATTTGTTTGTCGCCTGGAAGACAGAAGACGTTGCTGCCCATACGCCTACTCTCAAAGAAGACGGCATAAAGGATCAGGCAATCGACCAAATTAAATACATTAAAGCTCGCGAATTAGCAAAAGCGAACGCTCAAGAGCTGGTTAAAAAAGCTGTCGACGCCAAACTGCCGCTTAAATCCTGCTTGGGAGACGCGGCATTTGTTCCGACTCAATTCACATGGATGACGCTTGCGCCTGTTACCAATCCAAACATGGAACGCAGAATTTATTTATCTCCTATTGAAGGCATTCAGCAAGCTGGATTTGATTTTATGAACGAGATTTTCCAGATGAAAGCCGGAGAAATTAAAACTGTTGCCAATGAATCGGAATCGGTTTATTACGTCATTCGTATGATTGAACTCACCCCGCCAACTGAACAGCTTTATGCGAGATTTATCGCTACTCCCGATTACGAATACGCTCAGTCCCGCAACGTTGACGGTCAGCTGTTCTTCCGCAACCTGTACCAGAAGCTCGAAAAAGACGCTGGTCTGAAATGGGCGGTTCAACCGGACGAAGAATCCGAACGAGAAGAATAGTAATCCCCCTTTCTAACTGAAATTATTACACAAAAACGTAGTGCAATTCATTGTTGCGCTACGTTTTTTTCTTTCTCACTTAACAACCCGCAATCTGATAAATGTCATGGTTTTGCTATTGACTAAAAGGGTAAAAATATCTATAAGATTTTTATTGAAATCAAGGAGCTTTTGGCAACTGCAAACCCGGGAAACCTCTAGCAGCCAACTGGTGGCTAATAGCTCATTTTTCGGGTAATTTCAAGTAAAAGAAAGTATATTAGATATTCCATTAATATAGTCATTTCCATGCTCACTTCCAACGTTTTGCTCAAACCGCAATATGCTAAAAATCTGTTCCCGAACGCAGTATTCGAGAACTGTACCGATTTTCGAATTAAATCCTGCCGATACAATGCGTTAAACATCAAACCGGGAGAGGTTTACGTTGCCATGGAAGACCCGTCCGTGGATCCGTCCGGCGTAGAGCAGGCTCGAAAACAGGGGGCGGCTGGAATCATCGTTCGCAACCAATTTGCCTTTAACGACTCTTGCGACTGTTTGTCTGACATTCCCATTTGTAAAATCGACAACCCTCACGCCGCTTACGCGCAAATCTGCCAGGCGCTTTCCGGATTCCCCGGTCGAAGCGTTCAAATTACAGGCGTTACCGGGGGACGAGGGCGACGCGTCGTCAGCTATCTGGTTGCGAATCTTCTTTCTCAAACTGGGCATAAAACGGGAGTTCTTACCGAATGCGGCTGTACGATTTTTGGCGCGGCAAACATTGCCAAATCGCCCAAAAACATGGAAGAATTTTGTCAATTCATGTCTGAAATTGTCAAATCGTATCCATCGCAAATGCCGGGGCTGGCGCCCAAAAAGAGTTCATACTGGCTGTCTAGAATGGCTCTTAACGAATGCGATTCAGTTGTTATGGAAGTATCACAGATGGCTCTGGATAAATCCAACGTTGCCGGGATTCCATTTCATTCCGGCTGCGTAACGCTTCCTTCCATTTATCGACCTCAAACGTCAGACTCCGTTTCGCGAGGGAAACTCATTGACCAGCTTGACGAAAAAGGCTGCGTTGTTCTCAACGGAGACGAATCAATTTCAGCGCTAACCATGCAACGGCTTCGCGGTCCCGTGTTGACGTACGGTCTAAAGGAAAACTGTCAGGTTCACGGTGCGATTCTTGAACAGAACCTTGGCGAGCAAATCGCCTTGATTACAGCTGGAAGTCAGACAACGCCATTGAGAACTCGAATTATCGGGCAAGACTACCTGTATTACTGCCTTTGCGCGGTCGCTATCGGGCTTACCCGCTCTATTCCTTTAACCGAGATTATTCGCATTCTGGAATCGACTTCAATCATTCCCGGATATATGCAACAAGTTCGATGTGCGTACAATTTCCCGGTCTTTCTGGTTCAAGACTTATCCAACGCCGACGACCCGCTGGAAATCAACCTAAAAACTATCCAGAGCGTCATTTCAGGTCGAATTCATAACATTTTACCTATCCCGGTTTGGTCGCCCATTGCGGACGACATTCATTTCAATCCTGAGATTTATCGTTCCAAACGAGATCGCGTTTACCTCGTTGGGGCGCGAACCGACAATCCGGACTTTGTCGAATCGATTGAACGCAAGCTGCCGGGGCGCGTTAAACTTTTTGAAACCAAGCAGGATGCGATTGCCGCAGCAGTCAAAACGGCAAAACGTTCTGACGCGCTTGTTGTTGCAGGGTCAGACAATTTTCATAAAGCCTTAACGCTTGACTCGGCAACCGACGAAGACCTGTTTGAATTATAAAAAGAAAACAAATCAAAAACTTTTATATTTTTTAAAAATCGCTCTTGCATTATTCCTTGAAAATATGTAAGAGAATAAAAATGAGATAAATTGGCAATCTCCCTTTATTATTCACACTTATTATCAAAGGCAATTTTATGAACATTACAAAGCTTTGGAGTTTATTGTCCTCGACAATACTTGTAATGAGTTTCGTCTGTGGATGTACGTATGACGATTATAATTGCTGTCCTCCTCCTTGTTCTCCGTGCTCGTCGCCGTGTGCAACGCAATGCGCTCCAGCGCCATGTCCAATTCCATGTTCGACAACGCCGTCCTGCACGCCATGCGCGAATCCGGTTCCGGTATGTCCGCCTCCGGCTTGCCGTCCTGTTTGCCGCCCCGTATGTCCGCCGCCGTGCGCTCCAGCATGTCCTGCGCCATGCCAGCCCGTAGCCCCTGTTACACAGCCAACAGTTCAACCTGCGCCTGCGCCCAGCGCCAATTCCTGCGCTGCGACAGATTCAACTTCAACGTTGCGATAATGGAGTTATGAATCAATGGGATTCAAGAATCCAAATAACAAGACCAACGACAAACTAAAAACGCATTCGTTCCCTGTTTTGGCGCTAATTCCCTTAATCTGCTGCTTATGCGCCGGATGCGTTGGTCCCGATACGGCTCCGCAATCTACGTACGGTTACGATTACAGGGGGCAGGCGACTTGCCAAACCTGCCCTGCCGCTACCGTTTCAACTTGCAACGCCGGGCTGTATAACAATACTGTTATTGTTACGTGCTGCAACCCGACGGTATTATGGGAATCTTTGGTTACGCCTGTTCGCAAATACTTCCCTATTCAAAAAGAAGATCCGTGTCGTCAAATGGGATGCATCGTCAGCCCCGGCAAACTTATAACCGGACGAACAATTGGATCCTCGGTATTTGAACCATGGAAACGCGATTCTGTCGGCATTCGTCAACGTTGGGAATCGACGATACAAACCATAAGCCGAAAAGCTGTTATTGACGTTGCTCCGCAGGACTTTAATACTAACACGTATTCAATCAAGGTGGAAGTAATCAAAGAGATTGAAAATAACCCTCATCCCGACACTTCGCGTACAGGACAGGGCAATTATTTCCTCTCTGATTCCAGACGCACTTTTACCGATCCAATCGTATCGCCGGAAGACGAAACCGGATTGACCTGGATCGAAAAAGGGCGCGATCCCCTGCTCGAACAACGACTTCTGGCGGAAATCGAACAATCCATCAAACGAAATTGCCGATAATAATGTCTTTTAATGCTCATCCGACAATTTGGCGCTTGTGAACTAAAAAACAGGCGTTTTGCTCACCCAAACGTTTTTTAAACACGAAATACACGAAAAGAACGAAACAAACAAAAGGATTATTTTAAAATCTTTCTTTTTTCGTAAATTTTGTATCTTTAGTGTTTTTAGTGTTTAATAATCCAATGATGTACAAATGACGATTGAATTACAATTAACCAATCGGCGAAAATCCGTTTAATCCGTCAAATCCGTGTACGGACTGACCTGCTCAAACGCC
>JAZQDP010000473.1:0-2000 GCA_045546875.1 Thermoguttaceae bacterium | reverse complement strand
AGAAATAAACAGGTATGTCAAGTGGTATTCGTCGCGCAAGTCTGCCAGCAGGTTGATAATCTGCGCCTGAATCGAGACGTCCAGAGCGGAAATCGGTTCGTCCAGAACGACAAATTTTGGGCTGAGAACCAGAGCGCGGGCGATGCAAACGCGCTGGCGCTGCCCGCCGGAGAATTCGTGCGGGTACCGGGTTATGTACGACGGGTCAAGCCCGCATTTTTTAAGCGTCTGGCAAACCAGGTCTTTGCGTTCTTTTGCCGTGTATCCGCCCTGAATAATCAGCCCTTCTTCGACAATGCTCTGAATGGTCATTCGCGGGTTGAGCGACCCGTACGGATCCTGAAAAACGATCTGCATGTCTTTTCTCAGCGTCCGCATTTGAGACGTTGACGCAGTCGTAATATCGTTTCCGTTATATATGACCTTGCCGGAAGTCGGTTCGATAAGGCGAAGAAGCGTTCTGCCGGTTGTTGTTTTTCCGCACCCGGATTCGCCTACCAACGACAGCGTTTCCCCTTCGGGGATGTCGAAAGTAACGTCGTCAACAGCGTGAACGTTAGCCACAACTCGCGAAAAAATTCCTTTGCGAATTGGAAAATACTTGACCAGGTTTTGAACCGACAACAACGGCTGTTTTGAAATGGATGACATATAGGAACACTCTAAAAAACAGTTTTAATGTTTGGCTGACAACGATATTTTCTTTTCGTCTATTTTTTGACGTCAAAATGACAACGAATGCAATGGTTGTCTGAAATCATGCGGAGGTCTGGCTCCTTTTCCTTGCAAATGGGCTTGCAGTACGGACAGCGGGCGTGGAACTTGCAGCCCGGCGGGAACTGGGTCGGAAGGGGAACCATGCCGGGGATGGTAAACAGTCTGTCGTTTACGCCGGCGGACAGTTCCGGACGGGACTTGAGCAGCCCTAGCGTGTACGGATGCCGCGGGTTGGCAAACAGTTCCGCCGCCGGGGCGCGTTCCACAACTTTCGACGCGTACATGACAGCAACTTCGTGAGCGGTTTCTGCAATGATGCCCAGGTCGTGGGTGATAATCATAATCGACATTCCCAAGCTTTCCTGCAGGCTGCGAAGCAGGTCGAGAATCTGCGCCTGAATGGTAACGTCCAGCGCGGTGGTTGGCTCGTCGGCAATGAGCAAGTCCGGCTGACAGGACAGCGCCATGGCAATCATCGCTCGCTGACGCATACCGCCGGAATACTGGTGCGGGTATTCTGCCGCCCGGCGCGCCGGGTCTGGAATGCGAACCTTGTCGAGCATCTCAACGGATCTGTTCCACGCATCCTGTTTGGAAAGACCGGGATTGTGAATCAGAACCGCTTCCGCGATCTGGTATCCAACTGTAAACACCGGGTTGAGCGACGACATCGGCTCTTGAAAGATCATGGCAATTCGTTTGCCGCGAATCCTTCGGATTTCCTGTTCGGAAAGCTGAACCAAATCCGTATACGTGGGATTCGGAACGTCTTTCCCGTCGTTGTACTGTTTAAGACAATCGGAATCCAATAACTGGATTTCGCCGCCGTCAATTTTCCCCGGGTGAGCGACCAACTGCAAAATCGACATTGCCGTTACGGACTTGCCGCAGCCGGATTCGCCGACAACGCCCAGCGTCTTGCCGATGGGAATCGACAGGCTGACGTCATCAACCGATTTTACAATTCCGCCTTCGGTATGAAAATACGTCTTCAGGTTTTTAATTTCGATTAAATTCATAATATATATAATAACTTATATCGCCGCGAGTGTAAAGACGATTCCTTGCTCTATATAAATTCTTCTATTATATTTTACACAAAATTAAAAACAATGCAAGGGCAGTAGAAAGAAAACCTGCGATAAGGGTGCGTTCAAAATTGGGGGGCAAGATATAGATGGGTTTTGATGATGCGAAGCGTTAAAAAATCCAGCCCTGAAAGGGCGACATCTCTATAACCGGCAGGCGTAAGCCTCCGGGTGAACGAGTAAATCAATAAAAAG
>JAZQDP010000472.1:0-18690 GCA_045546875.1 Thermoguttaceae bacterium | reverse complement strand
GAATCAGGTTTATCAAGCTAATAGCTAGAAGCTAGCAGCTAGTAGCTTATCAATCGCTAATTGTTATGGGCCAAATCCTTCCACCTCGACCTGTTTTACCGTTATTTGCCGTTTTCTCCGTTTACCCGGAAGCGATTCAGTGGGCGCAAGCGCGCATTGCTCAAAAATGGGGGGAAATCGGTTTACAGTCCATTCCGTTTAATTTCGATAACACCCATTATTACGACGATTCGATGGGCGCAGGGCTGAAAAAGCAGTTCTTCGTCCTCAATGCCGGAGCCGATCCGTCTGACCTGATTGACTGGAAGATTCTTTCCAACGCTTGGGAAGAAGAGTACGCTCAAATTGCCGAGAAGCCGGAATCGCGCCCGCTGAATATCGATCCCGGGTATATTGAGCTGGGAAAACTCGTCCTGGCAAGCACAAAAGACTACGCGCACCGCATCTATTTGGGGCGAGGCATCTACGCGGAAATTACCCTAAATTACCGAGAAGGGCAATGGACGGCTCATCACTGGACTTTTCCAGATTACCAACGCGCCGATTATCATGAATTCTTTAACCAGGCTCGAGTTCTGTTAAAGGACATTCGACGTCGGGCGAACGATAATCCCCCTTTTTGATAAAATCAAGGAGATAAAATGCACTTTCCCAAGATTTCAAACGCCATTCGGCTGTTCTTTTTCGCCGCGTTTTTAACGTTAATTCATTTAACCGCGATTTCTGCTGACGAAATTGCGACAAGAGATATCCCCTATTATTCCGAAAATATGCAGGGAAACGGCGATTTAGCCTACCGGGAAAACCGTTGCAAACTGGACGTTTATGTTCCTCAACGCCTTGCCCCGGGCGAAAAGGCGCCGGTCGTCGTCTGGTTTCACGGCGGCGGCTTGAGCGGCGGGAGCAAGCACGAGGTTTCCGAACTGACAGACCACGGAATTATCGTCGTTTCGGTCAACTATCGGCTTCGTCCGAAAGCAAAAGAACCGGATTTCATCGAAGACGCTGCGGCTGCCGTCGCCTGGACGTTCAAAAACATCGAGAAGTATCAGGGCGACCCGGCGCGCATTTATGTCAGCGGACATTCCGCCGGCGGCTATTTAACGATGATGGTTGGGCTGGATCCGCGGTATATGGCGGCGCACGGGTTGAAGAATACCGACATTGCCGGCTTGTTCCCGATTAGCGGTCAGGCGACGACCCATTTTGGAATCGTTGCGGATCGCAAGAAGGCTGCCGGGATTGCGCCGGACGAAAGCGTAACGCGCGATAATCCGATTGTCGTTGACGCTTTCGCGCCGATGTCGTTTACGAACAAGGTCGTTTCTCCGATTCATTTCCTTTGCGGCGATCCAGCGATAGAATGGCCAGCCCGGGTCGAGGAAAACGCGCTGACTGCCGCCATGCTCAAGACGGTCAAAAATCACGGCGTTGTAGAGTTCCGGTCGTTTCCCGGCTGCAATCACGGAACGTGCGTCAAACCGGCGTTAGAATACATTTGGAAGTCAATTCAAGGACAGCAAAATGAGTAGCATGGGCGCCCCCATTCCTCCGGCGGAAAAGGTCAAGACGTTCCCTGAATTCCCGGGCGTCTACCTGATGAAAAACGAGGCGGGCGCGGTGATTTACGTTGGCAAGGCGAAAAATCTCCGGTCCCGGGCGGGAAGCTATTTCCTCTCGACGGCAAAAGACGACCCGAGAATCAATTACTGGATCGGCGAGGTCAAGGACATCGATTATATCCAGACGAAATCTGAGGTTGACGCGTTGCTGTACGAATCTCGGCTGATCAAAGATTTGCAGCCGGTTCACAACAAAGACCTCAAGGACTCCAGAACGTTCCCGTACTTGCAGATTCACACTTACGAACCGTTCCCCCGGGTCGAGGCGACGCGAAAGCCCAAAAGTTCCGGCGTGAAACTCTACGGACCGTTCGTCCAGTCCGCTTTGCGTCAAACAATTACCGAGCTGCAAAAGATCTTTCAGTTCCGCACCTGCAAGCTGGACGTTCAGGAGGACGACGCGCAGCGGCATCGCCGCCCGTGTCTGCTGGCGTCGATTGGTCAGTGTACAGCCCCGTGCGCCGGGCGAATTTCCAAAGAAGAATACCGAAAAATCATCCATCGGCTCCAAAAGTTTTTGGAATCTGACCGCGCCGATTTTCTGGAAGATCTTCGTCAGGAAATGCTTCAGGCGTCGAAAGAGCTTCGTTACGAGGACGCCGCCCGACTGCGTGACGAAATCGCTGCGCTTGAGAAACTGGATTTGTGCGGCGACGTTGAGGCGGACGTTCAGCCGGAGGCGTTTTGCGTTGACCCGCGCAAAGGCGTTATCGGGCTTCAAAAAGTGCTGAAACTGCCGGAACTGCCGCGAATTATCGAGGGCATCGACATTGCCCATTTGCAGGGCAACGCGATGGTGGCGTCGCTGGTGCAGTTTATCGACGGGTTGCCGTTCAAGCCGGGGTATCGGCGATTCAAGATTAAAACGGTTCAGGGCGTCAACGACTTCGCGTCGATTGGCGAGGTCGTCTATCGCCGGTTTCGCGCCTTAAAAGAAGCGGACGAACGATTCCCGGACATCCTGCTCATCGACGGCGGCAAGATTCAGCTTCGCTTTGCGCTGGAATCGCTCAGAAAACTCAATCTCAAGACCATGCCGACGGTGATTTCTCTGGCGAAACGCGACGAAGAGGTTTATGTTTCGGAATTCGAGGAACCGCTGCGGCTGTCCCGCCACGCCTGGTCGCTGCGTCTGTTACAGTTCGTCCGGGACGAAAGCCACCGCTTCGCCCAGCATTACCATCATATCTTGAGACGAAAAGAAATCGATCCGGACGAGTAAAGGAGCGCTATTCCACCCCGAACTTCTTCCAGCAGTTGGGAACCGGGGCGGTAAACGTCATGACTTCTTTGGTTGTGGGGTGTTCAAACGTCATGGATCGGCAATGGAGAGCGATTCCGTCCGGGAATTTTTGTCGAGAGCCGTATTTGTAGTCGCCCAGGAGAGGGAACCCTCTTTGAGAAAATTGCAGCCGAATCTGGTGCTTTCGCCCGGTTTCCAGATGAATTTCCGCCCAAAAGTATCCGGGGAATTGTTTAAGGCGCGTAAACGACAACCGGCAGTCGATTGCGTCGGGATTGTCTGAACTGACGGGATTGACTTTTCTGTGACGACTGTCGTGAACGATGAAGTCTTCCCAATGAGCGGCGTCGGTTTGCGGGTTCCCTTGCGCCAGCGCCCAATAGACTTTGTTCACCGTCCGGTTGCGAAACTGGGCGTTGAGCCGTTCCGCCCCTTTGCTGGTTCTGGCAAAGACCATCACCCCGCTTGTGGGCGTGTCGAGCCGGCTGACGACTCCCAAATAGACGTTGCCCGGCTTGTTGTATTTCTCCTTAACGTACTGACGCGCCTGTTCCAGAAAGCTGGGACGCCCCGCCTCGACGCCCATGGTCGGGATTCCCGCCGGTTTGATCAGAACAAGCAGATGATTGTCTTCGTAAAGGGTCTTTATCATGATCTGTATCGCTTGCGGCTAGTCAGTCTTTTTCGCTCTAAACGCCTCGTTCATTTTAATAACGGTTGACAGCAGCTGCTGGAATTCCGGTGAGGAAACGCTCGCGCGAAAGGCTTCGATGTCTTTTGGGAAACACTTGCCGCCGTACCCGTATTGACCGTCTGGTCCAGGAACGGCTGTGTGCATCGCGTTGAGATATCCGCTTTGCAGGACGCCCTGAAGAACGCGGGAGTAATCGCAGCCAAGTTCGTCTGCAATCTGTTTAATCGCGTTAAAATACGTTACTTTCAGCGCGCCAAAAACATTGTGAGCGTATTTCGCCAGTTCCGCTTCCGTGGATGTCGTTTCAATAAACGATTTGCCCGGAAATACCTTTTTGAGCAGATCGACATGACCGGTAAACACCATCGGCTGACGGCAAAAGTCCTCATAAGCCGTGCGCTCTGTGAGATATTCCGGCATGAACCGGACGTCTTTTTTGTAACGCTTTGACAACTTGTCGCAAGTGCCGGGCAGGACAGTCGTTCTTACAAAAATCGGGACGTCTGGAAGGTTCTTGACAATCTTTTTTAGCGTCGTTAATTTCTGCGAGCCATCCGGTTCCGTGGGAATGTGAATGCTGATGAAAATACAGTCGCAATCGGTTAAATCGTCGTTGAATCCCAACGCCGGGTCAGATACCCTAATTCGGCATTTTTTATTGTAACACTCCAGCCAGCGTTTTAATGCCGAACCAATCTTCCCGCATCCAACGATTCCGACAATAACTGATTTTTGCTGATTCATATTGTTAAATAAATGCTGTCATACAAAAATCAGATGTATTCCGCATAAAGGAATTCCGATTTATGAAAATGCATCCACGAGAAAAATAAAGAAATAAACGAAAATGCAGCAGCATAAGCCAAATACCACGGCTGCCAAACAACAACGTTACTCCCAGTTGCGACAAATCCGCCGTCGTTGTACAAAGGAACGAAGAGGTTATGTCCGTTAATAACCGTTAGTCGAATCGCTTCCAAAATCGGGGAAACCGGATTGAGCATCATAATTGGACCTAATGTCGGACCCAACATATCAGGTTCAAAGAAAATCGTTGTAAAAAATATTCCAAAAGACGTTAATAATCCAAGCAGATACCGAAAATCTCGATAAAACACCATTTCACAGGCAAAAAACATACTTATCGCCAATCCTAGAGTTACAAGCAAAATGAACAAGACAGGCAACCACAGCAGATTAAGCGTCCATTGGATTTTCCCCAAAAATAACAAAACTACAAATAATGACCCTGCCCCGATTGAGAAATCAAATGTGTTTGAAACAAAGCACGACATTGGGAACACTTCTCTGGGAAAATAAATCTTTGTAATCAACCCGATATTTCCAACAAGAGAATTCGACGCCGCAGTTACCGACCCTAAAAAGAACGACCATGCTACAGCTTTGACCGACATGACGGCAAATGATTCCATCTGAAATGCTTGCCCCGCCATTTTCGCCATGACGAATTTAATTATAAATCCGCTAAAGACGACCATCGCCGGCATAAAAATTGTCCAAATATATCCAATCAACGCCTGCTTGTATTTGACGCGCAGATCTCGCTTAAACATCTCGATCAGCAATTCTCTATAAGCATAGACGTCATAGATCATCTCTTTCCACAAGCTTATCAACGATTCCTTTTCATCGTCGGAAGAGAAATCGGCATTCTCGTTTTTAGGTTGATCTATTTCTTCCGCCTTTTCAATAATTTGTTCTATTTGTTTGTCGTCCATTATATTATTCCAATCAATCGTATTTATTACACGATAAATTCAAAAGCAAATATACGCTTTGAAATCTATTGAATGGTTTGGTTATTCATACCGATAGTACATAACATTTGACGTCATCTCGGGCTGATATTGATTTTTCTCTTCATATTCGTGTTGGAATTTCAAAGCAAGACAACCGAGCATAACGGTATAGTAGCTAATTTCCATAGCAAAAACCGATACGAACTGTGCGCCAAGACAAAAACCAATCAATGCGCATATTGCCATCTGAGCAACAGTATGTATATATGGGTCAGGAACTGGTACTCGTTCGTTTGTTAAACGAATCAAATACCAGATTGTAAATCCGAATATTCCCAACAATGACGCAATTCCAGGAACTCCCTGTTCAGCGCTTGCTTGCATCCACATCGAGTGAGCTTCGATAGTCATTCCATGAGCGCTTCTTGTATAGGGAAGCCAATAGCGTAACCCGATTCCAAAAATTGGATTGTCTCGTACAACCCTCAAGCAGTTTTTCCAACTTGTTAAACGACCCTGAGAGGATGCGTCTCGCTCCTCGGCATCGGCAAAAGCAGAAAGGAAACGATCCCTGACAGATGGACCTGCCATATACAACGCCGCACAGACCGCTACTATTAAAAACAAAATATAGGATGGTTTCTTGGGAATAAACCAAACAATCGCAATCCCTGAAAGAATAAGAGCAAGCATACCACCGCGGGACATCGAAAAGAAGATTACGTGAGCGTTAAGCGCTGCAATAAAAAATGCAAGTCCTTTCCGCCACAGTTTGGATTCAAACAGACCTGTATAAAATGCCAGCACAGCATTAATAACCATCGTTAAAACGAAAAAGTTATTATCCATACCAGCAAAACCGATTTCATTCAAACGGTTAAAACCGTCCATATAGGAATTATTCAGGTCATACGCAACATAACCTTCTGAAATAATAATTACCCAAATAAGAGTTTTAAGCTGGCTAATATTTTGGATAATTGTCATTCCCAGGAAAAAAGCAAGGTATAGTTTTACAAACTGCACCATCTGATCAGCGGCGCCGTAGTTTAATACTCCGTTAGCGGCAGCAGATATATACATCCAGATAAAATTAAAGATCAGACATGCTACTACAACGCCAACTTTGTATCCAAAATTCCATTTACCAAAACCTGCAAAAGTCCATCCTATAAGCATGCTTACGCCCACCAAAAACGAATAGCCTGCAATACCCATAAATTTAGGAGGCACAGAAAAGAACCAAAGCGCAGTTGGGTTAATAATGGCAAGACAAATATACGCGCACAGTCCGATAAACGGATTTAATATGCCGAACACAATGCCCGTCATCGTCAGGAGGTATGTAAAAATTAAACCTTTACTCATTGTTATTAATTGTATGTGGTTCTAATTCTAAGGGCGAATTATACAATAATCTATTCTTCAAGTTTGAACTAAAAAGCGTGAAATATAGCAAACTTGAAATTCAAACTATTCACTAAATATATAATATATAATAATTTTTAAAATTGTAATCCCTTCCCGCAGGCGTTTTAGGATTTCGTCGAGTTTTTGGTCTGTTTTTCTGGTATTACAGTTACATTTTGAAAATAATCCCTACATTTTAACGTTCCAACGCTAAATAAGGTCTGAAGGATAATATCAGAAAAGGTGAAGGTTCGACTTGGCAAGAATAATTGACCGCTTTCCATAATCGTAAACAGCGCTGCACACGAAGAAATCGTTATCAATGCTGCCGATTTACTATTTCCTAAAATTGTCCGCAGAATTAACGTAATTGATATGCTAAATTCCATACTCAACAAAAGTCGATTGACTGCGGTAATTGTATGAGAACGCTGATAGTCCGCCAACGGAATAAGTTGATACACCGAAAAGACTTTTCCGCTGTTGAATGCGCCCCAGGTAAAGTTAAAAGGCGTCCAATAATATCCGACCATTGCTATAATGATTGCAAATAAACCGCAAAACAAGCCGGCAAGGCGAATTTTGGAGTTTTTAATCCCACTGATAAAGCAGCTTAACGTCGAGGCTAGTATTGCAAGGACAACATTGCTAAAATACAATTCTCGAGATTGAATAAAGAACTGACCAAATAACGCAATTACTGAAATAACCAGCGCAAATACGGCTGAATACGCAATTGGATGATCTTTTATAATTCGTTCATTAGTATTGTTCACATCGTTCTCTGACTGCTTAAGATTTTGACTGCGCCATTGAAAATATATTCCCACAGGAATATAAAGAAAGGCAAATAAAATCATTTTGGAAATAAGATAAAGAGAAACGTTGTTCCTGCATTCGCTAAATGGAATCCAATATATATGATTCTCTTTCCATCGTCCCCAGACATCGCCAAGAGAGTACACAAAATCAAATGGCGTCCAAACTTCAATAGCAAGAGCAATAAAATAGAACGCTATCAGGACGGAAAACGCGCTTTGGAATCCCGATCCGCTCCAAAACCGGCGAAGTTCATCCCATATTGATTGACCTGAAATCATCCAGATAACACAGCCAATTCCAGAGCCAAGCGTTTGAGCAATAATGTCGGAAAGCGCACAATTTCGATTGACCGTATACAATTGAAGTCGCTCAACAGTAAAAGCCATCAGAAAACACACTATAATAACCGGAATGACGCCTAGAATCGCCCAGACATTTTTTTTGTCCAAACTCAAAACGCCTAGCATAAAAAAACCAGCGGGAATCCCTAAAAACAGGTTGACATACCAGTCCATTTGAGATTCTACATAACCGCCGGTGGCAAGAATCTGAGAAATACCTTCGTTCCAGCCAATGTAAACAGGTTTAAAAATAAATGGAGTTAAACTGCCATAGAAAAGAAAGATATAAAACAATAACAACATGGATAAACAAAAACCCCGTCCCGGGAAGATTGACTTTCCTTCCGAGGTCAATTTAAGTTCATCAGTTTTAGGAACTTCGTTATCCATAATTTGTCTTCATTGAGGATCTAAAATCAGCTCTGACAATTTAGCAAATCGCGCTGACCACGAATAGGAGTCAACAATAGCTTGACGACCATTCGACGCCCGGGTTGTCGTCTTGTCATTATTATTAGAATTGAAAACCTCTGAAAACGCATCAATCCACGATTGAGGTTCATTACAACTCCATGCATAGCGAGTAACTGAATTGTCGATACCCTGTAAGCTCATTGGGGACGCTAAAACAGGCTTACTCATTGCCATGGCTTCTAACGTTTTATTTTGAATTCCACGTGCAACGCGAAGCGGAATGACAACGGCGCTGGAACGATGAATATAGGGACGCACATCGTCAACGCGTCCGATGAGATTTACCCCATCAGTTTTAGCCAACCGCCGCGCTTTTTCACCCGGATTTGATCCGACTAAATCCAGCTCGGTTTGGGGATACTGTTGTTTAAGTTTACCCCAAACGCTATCTAAAAACCATTCAATTCCATCCAGATTGGCGCGATAATCCATCGCTCCAACAAATACAAGCCGATACGGGATTAAATCTGGTTTATCGTATTGAGCGTCTGGAGAAAAAAAGTCAGAGTCAACGCCATTTGACAACGGTATTATTTTATCGTGAATATTCTCTGGACAAAAACTGCGATATAGTCTAACTTCATCTTCGCTAACCGCCAGAGTCCGAACGCTTGTTTGAGCAATCTCAATTTCCTTTTTACGCAACCGCCGACCTTCCAAAGAAAACAACAGGCGTTTAATAATGCCAGTTATTCCATTAGAAACAGCAGCATAATCAAACCATTTTTGACTATCAACGTCAACAATATCTGTAATCAAAGGGACGTTTTTCAATTCAGGCAATCTGGAATACGGGTACATACTCGAGCAAAAAACAACAACTCGATCATAACCTGTTTCCGCTGCCCAGCTTTTAATTTGACGTCGAAGAGCAGACGAGGAAAACAACCCCTCTGTCATGGTAGACCCGGTAAGCAAGCTTATTCCAGCATGAACCCAGCGTCCAAACGGACGCCACGGGATAAAAGCCGTTCGCTGACAATATGACTGTAATTTATCCACATACTCCTGTGTCGGCGGTTGATCGCATAACGTTACCAAGTCAACGTCGGCAATTTTCGACATATACTCCAGAAGGCGAAACGAACGTATTCTGTCCCCTCGGTTCGGAGGATACGGAAATCGATGCGTCAAGAACAAGATTCTAGGCTTTTCCATAACTACTCCTTCTGCAACGTTGGGTGAATGCAGCGCCACTGACCAATAACGTCGCTTAAAGCGCCAAACTGGAAATCGTTAGTCAACAGGTCGAGTTTCGACAAATTCCTGCCAATGCCAACATGATGCCGAAAACTGGCGACCCTGGACAAGCCTGGTATCCGCGGTTGTTCGGGGTCAAATTCCCAAGGGTGGACGTAAATGACAAACGGTCTTTTGTAATTTCGATTGATTTTTCCAAGAAAATAACGACTTAATCGGTACGGATATAATCGAAAATACCCGCCGCCGGAAACGGGGAAATTATATCCTGCTACACGATAAACGGCTGGCGGGAATTCCCAAATCGATCCAGCAGGCTGAACTAATTCATGGATCTCCGGTTTAGCGTTGGGAATGCCATAACGATCGTGATATATTGGATAGATGCTTGAATCGAATTCAAAACCTTCGTCTGCCAAAATATTTAAAGCCCAGTACGATTTTTGAGTAATAGAAAAACTGGGTGCGCGAAAACATCGAGGACGTTTGCCGATAATAGATTCCAATATGGAACGGCATTTAACCAGGTCTTCGCGAAATTCTTCTGGCGTGAGATTGTATATCAGACGATGACGATAGCTGTGAACCCCTATTTCATGTCCGGCGTTATGAATTTGCGACACCAATTCCGGAAAGCGTTCCGCCGTCCAACCAACAATAAAAAAAGTGGCGCGAATACCCTTTGATTTTAGCAAATCCAGAATTTTACCCGTAGATTTCAGAATACGATCGCCATAGTTACCCCAATCTTCAAAAGGAATAATTTTCTCGTATGCTGATACTTGAAAAAAATCTTCAACATCTACGGTCAGCGCGTTTAACATAATAACTCCACTATGATTAAATTGCGGAGGAAAATACAATCACAGCTGGCGCGTGAGAACCTATCGAATTTGAACAGACGCCATTAAATGATTAACCGACGCATTCGAAGACGAATCTTTCGTATCGTTTGATGTTTTGGACGGTTTCTGCGGCATGGTCGACAAATCGTCATCAGGATAACGCATATAATCTGGAATTTCTACGTCTTCTCTGGCAATTCCAGCAACGCGAGCGCACGATTTACCCGGCAAACCAATGATCCGCAGCGAGGTGCAGAAGAAAATTCGTAAATCCATAAGTAAATTGGCGTTATCGATGTATTCTTTATCAAGAACCAGTTTTCTGCGAACGCTGTCTAAATCGGAATCAGGAGGTAAATTGATCTGAGCTAAACCGGTAATTCCCGGCAAAACGCTCGTTCGATACATATACCCTGGAATCTTTTTTTCCAAAATAGCGGTAAACTCCGGGCGTTCGGGACGCGGACCAATAAGAGCCATTTGACCAAAAAGGACATTGAACAGCTGCGGCAATTCGTCCAAATGCAAAGGACGCAGAATCCTGCCTAAGCGAGTAATTCGCGGGTCGTTTTTAGCCGTCCAAACAGGACCGGTTTTTGCCTCAGCGTCTTTAAGCATAGTGCGAATCTTCATCAAATTGAACACTTTGCCGTCTTTACCAACTCGGCGTTGTTTATAGATTGCCGGTCCAGGAGATGTAATATGCACCAAAATAATCAAAATAAACATAATTGGCAGACCGGGAATCAATAAGATCAACGCCGCCAACTGATTAATTTTGCCTGAGAAAGCGAAATACAATTTTTGCTTTATGCTAAGGTTATCGGATTGTTTCATACTTTGTTTGGATTTTAAACTCGTATATCAACAAGACGCCATTGACAAAAGCTGTCCGTGTTGCAACAAAAAGCAACTCCAGTTCTGACGTCATGTTTTTTAACTAACGTTTGTGATTATACTTATATATATTTTAATCACTTTTTATAATTTACCAAGTATTCTACTCGTAAAAAAAAAGAAATTTCTTTAAATTTCGGAAAACAATCCGTCAAAACCAGAACTATTTCTCGAATAAATTATATCTTTGCATAA
Source organism: Thermoguttaceae bacterium (assembly GCA_045546875.1). GTDB lineage: Bacteria > Planctomycetota > Planctomycetia > Pirellulales > Thermoguttaceae > RUG11551. Next base: position 7,187 of record JAZQDP010000472.1, on the reverse strand, counting down.
ATTTACCATTGTTTTTATTTAAATTAGAATATTTATAGATATTAAATTTGTCTGGATAACTGCACGCTTGAACATGAAAAAGTAAAAAATAAGTTGAGGAATCCCCTGCGCCAGATGAAAAAAATCCCCTGAATAGCATAATAAATGTATTGCAATAATTCCACTCCGAACATTGCCGAGTCTTACTTGCAGCTCAATATTTGCTATTCTCAGGTATGCTCATACCGAAAGAACCGAAAAAAACGAACTATTTTGGTAAATATTTTGAAAAAAAACTCTTTAGCCTCTAAACAAACGGGAATTATTTGCTATATTATATAAAGAATGGAATTATATATAATCCCTATATATGATTAATTGAACGATGTAAAATTTGCTTTGAATCAAAACACCCTGAATAAATGAGTTCTGAAAATAAAGAAATATTACCTGAAGAGAACGACTTTGGATCAGAAACCGATATAATTCATATCGATTCCCAAGACATTTTTCATGCTGATTCTGGAACAATCTACCTTCGGCTTCTCCTGGGTGGATTTTATCTTCTTTGCGGGCTGGGTGTATTATTTATTGCGTTATTTTTATCTCCGCCCCAAAGCGGCAGCAATTACATCAACTTTTTTATTGTATTAGCTTCCATCTTGGGCATTGCCGCAATTGGTTATTTTGTATCCGCATGGCACAAACGCTCTTATCGCAGCTTTATAAATGAACAAGGCATTGGATGCAGTAACAGCCATGATATTCCTGCCCACCCGTGGAGCGAAGTAGATTATATTCTTCAACGTCTTTACTATGGAGGAACTCCGCCCAATAACGGAGTTTGGGGAATAGCGCCCAGACGTCTGGACGAAGACTATATTGTCGTTCTAAAATCCGGAGAGCGTTTATTCTTCGGCAGGCGAAATTTGGGACATCTTTCCCGATTTAAGCCATTGATTCTGTATTATTCTGAACAGAATGGCGTTAAATGGGAAACTCAGGAAATATACCATAGCCGTAAAATTAAAGCAGGGTCAAAATTAATCCCCGTTACGATGCTGGTAATACAGTTGCTCATTCCACTGGTTATTATTGGCGCTCAAATTGGAATTGTTTATGGCATCACAAATAATATGTTTGTTATGTCTCAACAAGAAAGAGCAGAGCAAATTGCAACGCGTTTTTCTTGGCCAATAGAGTTTCTTGAACGCAAGCCAGAGCAAGTAAACCAATTCCTCAATCCGGGTTCCATTTCCCCGCTTAACGTTCGAATTTCTTCAATGTACCTTACCGACGACGGCAATTCAGTTGCGTTTGGTATGGATAACGGCGCATTTCAATTGCGGGATATTGCCACCGGTTCTGAATTGGGAACGATTCCTAACGCCTTGCTGTCCGCTGTTGTCTTTACAATAACTTCGCAAGATAACACCAAGGTTATTACTCGAGATTTTGACAATCAGTTGCAGGTCTGGGATATTAACAAAAAGAAAGAACTTTTCTCTTTGGACGTGCCAAACAAATATTATCATTCCGTAGTTTTTTCTGCGGATGGAGCGTTTCTCTATTTTGGCGACTTGGAAGGAAGACTTTCCGTTTACGATTTGAAGTCTGAGAATTTGGTTAAAAAATTCCAGGTTCTTCAAAATCCGATAGTTTATACATACGCTTCCAGAGAAGGACGCAAAATTTTGACCGGCTATAAAAACAACTCTGTATATATCTGGGATTTATTTATGCAGGGTGAACCCATTTCGCTCAATCTGGATAGCGAACTTGTTTGCGCCGCTTTTACGGCTGGCAATAAAGAATTGGGAACTTTGGAACGTAACGGCACATTCCGCATTTGGAGTTATGCCATTCGTCAAGAGACGTTCCGTCGTCCTCTGGTTACCTCAGACAACTCCAAAATCGACACCTTTGCATTTTCCAACGATGGCAAACTGTTAGTTTACGGGTCGTCTACCGGTACTGTAACAATCCTGTCGATTACCAAAAGCCGCATTCTCGAAACGCTTAAAGTTCCTGGCATGGAATCTCCAACACCCATTTTAGATCTGAAATTTACTTCCGACGATCAATACATTTTGGTTGGAACCAAATATGGCGTATGGAGAATCAGATGCGATCACAAAGAATAAGCTCTCTCGCTTAATTCATCGTGTCAGTTTTTCAAGCGTTTTTTGCTTAAAACTGACACGATGGATTAAGCGTCATTCAACGGCATTTCACGCCAAATAACTTCTTTTAACAAAAGACCTTCAATTACAGTTCAAAAGGGAAACGGTCTGATTTTTTGAAACTTGTCATACAAACGTTCTAAACCAAACATTAGAACTTTTTTATATTTAGAATAAAAGTAATCCAGAGCAAGATCGACAGCAAATCTGTAATCGCCCTGAGATATAACATCTTGCCACGCGGCGTCGAACCCTACCTCATCTCGTTTAATCTTGAAATCTTCGATTTTTTCCGGAGATTGCCCTGCAAGCATTTCTGACATGTCGCGTCCTCTGCACATGCGGTTTATCATGTCTAAAAAAACTCTGAACGCTTCTGGAGGCATAGCAGTACAAGCGTTAGCAAACATTTCGTTCATCTGTTGCTCAGCCTTTTGAACGCCATGTTCGTCAAATTCGCTTCTGTCCATATTGACATCGTCAGCCTCGTCCGTTTTATCCTCGCCGTCGAATTCGGAATCGGATTGAGCAGAATTGTCTTCAATATGTAATTTCAAAACGATATTATCAAAATGGATGCCGCTCTTACCCTCTGGAATATCATGTCCCAAATTAAGAGATTGAAACTCGCCATTGTTTTCCCCATGCTTGTCATCGTCATTAAAATGAATTGGCGGCATGGATTTAAATATCTCTTTTCCAAGAGCAACAATATGTTTTCCAGCCTGTTTTGCCGGGCTTTCATCCATCTGCTCGACAATGTTTTCCGCATCTTCAACTTTCCCTGACATAACAAGGCTTTCCACCAGTTGCTCATAGGCATACGTTTGCGCTTTTCGATCCTCAGCGCGACCAATACAATCGAAAGCTGAAAGATAATCTTCCATCTTCCAATATTCCTGGGCAACCCGCCCCAGCATGCGCCCCTGTCGTGAGGCTGGCTGAATTTCTGAAATGCGTTCCAGAATCAGTTCTAACGTATTGCAGGCTTCGTCTTGCATCTTAAAAAATTGGTACATTTGACAGATTGAATGCAAGTGAACGTTTCTGATAATAACGTCTGCCAGCTTTGCCTGTTCTTCGCGACATCGAAAAAGGATAGAAAGAGGATCTGAGTTGCATTTCTCTTTATCCAGACGGCGCAGAATAAAAATCGTGATACAATGCAGTTTTTTACACCTGTCAACAGGATCCGGAACGGCTAACGTATCCTCCAGCATTTTATCGCAAATATCGTCAATTATTGGAGGCATTGCACATTTGAGATTAGAATAGCGTTCCAACAAATTATCTAACGATTTCCTTAACGCATCGGCGCGAATGTCAACATACCGAACTTGTTCACAAACCTTTAACGATTCTTCCGGGCAATTGGCGGCAGCTAAATACGTAGCAATATTTTTCAACGCTTCATCCCGTTCAAAATTATCGTCGATAATGCGAGCGACTTTGGCTGCTGTTGTTAATATTGTATAGTCCATATAGTTATAGCAAGATGTTAAATTATCGATAAGGCTGCGTTTACAAAAACGCTTTTATTTTTTCAGGAAGCAGTTTAAAATCATAAAGTTTTTCATAATCCATCAAACCGGATAGCGCGCGAGAAAAAACTCTATAACCCTTTTCAGCCAAAACCGCTACTGGATTCAAACCGCCAATCGTTACAACGCCTATGCGTCCTTCATATACAGGAATGCCTAACAAGGATTGATTCGGGTACCCAACCTGAACAAAGGATCCTAATCCAATAGCTTTCATCTGATCGCCGATCTGCTTCACTTCACTGCGAGACTCTGAAGGAACTTCTCTAAACCCAGCGCCGACAACGCCATTTCCATATCTCACCGCGCCACGAAAGTCCGTCAAGCCCGCTCGAATAAACAGTTCTAACGGATCCAAACTGATTCCATTATAATGAATAATTTCTGTAAACCGAACTGGCAAATGATTTTCAAATCGCAACAATCCAGCAAAACGAGAGTTCATCGGAATCCCGTTTTTAAGCAGAACCCCGTTAAGAGTAATTGTACATACTGTACAAAGCCCCACTTTATCATACGGAATGGAAACGTCTCCTGCGCGTTCACCCGGACCTAGCACGCAAACAAGCGATCCCATTGAATAGCCGCACGAAAACACCGCGCAGATTTCTTTAATGCAGTCCGCAAGCGTATGGGGATCGACCAGAGAAACGTTCACAATTACTTTTCCTGTGCGCTTTGCCAGGTCAAACGACATCCGGTATATCATCTGGTCAATTTTTGACGACATATACCCAACGCGCTGAAGCGTCTGTAAATCGTAAAGATGCTCTTGACCAAGATTGGTAATTACACGCCCCTGACGCCCTACCGACTTGGTAAAACCGGCTTTATCGAGTTCCTGAAGGCACATTCGCACCGCTCGCTCTGAGATCCCAATATCTGCGCATAGTAATGCGCGAGTAATCTCCGTTGAACTAAGAGGGCGATTCTCGACCTGTAAATATTCTAATATAGCTTTTTTCTTTTTATCTGTCTTATCCATATATTATTGGAGAGCAAGCAATTTACAACAAATGCTTTTTTTCTCTGTAAACGGCGTCATGAAAGCGTCTAACCGAAAAACCTTATTTATACAACCCCAAATTGCGAATATAAATCTCCAAAATCATTAAATTCATTGTCGTAAGATAATGCTGTCCGCCCTCGTTAGACCATTTATCAAATATTTTTTCGCTATCCCATGATCCCGCCATTGGCTGACCGGCTTTAATTTGCGTTTTACTCAAATGGTTCATAATCTTGGATTGCCAGTCGCGCCATGCATCGCCCTTTTGGGCAAACATGAACGTGGTTGTATAATACCAACAGTACACGTCAGACGCATAGATGTTTTCCAGCTTGCGTCCTTGTTCCGGGGCGCTTTCCAACAAATACGCAATAACGTCTTTTGTCTCTTCTGGCGCTACCAAATCAGAATTAACGCACAATTGCATAAACAAACCTTCTGCCGTCATTGCGTGAGTGGTTTTATCCCAGTCCTTATTTTTGTCGTCCATTCCCTTATAAGGATTATATACGAACAAACCATTCTCTTTTCTGGCAATGTCGAGCCATTGTTGAACACGATTGAGCGCAGGAGCAACCTCGCTCTCTGACAAAACGTTGGCAGCAAGAGCTGAGCGAAGAGCCATTACCTGCCAACCAGAAGACGACGTATCCGCTTCCAGATGAGGTTGACCGTATTGTCCGTCTTGTTCATATCTCCACCCTCCGCGTTCCGGATTTTGAGTAGCGATTACATATCTCACAGCCGCTTGAGCCGCTGACAACAATGCAGGATCTTGAGTCAATCCATACGCCTCGCATAACGCCACGGTCGCTATAGCGTGCGCGTATGCCAGCGAATTGACGTCCGAATCGGTCTCCAGATTAAACAACGCGCCGGGAGCGCCACGCTTACCGTTAGCTCCTAACGGAGATTGCGAATTTTGATTGCTCAGTAAATAGTTAAGCCCACGCTGAATCTCATTTTTATATTTGCCGTCTTTATGAGTGTACCCGGCCCCAAGCATGCTCAACAGCGCCAAGCCTGTGGCTGCCGTATCGCAGCGCATTTTGCCATTTTGCTTTGGAGGCACATTCGCTGTATTGTACTGTTCATGAAACCGCCATCTGCCGTCTGGCCATTGAGTTTTTGACAAAAACTCTAAACCGTTTTCAATCGTTTGACTGATTGACACATCCCCGCCGGCTTGAGTAATCATTTCCAGCCTCAACGATGGGTCGCGCTTCTGATATTCTTTTGACGCCAAGCCAACTACCGGTCTGCGCTTAGGCTTCAAAATAACGGGAGTAAAAGGACCCGGAGTTGAATACTCTGTCGGGTCTGATTGCGCCAATTCCGGAATCGAAGAGTCTTTTTCATCGAGTTTGCCATAATTTATTTCTGGAGGCGATCCTGCGGGATTTTCGTCTATCAGAGTTGTGGGATTAACTGAATGAACATATTTCGATTGAGAATTTTTAATATCAACGTCTGCCGAGTGCGCTTTGATAGCCTGAGTTCCCAGCGCTCCCCAATCTGACTGCGGTTTAACCTTTTTCTCAATCTGAGTCAAATTGCGTCTGTCAGGTTTAGACGCGCTTATAATCATATCGCCCGGATTATAATTTGTAACGTATGTCCGATTGATATTTGACGGAGTCTCCTCTGACGGTATCTCGTCCTGTTTAACGTCATTAGGCTTCGACAAAACATCCTCGGTCAATAACGGAGCGTCTGATTTTTGAAAATCTGAATCAACGTTAAAATCCGTCTTATCTACATCGAGCTGTTGAGTTTTTTCATCAACAGGCATTTGCTTTTCAGCCGGAGTGGGATCCAAGCGTTCAAAGGAATTTTGAGCGTCTGGGGAATTTAATGCTGAATTGTCATAACCGGGTTGAGTGCGAATGTTTTCTAACGGTTCAAATGGCATTTCCGGCTGTTCGGCAATTGCCTGCGGATCCTGTGGAACCCAAAAACTTATAACCACGTCTTTGAGGTAATACGCCAGCCCGATATGAAACGCGATGCTGAGGATAATACAAAACAGGTAGCCAATTCCCCATTGACGATTCCTTTCTGTAAAGACCGCACTTTGAGATTCTTGAGCAACCGATTCCGACTGAACAGATTCCGTTTGCCCTGCCCCGCTTTGCCGATTCCTGGCTCTGGCGGCAGATTGACTTGTGGTTCCATTAGAAACGTTCATGCGTTATTCGATTCCTTTTTCCTTAACGGTTACACAATAATCTTTAATGCCAATCTCTCGGCATGAGTCAATGCAGAAGAAAATCGGTTCAAATCGACAATTTCTGTCTGCTCGAATAATAACGTTATTTTTGGGTGGGTTGTTATTCCAATGCTGTTTAAGCGTTTGGTAAAGTTCAGTATCGTTATATTCCTTTTCATTAATAAGAAATTTTCCTTCGGCAGTAATATTGACGACCAACTCTTGAGGTTTTTCAGTTAAAGTCGGAGGCCAAGCGGTCTTAGGAA
>JAZQDP010000471.1:0-21197 GCA_045546875.1 Thermoguttaceae bacterium | reverse complement strand
GTTGATATTGACGGCGCGTTCATACTTAACGCAGGAACAACGCTGTTGATTGAAATGGACGCGACCGGCATCGACACAATGGCTGCCACATCGTTTGACCTGGATAACGGCACGATTTCGTTTACGTTGTCAGACGAAATTCCTGGCGGCGCGTCGTACGATATTCTTACCGCGAAAAACGGAACGCCGTTCGATGAAGATATTATCACCCGAATGCTCAACGGGCAAACGCTTCCTGAATACTATACTCTGGCTCTGGCAGGACCGACGAACAATATCGTTCGATTCTCCATTGACCGCAACGCTGTTCCGGAACCGTCGACGTGGGCGCTGCTGATTCTCGGCGCTGCCGGGCTGGCGTATCTGCGGAAACGCAAATAATTCGGAATTCGGAATGCGGAATTCGGAATTCGGAATTACGCAAAGCGTAGGCAGTAGTTTAATTAGCAATTAGCGATTAGCAATTAGCAATTACGCAAAGCGTAGGCGAGCCGGGGTGCGTTAGCCCCCGGGCGGCGAGGCGCCGCTCCCAGTCCGCGCTGCCGCGCGTTTGCCAAAACCCGCTCCCGTTGGTCGCTTTGATTTGCTGATTGCACTTTGTTCAGCCCGGAAAAATCTCACGCGGAGCCGCGGAGCCGCGGAGTGAGCTACGAACGATGTGGAGTGCGGCGCCTTGGCGCCGCTTTCTTTTTTTAAGCCGCAAAGAACGCAAAGATCGCAAAGAAATTTTTAAAACTTCGCGAACTTTGCGTGAGGTTTTTCCCTCGTTCGCCTGACGGCGAATGCGTAATTCCGTTCGCTAACGCGAACTCCATTACCGCCTTTCAATCTTTTTTTAAAAACTCCGCGGCTCCGCATCTCCGCGTGAGGTTTTCCCTCGTTCGCCGTTCCGGCGAAAGCGTAATTCCGTTCGCTAACGCGAACTCCATTACCGCCTTTCAATCTTTTGCGGCTCACAACGTTTCCGGTTACAATTTTCCGGGGGCTAACGCACCCCGGCTCGCCTTGTTTTTTAAAACTTTGCGGACTTTGCGCACTAGAGCGTGAGGCTTTACAATCGTTCGCCCCGCTCACGCCGCCGGTTCCGCCCGCATTGGCGCCAAGGCGCCGCACTCCATATCGTTCGCCGTTCAACCAGTTCCCGGTAGCCGCTTCGGGCTGCTTCATAGGGAACGAAGTCCTCGCTATGGATTTTTGCTTAGAGGTTTGCTCCGTTTTCAATAAGAAACTGAGCCTTGGTCGAATTTCTTTCTATAAGGGCGTTTAGCAGGAGCGACCCTTTCCATTTGTGCTGAATATTGACGTCTGCCCCATGTGAAACAAGCCAAGCCATCATTTTATAATCGTTTATATCTGCGACATATCTCAGAACTGTGTTTCCATAAATGTCTGTCGCATTGACGTCTGCCCCGTGTTCCACCAGCCATTGAATCTGTTCCAGCCATTGAATCTGTTCTGTTGGATTGGGAGCGTTGGATGTATTGGCAAACGAACAGTATCCGTTTGAGTTGTGGGAGTAGGCGTATTTTTCAGCGGCGTAAAGAAGGACGGTTTTTCCCTCAGCGTCTTTTGCATTGACGTCCGCTCCGTCAAGAATCAGCTTTTGAGCCTGTTCCCAATTGTCGTTACGGAACAAAAAATGCAGGAACGACTTACCCTGGTCGTTAGCGCCGTTTTCCAGAAGCCATTGAACCAGTTCCATCATATTGAATCTCACTGCAAGGGACAGGACGGTTTGACTGCTATGACCTTCCGGGTTGACGGGAACGCCGCGTTTCACCAGCCATTTAACCATATTCAGAATGTCGCTGTCGGAAACATAAGAAAACTCCGACGTGCAACTTTCAACGGCATAATGCAGAGCCGTCTTGCCGAAGCAGTCTTTGGCTTTAATGTCAGCGCCGTTTTTCGCAAGCTTCTGAATCATTTTCAGATAGCCTCTTTCAGCGGCATGGAGCAAGAGCGTTTTTCCACACTCGTCTTTCTCATTGACGTCAGCGCCGCATTCCGCCAGACACTGAACCATTTTCAGATCGCCGCTGTCAACAGCGAATGATAACGGCGATCCCCACCGGGATGCGGAATTAATGTCAATTCCCCGCTTGACCAGCCAGCGAACAGGTTTAGTTTTACCAGACAGAACGGCATAATGCATGACGTTCATTCCATTGTCATCTTGTGAATTGACGTCTGCGCCATGATCCAGAACCGTTTTAATTTGATTCAAATTGCCTGTTAAGGCGGCGTAATGAAGGATATTTCTGCCGTGGTTGCAATCGGAAAAATCGAACGCGTCGTTTTGAAGCGCCACTTCATATCGATCGATCCTTGCCTCGTCAAAATAATCTGTTAAGTCTGTCATGTTGATATCCTTATTTTGAAATCTATCTCTGAAAAAACTCCAAGCTGTCAGAATGTCTGAGCTTTAATACAGCGTCAGAATAACAGCATACAAAACCAAATGAAACAAACGTTTGTCAAAATGACCCAATTGCGCCATGCGCTTTAAGCCATTCTTTAATATCGTGATAGCCTTTTTGAATCGCGTAATCCAGGGGCGTTAAACCGTAACCGAAGCTGTTATCTTTTGCGTTGACGTCAGCGCCATGTTTCACCAGCAATTTAACCATTTTTAAATTGTCGTTTTGGACGGCTATGTGCAAGGGGGTTTTTTTGAAAGCGTTTGCCAAATTGACGTCTGCGCCTTTGGCAATCAACCATTTTGACAGTTCCAGATAATTGTAATCTACGGCAACGAACAGAGTACTATATCGATACTTGTTGGTTGCGTTAACGTCGGCGCCTTGCTCAACGAGCCACTGAACCAGTTCCAGACTGCCGCTTATGGCGGCATCATGTAAAACGGACAGTTCGTAACGCTCTTTTGCGTTGACGTCTGCGCCTTGCTCAACGAGCCATTTAACCAGTTTCAGATTGCCGCTTCTGGCGGCATCATGTAAAATGGGCAGCCCGTAACGCTCTTTTGCGTTGACGTCTGCGCCTTGCTCAACGAGCCATTTAACCAGTTTCAGATTGCCGCTTCCGGCGGCTTCTTGCAAAACTGACGTTCCGGATATGTTTTCCACGTTGACGTCGGCGCCTCGCTTAACGAGCCATTGAACCAGTTTCAGATTGCCGCTGCTGGCGGCGTCATGTAAAACGGTGCGCCTGTAACGATCTTTTGCGTTGACGTCAGCGCCGTTATTTATCAACCATTGCACCAATTTCCAATAATTGTTGTTTGCTGCATGGATCAACAGGAATTCCCCGTTTTTAGGAATGACCGCACCCAGCTCAACCAGCCGCTGAACCAATTCCAGTAGGTCGTTTTCGAGTGTTTCGGGTTCTTCCGGCTCCTCTGCCAAAAAGTATTTTTCGTTTTCGACAGTAAATTTCAGGATGCCGTTCCCGCTTTTGTCTTTTGCGTTAATGTCAGCGCCTCGCTCAACGAGCCAAGGGAGAATGTCCCATTCGCATTTTTGGGCGGCATACAACAAGACGGTATTCTCGTTGTCGTCTGTTGAGTTGACGTCCAAGCCATATTCTACCAGCCATTTAACGATATCCCATTGTTTGGCATTGGCGGCGCAATGTAAAATGTTCCTCCCTTCTTTGTCTTTTTGACTGCCGTCAATGCCATGCTCAACGAGCCATTTAACCCAGTTCCATTTCCCTTTTTCAGCGGCATGATTCAAAACGGTTTTGCCCAGTTTGTCTTTGGCGTTGAAGTCAACTCCGCGATCAGCCAGCCATTGAGCCGTTTCGTAAACGTTGCTGTCAATGACGTAATGCACGATGGATTTCCCTGCGATGTCTTTCGCGCTGAGGTCTGCGCCATGCTCTATGAGCAGTTGAACCGCTTTTGTCGAACCGTCTTGAACGGCAGAGTGCAAGACGGTTTTTCCATTTTTGTTTTGAGCGTTGACGTTTGCGCCGCAGTTGACCAGATACTCAACCGTTTCAAACGAGCCGCTTTCGGCGGCTGCGTGCAAAATCGAATTGCCAAGGTAGTTTTGAGCGTTGACGTCAAAACCTTGTTCAACCAGCCATCGAACAAGCTCAAGGGAACCGCCAAGAGCGGCAAAGTACAAAGCGGAGCTGCCGTCAACGCTTTTTGTGTTGATGTCAGCGCCTGCGTTCAAAAGCGTTTTAACGTTGGACAGATTGCCCGTCCAAATGATGTAGTGAAGAAGATTGACTCCACTGAAAAAACAGGAAAAGTCAAATTCCCTGTCTTGGAACATGCTTTCGAAATAATTTGATTCAGTAATAAACCGTGGTTTCATAATATTCTTATATGAGGTTGATGGTTAAAGTTAATTTCACTAACGGCTGATAATCCAGCCCCGTATAATAATTAAAAGAAAGACAAATATAACAGAATAAAACTGCATTACAGTTTTATATTAAAAGGAAAGCGAACGCAAGAAGCAGAACGCTTTCTAAATGAATTATGAAATACAAATGATTGTATGAAGCATAAATTTTATTTGTAGCATAGTATTGTTTTCCATTATTATACTCCTTTTGAAAATGCAATACAAGTATTTTTCAAGCATTCTAAAGAAAATTTTTTAAAAAAAGTCTTTTCAAAGTTTTGCTATGGGCAGAAACTCTTTTGTGCATAACGCTTTACGTCTGTTCGTTTTTTTTAAGATTTTTTTATTTTTTTCTTTCAGGGGTTGTAAATAACTCGCGTCAAGTTATAATATATTCAGTATTATAAAAATATAATCGAATAATATAACCCTGTTTGGAGGAATAACGATGAAACGTTTTATAATTTCGGCTGTCGCGCTGATTGCCGTCAGCGTTTGCGCGAGCGCCAGCGCGGCGGGGTTTATCCCGTTTGACAAACTGTCGCCCAAAGGGCAAAACGACTTGATTTACGACTGGTCGTTCCAGGCGGACTTCAAATTTGACGCTGTCAAAGTTGCCAACGAAATCAAATGGGCGAAAGAGGCGGCTGAACGCATTGCTGATCTGGCGGAAGACCTCGATTTCTCCGCTCAAATTGCCAAGCTGGACGAGTTGCAGAAGAAACTCGACGCGCCCGGCGACAAGGACTACAAGGCTCTGTATTTGGAAGTCCGTAAAGTCAAGCGGGAGATCATGTTCTCCAACCCGCTGCTGGACTTCGATTCCATTTTGATGATTCAAAACCCGTATCCGAAAGGAAAGGCAGGCGACACGACCAACGAATGGGCGCACGAGGCGCGGCACCGCAACGGCTTTATGGGGACAGACGGCGGGAAGATGCTCCTTATCGGCTTGAACCCCCGCGACGTCAAAAAGGACGTCGTCCCGGATCTCAAAGGCGCGTTCTGGAAACCGGACTTGTCTTTTGACGGCAAGGAGATTCTTTTCTGTTACAAACCCGTTGGCGAGAAGTCGTTCCATCTGTACAAGGTCAACGCGGACGGAACCAACTTGCGTCAGCTGACCGTGGGCGACTACGACGACCTCGACCCGGTTTACACGCCCGACGGGCACATCGTTTTCGCCTCGTCGCGCCAGCACAGCTACGTTCGCTGCATGCCCATGACGCACGCGTTTGCAATGTCCCGCTGCGATTCCGACGGGAAGAACATTTACGTTATTTCCGCTAACGGCGAGCCGGAATACAATCCATGCATGCTGCCGGACGGCAGAGTTATTTTCACCCGCTGGGAGTACACCGACAAAGCGCTCTGGCGCGTTCAGTCCCTCTGGACGATGAACCCGGACGGCACGAACCCGCAGACGTTCTGGGGCAACCAATCCATCTGGCCGGACGTTTTAACCGAAGCCCGCGCCATTCCGGATTCCAAAAAGATTATCTTTACCGCCGTTGGGCATCACCACTGGTTTGACGGCACGATTGGGTACATCGACCCCGCCAAAGGCATGAACTATCCGGACGGTTTGGAATGGATTACTCGCGAATCCCCGTTCCCGGAATGCGGCAGAGGCCCCAACGACCCGGCGCCGTCTTACGACTACCATGCGGCGGGCGCGTATCACGCCTATAAGTCCCCGTACCCGCTGAGCGAAGAATACATGCTCGTTTCCGCCCGACCGGGCAAACCCATGCGCGGATTCACCGACGACGACAACGGCTGGTTCTTCAAGCTGTACTTGCAGGACGTCTACGGGAACAAGGAACTCATTTACGCTTCAGACAACGCCAACGCCTGGTACGCCATGCCGTTCAAGCCGCGACCCGTTCCGACGGAAATCCCGGACAAAGTCGATTGGCCCAAAATCGGGTCGGGAGAAGAACCCAAGCCGGGATACCTGTATTCCAACAACGTCTTTGACAACGCTCCGGAAATTTTGAAAGAGAAAGGCAAGGCGATTCGCGTAATCCAGATGGATCCGAAAACGTACACGACCTGGCAAAAGACGGTTCAGCACGACGGTCCCGCCGTTTCCGTCTTCCAGGCGGAAGGCGTCAAGCGCATTTTGGGTACCGTTCCAATCGAACCGGATGGAAGCGTTTACTTTGAACTCCCCGCCGGGAAATCCGTCTATTTTGAAATGCTGGACGAAAACGGAATGGCGATTCACGTCATGCGTTCTTTCGCCAACGTCATGCCGGGAGAAACCCGCGGCTGCTTTGGATGTCACGAATCCAACCTTAACACCAAAGGCAACACGCCCAGCAAAGGCATGAACATGGCGATGAAGAAAGGCCCGCAAAAGCTCACGCCGCCCAGCTGGGGCGCGGAAGAATCGATTTCCTATATGCGATTCGTTCAGCCGGTTCTGGATAAGTACTGCGCCAAGTGCCATCAGAAGCCCGGCACAAAGGCGTACGAAACGCTCAACATGGTTTGCCGACCGTCGTCGCACCCGTGGCGTGACAACGTTCTGTCCCGCCCGGGAGAAGTCAGCCCGTTCTGCGAGCCGTATTTGACGCTCGTTTCCGGGGCGTGCAAATGGAGCAAAGACGTCCCGAAGAACGCGAAGGGCGTTCCGGAAAACCTCGCGGGCTTGTTTATCGTGGAAGGCTACGACCGCAACGACCCGGAAAACCTCAAAACGCTCCCGCCGTATTCCGCCTTTAGCCCCTTAAGCCGGCTGATTCACAACGCGTGTTCGGGCGAACATCACAACGTTAAAGTAACAGGCGAAGACCGGGAACGCCTTATCGCCTGGGTGGACTGCAACGGTCCGTATTTGGGAGACGAAGAGATTCGCCAAATGTACGACCCGGACGCCTACAGTCTGTCGCACATTCCGCCGATTCGTCCGCGAATTGCCACCGCCCCGGTTATTAACCGCTTTGACATCCGTCAGGACGGGGACTCCGAAAAAGTTGCCGGCGTTCCGCTCAAACTGTTGGCTCAGGAACCCTTTGACGGCGAAATCGTCTGCGCGGTCTACGGCGCTCAAGGTCATTACGCCGACGTTACCTCGCAGATCAAAAAGCTCTTGAACGGAAAACGCATTGTCTCCCCTGGACGCTATAACGACGCTTTTGACGTTGACCCGATTAAGGATACCAAAAAGACGCTCAAGGTTATCGTCCGATTCAAAGACGGTTCGGTCATGTTCTACGAATTCCTGGAGAATACGCCGATTGAGCTAGGCAGCAGACAGTAGTTTAGGGGCGACCCTTTGCGGTCGCCTGTTTATTTAATCTCGCAACTCACAACTCGCAACTAATCATGAACCATCGTATTATTCCCCTTATCATCGCGGTTTTGTTTGTAACGCTGAATTCCGCTTTCGCTCAGGACGAGCCGGCGTGTCCGCTGGGCGACGGCTGGAAGTTTAACGCCTATTTGAGCGACGAGTTCAATCAGGATCAGCTGGACGACGTCAAATGGTTTAATTACAATCCGATTTGGCGCGGTCGTAAACCGGCGATGTTTTGTAAAGAGAACGTCTTTCTCAAAGACGGCAAACTCTGTCTGCGGGCGGACGTCGCCCCGGAAGGGTTCTATTCGGAATCGGACAAAAAGAAGGGCTACCATACGTTCCGAACTGCCGCAGTGCAAAGCCGACAGACGGTCTTGTACGGCTATTTTGAAGTCCGCAGCAAGGCGATGAACTCGCGGGCGTCAAGCGCGTTCTGGTTCTATAAGACCTTTGGATCGCACGGATACCGGTTCGAAACCGTTACCGCTTTGGAGTCCTACTGGTGCGACAAGAACACGCCGCCGGAAGACTGGCCGGAAATTGACGTCTTCGAGATGTGCGCCAAACATCCGAAATACAGTTCTCAATATATAATGACAACTCATGTAGTCTACACTCCAGAAAACAAGCATATATCAAAATCTCAAAAGTGGACTCTCCCGTTTAATCCCTTCGAGGAGTTCCACGTTTACGGCTTGGAATGGACGCCGGAGTATATCAAATGGTACGTTGACGGCAAATGCGTTGCAGAACAGAAAAACGAGTTCTGGAAACAGCCGCTGACGATCAACTTCGACTCAGAAACGTTTCCGAACTGGTTTGGTCTTCCCGACCCGAAAGACCTGCCCAGCGTTTTTGAAATCGACTATATTCGTGTTTGGCAGAAAAAGTAGGGTAGCAAGAGGGAGTAGGCAAGAAACAGTAGAATATTAAGCTCCCGGTAAGATGCGAATCTAAAAAAAAGACGGAGAATTAGCAATCAAATTCTCCGTCTTTCAGGGTAAATGTATTCCAGCAGATTAGACGATTTGTTTTATGAACTCATCGTCCAAGGTTTTTTTATCACGGCGTAGGATTGGCTCCCGCCGGATTTCCACACATGTGGAGATGGTCAAGGTCGATAAGAACGACTTCCTGAGCTTCCTGGTTGGTTGCGGTGTACGGAACCGGCCAGCCAACGCGAGTAATTTCTGTAAAGTAAACCGTGCATTTCCAGTGTGTATGGTGCAACTGACACATGCCAGCGTTGGGGTACATACGCGGTTCGTCAATGTAGTCCGCAATCTTTTCTTTCTTAATGCGGACGTTGTTGCGCTGACGTCCCTGCAGGAACGGAATGCCGCCGTTGACTGGGCGTGCCTTTTCTAACGCAATCATAACCTGATCGTCGCTAGGAGGGTCAAGCGCGTCTGACGGAGCGCCGGGAACAAGCGGAGGTAAGATTTGAACGTCCTTGTATCGTTCTTTATACCACGCGGCATCTTCTTGTGCCTGCTGGAAGTATGGGCTTAACGGAATCGGAATGGAAAAAATTCCCAAGCTTGGACCTACAGAGCATAACGCGCACCCAGCATTAAAAAGGATTGTGCTAAGGAGCGTAACGCCAATCGAAACTAAAAATTTACGTTGCATGGAATAACCCTTTTCATATATATCAATCTGTTTCCAAATCGTATTCGGAATCTACTACTTTTATTATCGAACTCTCCGTTAAAAAACTTGTGAAAATCTTGAAATAATCTACAAAAAAACTGTCAGGAAGCGGAAATAATAAATAAAATTCTTGAAAAAATCTGGAAAGATACGAGAGAGACTATATATATTATAAGGAATAGAAGTGCAAGAAATGCAGAAAACGCAAACCGGACGGACCCATTTCTTTTTGACATCCTCCAAATTTGAACGCGCACAGAGACGTTTCTGCCGGTTCCTCCCCGCTTGTTATTTCTTGTGCTTTTGGTAAAATGTAAAAAATAAAGTTATGTCAAGATGTTTATATTATAAAACGCCTTGCGAGTTTCCCCCTGTTTTTTTGTTGTTTTAATTATGCCCCGCCGATACCTGCGAAAAATTACTCATCGACTCAATTTTGAAAAGTATCTGTTAAACGGTCGCGAACTTGACGAAAACTGGCGCGCCGAGTCTGTTTTTCCAGTTCAGCAGCCGCTTGAAGTCGAAATCGGTTCTGGAAAAGGACTCTTTATGGCGCACGAATCCGTCAGAACGCCTAATCACAATTTTTTAGGAATCGAAATTGCCAATAATTACGCGGCTTATTGTGCGTTGCAGTTGGCAAAAACCAACGATGAGCAGGGCGTCTCTAACGCGATGATGATTGCTGGCGACGCGACGCCGATTATGACGACCAATCTGCAAGACGACTCCGTTGAGGCGGTTCATATCTATTTTCCTGACCCGTGGTGGAAAAAGAAACATCGTAAACGCAGAATCATTAACCCGGTTATTGTCAATAATATATATAGAGTCCTGAGAGTTGGCGGAAAATTCCATTTCTGGACGGATGTCGAGGAGTATTTTCAGTCGGCTTTGGAACTCATTAAAGAGATTTCGCAGTTCAAAGGACCGTTTCCTGTTGAAGAAGTTCCCGCAAACGATCCGATGGATTATCGAACTCATTTTGAAAAGCGCACGCGCGAAAACGGACAGCCGGTCTATCGCTGCTATTTTGAAAAATAGCGTTATGTTTACTCTTTTACAGATTTTTTTGATTGGATTTATACCATGAAATACACACACGCTATGTTCGATTTGGACGGTACGCTGCTCAACACTCTGGAAGATTTGGCAGATTCCGCCAATGCGGCGCTGCAAGAGCTTGGGTTGCCAGTTCATCCTGTGGATGCGTATCGCTATTTTGTAGGCAACGGCGTACATGAACTCATGAGACGGCTTTTACCTGCCTCTGAAGCCCATAACTTGGAGCTTGGCAAAACGCTGTTGGCTAAATACACCGCTGAATATAATAATCGCTGGCATAATAAAACGCGCCCTTATCCTGGCATTGTAGATTTGCTTAAACAGCTCAAGCAAAACGGACTGACGTTGTCGGTATTTTCAAATAAGCCGGATGAGTTCACGAATAAGTGCATTCGCCATTTCTTTGGGGACGAGCTGTTTTCTGTCGTTCGCGGCGGTCGAGACGACACGCCTCGCAAACCGGCTCCTGACGGCGCGTTTGCTATTTTGGAAACGCTCAACGTCAATCCGGAATCGGTTCTGTACGTTGGCGACACGGCAACGGATATGCAAACGGCGCACGCTGGGGGATTCTTTGCCGTTGGAGTTTTGTGGGGGTTCCGGACGAGAGAAGAACTCGAAGAAAACAATGCTGACGCTATTGTTGACAATCCTCTGGAAATTCTCGAGTTAATTTAAATGTCAAAAAGCCGTTAGCTGTCAAAATCAGCCAACCAAAAGTGAAAGACTCGCAACTGTTGGCGTTGGCGTTCCGTTGCCGGGCGAGCCTTTTTTATAATTGTAAATCGTATAAATATGACAGATTCCATTCCATCGGTTCCGTGGCAGCCGTCTGCGTCAATAGAAGCGTTGCACTTGCGCGCTAAACTGCTTAAACGAGTGCGAAACTATTTTGAATCCTTGAATTATACCGAGGTTCAAACGCCGATTATTTCTCGGGATACGACTATTGACCGCTGGCTGGAACCGATAACGATTGCAAGCGCCGCCTCTGCTTCACAGCGTCGACCGGCAACGCCGGTTTTTCTGCAAACGTCTCCTGAATTTGCTATGAAACGGCTTGTGGCGGCTGGGATGGGGTCGATATACCAAATCTGTCCGGCATTCCGTTCTGGCGAGTACGGTCAACGACACAACCCGGAATTTACAATTATCGAATGGTACGGCGTCAACGAAGATTTTGACGACGGAATGACGACGTTGGCGGGCTTGTGCCAAACGCTTCTGAAGGAACGTTTAGACGTTCTCGATCCGATACGGATTTCCTATCGCGACGCTTTTATTCAGTATGCCGACCTGGATCCGTTTGCAGCGTCTATGGAGCAGATTCGAAACTACTGTCAGAAGGAACGTCTTGGCATTCCAGACGGATTCGACCCGAATGACCGGGATTCCTGGTTAGACGTTATCCTTTCAGAAAAAGTTCAGATAAAATTGGGATTTGACGAGGACAATCAAACTCGATTGCGCCCAGCGATTTTATATCATTATCCAGCATCGCAGTCTGCGTTGTCAAAAGTGGTTGAACAGTCGTACGGTCAGGCGGCTCAACGGTTTGAACTGTTTGTCGGCGGGGTTGAACTTGCTAACGGATACGATGAACTTGCAGACGCTGATGAGCTGGCGCGGCGGCACGAATTAACCAATCGACAGCGCATAGCAGACGGCAATAAGCCGTTGCCGCCAGACGCAATTTTAATAGACGCGCTTCGTTCAGGTTTTCCCCCTTGTACAGGTTGCGCGTTGGGGTTTGATAGAGCCGTTATGCTGGCATACGGAACGCGAAATCTGAGCGACGTTCTTGCTTTTGATTGGGAAAGAGCTTAACGGTTTGTTGTTTAGATGTAACAGCGTAAAGAACGCTCCATCAGGAAATGAATCCCTGATGGAGACTGTTGTAGAAGTGGATGTGATTTTCTATTTCAGTTTCTGTTCAAAAAGCCATTCAGCAAAACCGGGCGTATAGTAAACTTCCGTCCAGATGGCGTGTCCACGACCGGGCAGTTCTGTATATTTGACGTCACAACCGGCGGCTTTGAGCGCGGCGACGGCGCTGCGAGAGCGTTCGACCGGAACGGCGGGGTCGCGATCGCCGTGGAAGAACCAGCCCTTGGCGTTTTTGAACTGGCAGATTTTCTCGTTGTCCGCGCCGCCGCACAGCGGAACGTAAGCGGCAACCTCGTCCCCGCGTCGGCAGACAAAATCGCACGTTCCGTATCCGCCCATTGACATACCCGTTACGTACAGGCGGGACTTGTCAAGCGAGAATTCCTTTCTCAATTGGTCCACAACCGCCAGCAGACAGGTCATGCTGTCAGACGGCGTAACGGGCGTTGCGTGAGAGTTTCTTTCCGCCCAGTTCGTTTCACACCAGCGTTTTCTTTCAGGGCATTGGGGAGCGATCAGGAAAGCGGGATTCTTTACCCTATTCTCGCCGCTGATAAGCGTTAAGAACTGCGGATGGAAAAGCTGCTTGACGTTGTCGTCGCCGCGTTCGCCCGCTCCGTGAAGGAAAATAATCAGAGGATAGGACTTGTTCGGATCGTAGTTGTCCGGCTTGAACAGACGGTACGGCAGTTTCGCGCCGTCAGGGGCTTGATAAACTCGCGCATCGGAATTGGCGATAAGTTCCCGATAATCTTCCGCTGCGTTACAGGTTGTTACAAGGGTCATGGCTAATAAAGCAAATGGAATGAAGTGTTTCATGAGTCTGGGGAAAATTGGTTAAAAGGTTGAAAAATGAGTTAGGAATTAGGAGTGAGGAGTTGAATAATTTTTAACACGAAATACACGAAATAAGCGAAAGAAACGAAAGTGTTTTCAAAAATTATATTTTTAAATTTTCGTGTTTTTTCGTTATTTTTGTGTTTTTCGTGTTTAAAAACTACTGCCTACTGCCTATTGCCTACTGCCTCGTTAACTCCTCAATCGCCTTGGCGACAGCGGCTCGGCGCTGGTAAATCGCGTCCGGCGAGAAGTTGAACGTCGTCCAGTCGGAGGTAACCTCTTCTGGGACAACAAGCAGTTCTTCGTATTTCTGACGCTGTTGAGGCGTGAGGTCTTTGGCTTCGGCGAGTTTCGATTTGAGAATCTTTAACATCTCAAAATCCTCGATGCCTTCTCGGAGCATTTCCAGTCGAATTGACGGAACCGGGTCGTCAAAGTTTGGTTCTGAACTGGGCGTCGGCGCCGACAGCGGCGGATAGAGGAATCGACCGTCGCCGTTGCCCCAGAAACGCTTTGCTCCCGGCGGAAGCGCGCCGTCGTGAACGTAACACATGGGGTCAAGATACGGATTCTGCGGCGCTTTCGGGTCAGGAAACGCTGACGGCGACGTCCAGTAGTTGGACTGCCAAACCAGAATGCCGCTTAAGTCGTATTTCCAGGTTTGCCACAGCCACGTTCTCAATTCGATTGCGGCGTGATCGGTAAACTCGGTGCAGTACGGCGCGTGAGGCCAGCAGCAGACGTACGTCCAGAATCGCGCGCCTTTTGCTTTGAGCGGCTGCGCTAAAGTATGATTATAATTGGGCGTAACAGGACACCAAATGTCAATCTTGCCGAGGTTTTCCTTTTCCGCTTCGTCAGCCGCCGGTTCTTCGGTAAGCAAATTGGGAATTTCCGGTGCATACTTTTTGATTCGATTCATACCGTTGCGGACGTATTCGTAGTCTTTGGGATCCGGCTCGTCAAACCAGTATGTGTAACATTTGTTCAGCCAGCCTTTTTCTTTAAAATGATTTTGAAGCTGTTCAAGCTGACTTTTGAACATTGCCTGGTATTCCGGCGTACTCTCTCCATATCCGAGCAGCTGCGGTTCCCAGCGTTGCTGGAAGGTGCCGCCGCCCATGCCTTGAATCTGCAAAAGATAGCCCGTAAAATTGTACTTCTTAAAGGCGTTTTCCATTGCTGCGTCAAAGGCGGTAAAATCAAATTGAGCGCGAGAATTGGCAGGATTTTCTTTGTCAACGATAAACTCCAACTTGTACGGATCCAGCGGAACGGGATGGTACGGGCTGATTCTGTATCGTGACAAGAGCGTAAAATACTTGTCCAGAACAGCGCGCTTATCCGCATCCGTTTTAACTCCGTGATATTGCCATACAAACCCGGGATTGAATCCGAAAGCCGTTTCAAGCGTGTTGACCTTTGGCAAAGAAAATCCCCAGACGCGAAGCGTTACAGGAACGGTCGCCGTTTGCATTTGCTCGCCAGAAACCAGCTTTAACGTAACGTTAGTCTGATATATTCCCGCTGGAGTTCCTGCCGGGACGTAAACGGTTATCCAGATTGGGCAGTTCTTTCCTGCTGATGCGGCAAGCTCGTTCGGCAGCGGCGGCAGAGCGTCCGGATAGAAATCGCGAACGCATGTCGAGTCCGTCGGATGAGAAACGTAATGATAATAGACGCTTCTCAATTCGACGTTGTCTGCTGAGATGACGTTCTTGTCGTCAGCGGATTTCAAATCGCCGGCAACGCTGGCGGAGATTTTCGTTTCATTTTGAGGAATAACGACCAGCTGAGCAGATTCATAATCGTTCCCGGCGGCGGAAAGGAAAATTCCACTGGTCAAAAAAGAAGCCGTCAGCTCTGGCGCTTTTCGGGTCAGCGGGATTTTATGATCTGACGTCGTCCACCAAACGGGGACGTCAACGCCTTTAGGGTTAAGACGCCAGCCGTAATCTTCCCGGTATAAATCCGGAACGAAATATGTGCAGCGCAAAACGCTTGTCTTGGCGGCTCCGGAATCGTCTTTCCAGTTGAGCGTTAAGTCGTAAGTTCGATTCCCGGGAACGTCTTGAGGAAGCGTGTATTCAAAATCTTCCGGATAGCCGCCGTCGCCGGAAACCAATTCCCAGAAAATCGTTTTACCGACAAGTTCCAAGTCGGCTGACGAATCGGCTGACGACTTGTTACTTTTGGTATTGGCAGTAAAGCGGAATCGATGAAGCTGTAACACAGTACCGCCGTTTGACTTGTCTGCTATAAAACGAATCCAGACGTTTTTGGCGTCGAGGTTGTCCGCGGCGCTGTCAGAGGTTCCGACTTGAGTCAACACGGTCAGCGGCTGCCAGTTGACGCCGTCAACGGAATATTGAACGAAAAGTTTTCCCTTGAGATAATATTCGCAGCTCATTTCAAGCTGAAAACTTTTGAACGTCTCCGCACAGGGGGAGTTGAACTTGTAGACAAGTTCAGAATCGCTTCCGAAAGTCCATCGGTTGGTATTGAACCCAGCCGTCCACTTTTGAAGCGCCGGCGAACAAGCGCCTCCCGTTTTGTCAAATGAAGTAGCATAAGCATACACTCCGGTTCCGGGATTAAACGTCTCGTTATCCGTCAGGTTATTGTCGGAAGCTCTGATTGTAACAGGGAGAATTTCCGCCTCGGCAAACTGGAACGTTGCGTTGGCTTCCCATTGACCCAGACGTAGTATGTCGTTTTTCGCGTCCGGACGAATCGGGAAAATAATCGTATACGTTTTCCATTCCGTCGTGAACGAAAAATCCTTGTTGCAGAATCGCGGGCCTGTCATGCCGCCGTGACCAGCGCCGAGCGTTCTCGCTTTGAATCGAAACAGCCCCAGCCCGCTTTTAGACGCCTGACGAAGCTGGTCAAATGGGAAATCGGGATAAATCCATGCTGACGACCCGACGCCTTTTCCGACAAGCTGTAACACAGC
The DNA here is from genome assembly GCA_045546875.1 of Thermoguttaceae bacterium. Taxonomy (GTDB): domain Bacteria; phylum Planctomycetota; class Planctomycetia; order Pirellulales; family Thermoguttaceae; genus RUG11551. The sequence continues at coordinate 5,170 of JAZQDP010000471.1, read as the reverse complement.
CCCCTCAACGCCGTCTGCGCTGGGAAGGACTTCCCCTTCTCCGCCATCGGTCAACTTCCATGAGGAATCGGAAAAGTCGAATTTCATGCGCCCGCCGTCGAGCGTTACGGAGTCAGCAAAAGCGCTGACGTTAAACAGGATAATTGCGATAAAAAATAGTATGCGTTTCATGATATTAAGTGCGAAAAAAGCTGTTAGCTATTAGCTGCTAGCTGTTAGCTTGAGAAGTGTAGTTCTTAGCATTAACATTTAAAGCTGGAAGCTAAAATCACAAAGCTAGCAACTAATAGCTAGGAGCTAGAAGCTCAGAAATTCTTCGTGATTCCCTGTTTGAACTGCGGATAGTTCCCGTCGGCGTCCGGTTCGATAGGAGCCGGCGAGTCCAGTTCCAGGGCATCCAGGTCTTTGACGAACTGGAATTCCGAATTCCACGCTTTGTCGTAGGAAATCTCCTGACCGGATTCCAGCGCCATGCGTCCCATAATTCCCGCAAAGGCGGACTTGATGCCTTCGTCCACCTTGACGTTGGGCAGGTCTTCCCGAATAATGCGGAACAGACGGTTGTGCTCTTCCTGATAGGAATCGTTGCGCGGCTTTTCGGAACGCCAAACGATGTCGCTGTTGTTTTCGGTGAACCCCTTGTAAATGCAGGGGCTGGGGTGTCCTTCGCCCAAAACCGCCATGCCTTTGGTTCCCTGAACGACGCATTTGAACGCCCACCACGTGCCGGGAATCTGTCGTTGTTGAACAACCATTCTCACGCCGTCTTTGAAGTGATATTCCACCGTAGAATGGTCGTAAGCCTGGTCTTTAATCGTGCGAACGGAACGACCGCAGACGCCCTGGCACCAAACGGGCCAGTCGTTCTTTGACCAGCAGCCGATGTCGATGTTGTGAATCATCCAGTCGATAATCGGGCTGCCCGCCACCCATGTAAAGCTGTTGAAATTGAGCAGTTGATTTTGCAGCGTCGATTTGTTGGGATCGTAATTGTACGGAACCTCTTCCTGGCAGCGGTAAACGAAAATGCCGGTGATGTCGCCGATAGCTCCGTTGTGAATCTGGTCGACGCAGTCTTCGGTTCTGAAGTACTTGCGGTTGTTCAGCCCCGTCATGACTTTAAGCCCCTTTTCCTGGGCGATTTCCCACGACCTGGCAACGTGCTTGATGCCGGGCGTGTCAACGGCAAACGACTTTTCCAGAAAGACGTGAATACCCCGTTCGACCGCGTAACGGAAATGAATGTGACGAAACGCCGTCGGCGTTGTCAGAATAACGACGTCGCCGGGATTGAGGGCGTCAATGCACGCCTTGTATCCGTGCAAGCCGTGAAATCGGGCGACTGTGTTGGGGTCTTTGTTTTTCAGTCTGTCCGGGCGGGCGTCCACAACGCGCTGAAGCAGACGTTCCGTTTTGAACTCGAACGCATCCGCCATGGATACCAGCTCAACGGGTCCTTCTGTGCTTAACGCCTGAAGCAACGCGCCGGACCCTCGGCTTCCGCAGCCGATAATGCCGACGTGAATAGTATTGTTTTCAGCCGCATGAACGGCGGGAATGGTAAACGTAGACGCAACCGCAGCGGCGGCAGCGGCTCCTTTGAGGAATTGACGGCGGGTTGTAGACATGGGGTTTTCTCCGTTGGGTTAAGGGGTATGTTGATATTTTGGCTGATTGAATAATATCTTTCCAATTATTCCATTTATTTATAAATTATAGAGAAATCAATTCTTCTATGCAACCCCCGGGGACGGAAAATTTTATAGGCTTCTTGATTTTTTTATTCGCTTGGGGTACACTGTATTTATCATCCATGGCTTTAATAGGATTGCATTTGTTTATCAACGACAAGGGCTTTGAATCATGAAACGAATACTTTTGTTATTAACCGTCTTGTCAGCGCTGGCTGTCAGCGAAATGGCATTTTCCAACGAGTCAGACGCTCCCGGTTCTTGGACGATGGGGCAGGCGGGGTGTTGGAGTCGGGAACCCGGCGCGGTGACTTTGTCTGAAGATTCGACGGAATTATTCGACGGCAAACCGACAAGGCGGGTTGTATCTACCGGAACGCTGGACTGGGCGGTAACGCCGATGTCAAAGCCGATTCCCGTTCTGCCTGGCGAGGTTTGGGAGCTTTCCTGCGACGTCAGAGTTAAGGGCGAGGGAAACGCTCAAATCGGCGTTGTCGAATACGACAATAGCGAAGTCGTTCAATGGAACTATGGCGAAAAGGCGACGGCTCAAACCAACGGTGCGAAGCCGCACGGGCAGAAGGACAAGGTTTTGCCTCCGAACAAGCCGATTTCGGCGCTCCCCACATCCAATCAGGAACCGACCTTGTCGGGCTGGACGCGATTGACGTCTCGATTCGTCGTGGAGCGCAGCGTTACGGCTATCCAACCGCGATTTACCGGGCACGGCGCCGGTTCGTTCTGGTTTGCCAATTACACCGCGAAGAGAATTGACCGCTTGGCGTTGCCGACAGAAGACAAGATTCTCACGATAGAAAACGCGACGATTCGGGGAGAATTCCATACGCTCAACGGCGCACTGGACGTTACCGACAAACGCTCCGGGCGGGTTTGGCGTCAGAACTCTATCAACGCCAGACATTGGGTTTTTCGTTCGCGTAAAGTCGGGCAGAGAACAATTGCCTTCGATATTTTTCTGTCGAACGTTCAGAACGTTGTTTCCTGTACTTTTGCAATCGACGAAAACAAGCCGGAAATTCTCTTTACCCTTGACGCGGCGGACAAATCTCAGCCGTTTGCGAATCTGGGATACCCGTATCCATTCCAACCAAAGCCGGGCGACAGGATTATCGTCCCGATGAACGAGGGAATTTCTTATCCGGTCGAGGAGCCGAATATTCATCTAAGCCTGGTAACGTACGGCGGACATGGTATTTGCATGGCGTTTTGGGGTGCGAGCCGCACAGGCAATGGTGACGAGGCTTTGTCTCCGAACAAGTTGAGTTCGAAGATACCCACATCCAATCAGGAACCGACCTTGTCGGGTGTGATGGAAGACGTTTTCAAAACGCCTGACAATGCGCCCGAAAGCGCGTACATGGCAATTTACGAAACGCCGGACGACGCCCGGCTGGAAGTTAGACCTTTTAATACAAACGAAACAGGGCTTTTATCGGCTGGCGCGGTTTGGGAATCTCAAAAGGGAGCGTTGGGAATGGAACGAAAACTGCGTTACATCTTCTTCGACGGTTCCGACAACGTGCAAGCTCACGTCGCTATTTGCAAACGCTATCGGGAATACGTCAAACAGACGGGGCTGTGGGTTCCGTTTGATGAAAAAGTTCGACGCAACCCGGCTCTGGCAGACGGTTTCGACCGGCTCATTGGCGCGGTCAATGTTTGGTATATGGGTGGAGGGAAAGGCAAAGTTCAGTTGGTCGAGGATATGCAGGCGGCGGGAATTAAACGAATTCTCTGGTCGGCTGGCGGGAACGAATATGAAATCAAAGCGCTCAACGCCATGCCCGGTGTTTTGACAAGCCGATACGACATCTTTCAGGATATTATGGATCCATCACGGGAACCTGAACTGCCCGGCTGGCATGGCGGGTGGATAAAAGAAGCGTGGCCAAACGATATTATGCTTGACAAGCGCGGCGTCTGGATTAAGGGTTGGCCGGTTACGCCAAAAGACAAAAGCAAGCCGCGAATTCCCTGCGGCGTTCTGTGCGATTCTAAAGCTCCAGAATACGCTCGAAAACGCTTGACGACAGAGTTGACGTCCATTCCGTATAAAGCCAGATTTATCGATACAACAACCGCTTCCCCATGGCGCGAGTGTTATTCGCCCAACCATCCTTTGACCAGAACGGAAAGCAAAGTCTGGAAAATGCGTCTGCTGGGATTGATGGGCAAAGAATTCAATCTCGTCTGCGGATCTGAAACCGGACATGATGCCTCGGTTCCGTACTGCGATTTCTACGAAGGCATGATGAGTCTGGGACCGTATCGCGTGCCGGAAGCCGGGCGTGACATGGTTCGAATTTGGGACGAAGTTCCCGAACGGGTTGCGAAATATCAGCTGGGAGAATCGTATCGGCTTCCTCTGTGGGAACTGGTTTATCACGACTGTACCGTCTCATACTGGTACTGGGGAGACTATAATAATAAGCTGCCTTCGTTATGGGACAAGCGTGACCTGTTCAACGTCCTTTACGGCGTTCCGCCCATGTTCATGTTTACCGCAAAATACTGGCAGGAGCATAAAGACCGCTTTGTTCAGAGTTATCAACTGGGTGAAAACGTCTGGCGCAGCGCCGGTCGCAGCGAAATGACAGATCATCGAATTCTTTCGCCCGACCGCACGGTTCAGCAAACAATTTTCGCCAACGGAACGAAGGTTACCGTCAATTTTGGTTCTAAAGATTTTAAATTGCCAGACGGCAGAATTATTTCAGCCGGAAAGACTGTTGTTGAATAGATCGTGAGGAATGAAGGAATCAGGAGTAAGGAATATAACGCGTTATGTTCCTTACTCCTCAGATTTAGTTTGTTATTTTGGCGATTTCAAGTCTCGGTCATTAACGTCAAGTAGCCAGTCGATACGTTTAGCTAAAACCTCCTGACCAAGTTCAAGAAGAAGATGTGTAAGATACTCGTCTTTTGCGTCTGATTCTGTTATTTTTTTAATTTTCTCTAGAGTTTCGCTTTTTATCTTGTCAAATTTGTTTTTAAACTTGTCTACAATAAACTCATTAATTTTATCGATTTGCGTTTCAAATTCTTCTGCAGAGAATGCTTTGGTATTATCAATATCTTCTATTTTTTTGTTCACGTAGTTCTTAAAGTTTTCATTGGCGTTCTCTTCAAATGAGTCTATTTGACTATTGACATCATTTTCAATTACCTTAATTTTTTTCTCAAGCGTAGTTTTAATTGCCGCTACTTTGTTTTTAATAGAACTCTTGATTTCAGTAATCTTATCAATATCACTATTAAGTTTAGCAATTTGAGAATTAATATTATTTATTTGATTGGTTATAACATTATTAACATGATTCTCAACGTCTTTTTTAATTCTGTCAATGCTTTCCCTAACCTTTTGAATAGATTTATCAATACTTTCGTTATTTGATAAAAACCGCGGTATATACCATCCTGACCGAAATTTATCAAAGATATTATTGATATCTTTCTCA
>JAZQDP010000470.1:0-13825 GCA_045546875.1 Thermoguttaceae bacterium | reverse complement strand
GATGAACCTCAAAACGTGGGAGCGAATCGACCTGACGCAAACCAAAGACGCCGCTGTTACAGACGAGAAAATCGTCTGGACGGTTCCGGAAGGCGAATGGAAGGTGATGGTTTTCTACTGCCTGACCGACAACCGCAAGGTGGACAATATGGACCCGGAAGCGATGAGGAAGTTTCTCACGCTGACGTACGATCAATTCTACAAGCGATTCCCGGAGCATTTCGGAACGACGATTCCCATCTGCTTTTTTGACGATGTAACAATTACGCAGACGAAGGGCGGACGAAACTGGACGCCGGGCTTTAATGCGAAGTATCAGCAGATTTACGGTCGAAGCCCCGCGCTGGACTACCCGGCGGCGTTCATGTCGATTGGCCCGGAAACGGCGGTCGCCCGCGTTCGGCTCTGGACAGTCAGAAACGAACTCTTTTCCGACGGCTACCCGAAAGTCGTTCACGAATGGTGCGCCGAACACGGGATCATGTCCAGCGGTCATCCGCAAGGCCCGTACGTAATTCAGCCGTGCAACATGTGCGGAGACGAAATGCTCTTTCATCGATCCAGCGACGCCCCGCTGTTCGACTCGATTCATTACTATGGGCACGGCCGCGACGGATTCAAGGTTCCGACGTCGTCCGCCAACAATCTGGATAAACCGCTGGTTCTGGTTGAAATCTACGGGAACTACCGTGACGGCGTTCGGAACGGGAAACCGGAATTTGACGATAAAATGCTTTATCGCAGCGCGATGGAAATTTTCTGCCGCGGCGGAAACGTCCTCCTCCCGCACGGCATTTGGTCTGACCCCAAAACAATGTACATTCCCCCGGATATTTCGTGGCGAAACCCGAACCTCAAGGGAACGCTGCCGCAGTACGGCGACTGGGTCAGCCGAATCAGCCTCATCATGCGTTACAGCCGTCACGTTGCCGACGTCGGAATTGTTTACCCGATTGACAACCTCAAATCGTATTTCTATTTTCATGACAAATACGTTCAGGGCGAACACCCCTACGGGTACTACATTCCGCCGGAAACGGACTACATGGAAGTCGGAAAAGTTCTGACGTCCGGCATTTATCGGGATTATACGTATCTGCACCCGGACGTGATGCTGTCACGATGTTCGATTGGGAAAAACGACGCAGGACAGACGGTCTATAAGCTCAATAACGCTCAAAACTTCGAGCAGTATCAGGTTCTCGTTCTGACGGGTTCAGAGATTATTTCCTGGAAAACGCTGGAACAGGTTTATGAATTCTGGAAGCAGGGCGGGAAAGTCTTGGCGACGACGCGTCTGCCCAATCGGGCGGCGGAGGGCGCTGAATTCGACGCCAAAGTCGTTCAGTGGATTGAAGAAATGTTCGGCGTCGATCCGCGCGTTCAGGGCGAAGTCGAAGCGGCGAGCTGCGGTCAAAATGACATCGTTCTGGCAGAGCATTATCGCGAAATGCGACAGCTGAATCAGAAGGCTCAGTTCTCTATGACGTATCCCGGCATTGAACGCCAGACGCTGACGGAAATTCATCGTCCGCGCGCCGTCTTTTTGCCGCAGCCGACGCCCGGCGCACTCAAAAAGGCTCTGGATGATTTGATCGACGTTCCCGACGTGAAAATCGTTTCCCATGACGGTTCCGCTCTGCCGGAAAACAAAGTCAATCCGCGTGGGAGCTACGACTACGACGGCATGATTCAGTATATTCATAAAGTAAAAGACGGACGCGATTTTTACCTCGTCGCCAATTCGTCCAATTCAGACGTCGCTCTGGACGTAACGATTCGAGGAACGTTCAAGACGCTGGAAATTTGGAATCCGCTGACCGGCGCCCGAACGCCAATTGACGAATCCCGGTTGACGCGAACGCCCAACAGCGTTACAATCAACAACCTGTCGTTGCCGTCCGTAACCGCTGTGTTTATTAGTTGCAAGTAGTTTAAAATTCGCCGAAGGTGAATCCCTACTGCCTATTGCCTACTGCCTACTGCCTTATTACACTCATGAGATATTTACACTTTATATTGATTGCCCTGTTTGCCTCGACAGCCTGCGGCAAGACGCTTCAAGTTGGACCGGGGCAGGCGTATTCCCGAATTGAAGACGCCGTTGCGGCGGCAAACGCCGGCGATAAGATTATCGTTTATCCCTTACCCAACGGTGCGGCGTACAAAGAGGTCAAACTGATGATAAAAAAGCCAAACCTGACAATTCAGGCGGTCAATCCGAATCAGCCCGTCGTTCTTGACGGGTCAGGCGTCAACTATACCGGCGCCGGTTCCACGCCCAGAGCGATTGTTCAGTTTTGCGCTGAAGGTTCCGGCGGGACGCTCGACGGTTTTGTTCTTCGCAACGCTCGCAACGACAGCTATAACGCCGCCGGCGTGAGAATCTCTCAGGCGAACGACGTAACAATTTCCCGCTGCGATATTCACGACAACGACATGGGAATTATGAGTGATGGGCGCGCCGGTCAGCAGGGCGTTGAGCCGCTGGGCGCAAACCAGCTTATTACTCATTGCCGTATTACGGACAACGGTTCAGACAAACACCCCGGATACAACCACAATCTGTATTTGGGCGGGGATAGCGTTACGATTCAGTATTCTGAAATCGCCCGGGCGACGACGGGACACAACGTCAAATGCCGGGTTCATCGTGTTACAATTTCCAACTGTTCAATTCACGACGCCGCTAACCGGGAGATTGACCTTGTCGACGGCAAAGACTGTACGGACGTTCCCGGCAGCAACGCTCTGATTTCCAACTGCTCGATTAAAAAAGACGCTTTGTGCCAAGGGAACCACGGCTGTATTCATTTTGGAAAAGACGGCGGCGTGGATCACGATGGAGCTGTCGTTCTGAAAAACAACGCTATAGAAACGCCGTTTTCAACTCCCGTTATAGAACTATCAGACGGCAAAGGCGTCGCTTTGTATGACAACGTCTTTTCCGATGCCGGATCGGGGACTCGTACCACCCTGATAAAAACCCACGGAAATCAAATTGTTAAACAGACCGGAAATAAAGTTCCACAACGGTGGAAGTAATATAGGCAGTAGGCAATAGGCAGTAGTATTTAATTCACTATAGACGCCTTAAATGATCATGATACAATCTAAATTTATCCCCATCCTGACGGTTTTATTATTGACCCTTCCCGCATACGGACAGGTGGAACTGCCCAACGGCGATTTCTCCAAGACTACGAAGGCGCAGTTGGCGTCCGACTGGGGCGTGAACAGCAATACGACTTCTGTTGTTACAGAAAATATCGACGGAAAAAACGTCCCGGTTTTGCGTCTGACCGTTAAAGAACCGCGAACGCACGTGATGGTCTATCGGCGAATGTATCTGCCGAAGAATCCGCCCAAGGCGCTCAAAGTTCAGCTGAAAGTTCGATACGAGAACATTCAGACTGGGGCAAAGAACTGGAACGACGGTCGGTTGATTATGAACTTCAAATCGTCTGACGGCAAAACGCTTTCGCCGACGCCGCACGCGCCGACGTTCAAGGGAACGTCCAACGGCTGGAAAGATGTCGAGTACGTTGTCGCCGTTCCTGAAGGGGCGCAGTTTGTTGAATTGATGCCGTACTTCCTGCAGGCACAGTCCGGAACGATGGACTTTGCCGCGATTCAGGTCAGCGCAACAGATCAGGCGCCGCCCGAGAAGAAAGAACGTCCCCGAGTTCAGGCGAAGCCGTCAGCCGTCCAGACGCCGCGCGATGTAACAGGACTCTCGGAACCGATTCGCGTTGAAGGGAACCGGATTGTAAATAGATACGGAAAAGAGGTTTGGCTGCAGGGCGTTTGCATTGACTCTTTGGAATGGAGCGCTGGCGGCGAGCATATTGAGCAAAGCGTTGCGGTTGCTCTGGACGACTGGAAAGCAAACGTCGTTCGGCTTCCGGTTAAAGAAGAATTCTGGTTTGGTCAGAACAAATGGCAAAACGACGGCGGGGAGAAGTACCGTCAGCTGGTTGACCGCGTTGTTGCGATGTGCGCTGAAAAGAAGGCGTATCTGGTTCTCGACCTTCACCGGTTCGGGAAGCCGAATGACGAGCACCGCAAATTCTGGTCGGACGCCGCCGTTCGGTACAAGAATCATCCAACCGTTATTTTTGAACTGTTTAACGAGCCGCACGGCATTGATTGGGAAACATGGCGCTCGTCCATGCAGACTCTTCTCGACGCCGTTCGTCAAACCGGGGCGAACAATCCAGTTATTGTCGGCGGTTTGGACTGGAGCTACGATTTATCCGCCGTCGCCAGCGGGGAATTCGTTCTGAAAGATACCAAAACCGGACGAGGGATTATTTATTCGTCGCATATCTATCCATGGAAGACGGGCTGGAAGAAAGCGTTTATTGACGCGTCAAAGAAATATCCGATTTTTATCGGCGAGGTCGGAAACCTGCGTTCGTGGGACGATTTCAGCTTCATTCCCAAAAGCGCTCAAAATGAAGTCGTTGGAGTTGACAGCCCATGGTCGGCGGACATGCTGGGCGTGATTCAGCATTACCGGCTCAACTGGACGGCGTTCAGCTTTCACCCGAAATGCGGACCCAACGTTATTAAAGATTGGGACTATACGCCCACGGAATTCTGGGGCGTATACGTCAAACAGGCGTTGGCGGGAAAGCAGTTTAAGACAAAAAAACTGCGATAAAAGAAAAGTCGAGAGTTTAGTTTTGCTAATCTCCCGTTTTCAGACCGGGAACAGAAGTTCCCGGCAAGTCTGTTGATTTGCGTCAATTACGCATTCCGAATTATCTGCGTTTCCGCCAGTACATCAGTCCTGCAACGCCAAGAATCAACAACGTCCAAGTTGACGGTTCTGGAACGCCCGAGCCGGGTTCCGGAGCTGGACCAGCGCCCAAGCCGATCAGATACAGACCATCTGTTCTGCCTTCCAGACCAAACAGGTTTGTGAAGTTCCCAAGCAAACCGCTCATGTCGGTTATGTCGCTGACAAAGTCTTCATCGGAAACAAGCTTGTATTCCGCGCCTTCCGCCGCCCAGAGGTTAGCATCGTTGCCTTCAAAGTACAACTTGATAATCGAGTTGGGGTCGATAACGAACGCGCCGTTGTCGGCAATTGTCAATTTGTCGAAACTCTGCAGAGCCGGGTCTTCGTTATAAGCGCTGAACTCAAACAAGCCCGTTGCGCCAGTTTCAATTATAGCGTTGCCGTAGACGGTCAAATCGCCGACGGAGTTACCTGGTGAAAGCGTTGCTCCAGTCTTGACAATTAAATCGCCATTGTACTGTCCCTTGAAGTCCAGTTCGCCAGCGGAAACGGTGAATTTATCTGAGCTGAACTGATCGCTGTCCGCTTTAATCTTGAGTTTGCCAGTTCCGCTCTTAAGAACATTGCCATTGCCGGAAACTGTCTTAGAACCAGCAGAATAATCAACCGCTCTTTCGTCGTTAGCAGCGACTTTGTATTCCAAAGTCGCGCCGTCGGCAATTTCAATTGAGCTGTTCGCTTTAATTGCATCGCCGGTAAGCTGAAGAGTTCCCTGGGAAACTTTTGTATCAGCGGTATACGAGTTATTGCCAGACAACGCCATAACGCCTTCGCCCTTTTTCACCATCGGCATGGCGGTATTGAGACTCTGCAAAATCTCTTTTTCAAAAACGAGCTGGGCATTTTCCGCTACAGTTACATTAAATTCTGACGTATTACGCAAGTTGATTGGAGCTTGTACGTAAGAAACCGTTGGATTCTCCAGCGTTGCGCCGTCCGCCGCCAAAGCGTTAAACGTTGTACCGTTGTTGAAAATTCCAATTGAATGGCTTGCGCCATCGCCGTTTGACGTGATAAAGCCGCCTTTCATATTGACGGTTTTATTCTGGAACGTTTCGTTGTAACCTTCTAAACTAAGCGTTCCACCAAAGATGTTATACGTTGCCGCTCCGCCGGCGTAGCCCATAGAGTCTTGAGCCTTGCAAGTCAGCTTTCCGCCCTCGTTGATGGTTACCGATTTTGTAAAGCGGTTTTTGTTGTCAATCTTATTGGACAGAATAACTTCGCCATTGTTAATAACGAAATCGCAATCAATCGAATTATTAGCGGTCGAATTGAGCGTCAGCGTTCCTTCTCCCGTTTTGAAAATCGTTCCAGAGCCGGAGAACGTATTGCTAAACGTCTTATCAGAATCGTGAGCGAATTCCAGCGAAGCGTTGTTGACAACCGCGCCAGAACCCAGCGTACCGTTGTCGGTCAGTTTGAGCGTACCTTCGGAAATCGTCGTTCCGCCGGAATACGAGTTAGCTCCGGCAAGCGTCAGCGTACCGTCGCCGGTCTTTTCCAATGCGCCTGCGCCGGAAACGGAACCAGCAACCGTCAGATTGCGGTTTTCGCTGATTTCAAACGAGCCGTTAGCGTTCATTTCAACTTCGCCAGCGTAGGTTGCCGTATTGTCGTCGCCTTCTGTAAACTTGACGCCCTTCTTATCCGTTCCGTCAATCGTCCACTTGTCAGCAGAAATATCTTCCGGCGAATTCGCGCGATAGTAGTAATCCGTTGGCGTTGGCGGCTCCGGTCCATTCATTTTCATCAGAACCAGATTGTTTCCCGCCGTTGTCAGATACCAGTTATCCGTCGTTTCCGAATTGACAAATAGCTGAATATTGTCCAGGTCAGCCGTCAAAGCAGACGCGTTGATCAAAGAGTATCCGCTGTCAGTTGCGTTGGTCCACCATGCGTTTTCGTCTTCGTTGTTAAACGTGAGGTTGATAATGCCAGAGGTCAGCGTAGCAGCGCCGGTTGACAGGTTGTCGAAATTGAAATCTACAGACGCGCTGTTGAAATCGAAGTTGACCGTACCGTCGGTTACGGCAAAGTCTCCAATGACAATTCTTGCCGTCGAACTGGTTTCGCCAATCGTCAGCGCACCGCCGTTGAGCGTTACAGCAGACGTAATATAATTGGAACCGTCAACAAAGGTTGCGCCAGAGGCGACAGAAACTGCTGAAGATTTTAAAGTTCCGGTATTAGTCAAAAGCAGCGCACCTTCTGAAACTGTCGTTGCGCCGGTATACGCATTGGAGGCAGTAAGCTTTAACGTTCCTGCGCCAGTCTTGGTAAATCCTCCGTTGCTCTTAATGACGCCGTCAATGGTCAACGTATCAGACTGAACGTCAAACGTTGCTGTAGCGCCGCTATTGATATTGAATCGGGATTTAACTACGGAATTGCCGGTCGACGTAACCTTGCCAGTTCGAGTGGCGAAGTCCAAACCGGAACCGGAATCGGAATAACCGTATTCTCTTTCGATGACGCCGCCTTCCAATGTTACGTTTTTAATATGCGTATAGTTGCTGGGAGTCCACGTACCGCGAATGGTAATGTCATTAGGCGCGCTGGCTCCGTATCCAAGCTGATTGGACACCTGGAATTCCAGTTCTGCGCCTGATTCAACAACAATCGGACCAGTTCCGTAAGTACTGGCGGAAGCGTTGGCTGCATTAGAAATAACCTTTCCTTCTTCAATCGTTAATCCGCCCTTGTACGTGCTGCGAGCAGTAAAGAACAGAGTTCCTTCGCCCTTTTTAACGATTGGGCAATTGACGCCTTGAGATTCATAGTTGATAATAGCGGCAGTAATATTGAGCTGAGAGTTGGCGTCGGTAACAATCTCGAACGTGTCGCCATCTCCGCTATTGCGAAGTCGAATGCCGGCTGAAACCGTTGAAATAGTCGGATTCTCTGCAGTTGCTCCTTCAAGAGCGTGAGCATAGAAATTGGAATTTGTATGGCAGATGTCGTACGTTCCACCGCCGGACGCTTTCGCCGTACCGCCATAGAAATGGAAGTTCGTATACTTGAGCGTTTCGTTTCCGACCGAGGTGTCAATCGTACCATAAATATTCATAACGGTATTAGACGCCCCGTATCCGAGCGAGTCGTGCGACGCGCAGTCCAACGTAGCGCCCGGATCGATAGTAACAGTACCGTTGAATCGTTTGCCGTTGTTACCGCCAATACCGCCGGTAATCTGGAGAGTTCCTTCTTTAATTTCAACATTATGATTGATCCATGCGGAGGTGGTCAGCGTTCCCGCTCCCGTTTTAACCGTCTTGGACGCTTCCGCGGCGTTGTTGATATTATACGTAATAGACATCGTTTCTCCCACAGCCGGAGAAAATTCAAAAATCGCATTGTTGGTAACTCCGCCGGTTCCAATCGTACCTTCGCCAGTCAATCTGAGCGTGCCCGCGTTGATTGTCGTTGCGCCGGAATAGTTGTTAGCTCCAGAAAGCGTCAGCGTCTCAGCGCCGGTTTTAACCAACGCGCCAGCGCCGGAAATAACGCCGGAGAATTCGGATGCCGCAGTATTATTGAGCGTTAAAGCCTTTCCGCCGTTGTCAATCGTTCCCGTTCCCGAAAGGTTATTAAGCGACTGTTCGGCAGTCATGACAATTGCGCCGTTGTTTTCAACGGAAGAGGAATTGGAAATTGCGTTTTGCGCTGTCAGCGCCAGCGTTCCGGCAGAAACCTTGGTCGCGCCGGTAAAATTATTGTTTGCCGTACTAAGAGTTAACGTACCGTCTCCGGTTTTATCCATTGTTGCAGAACCGGTAACGCCGCCGGAAAGCGTCAAATCGTATCCTTCGCCAACTTCGATGGAACCGTCCTGAACCAACTGGACTTCGCCAGCATAGTCAGCCGTCGGAGCTAAACCTTTAGTAAGCTTAATGCCCAACTTGGGATCGTGATCAATGGGCCATGTCGATTCTTCCAGGTCTGCCGACTGATTGGCGAACCAGTATTCAGAAACCGGAATCGGACCGTCCGCTCTAATCAAAAACAGTTCATCGTTAACTTCCGCCAAACGCCATGCCGTTGACTCCTCATTATCAACATAAACTTTGACGTTATCTGCATTTAATGACAACGAATCTGCCGTAATAAGCAAATAGCCGTTATCTGTCGCATTATTCAACCAATCCAGTTCGCCTTCGTTAAAAGAGAGATTGATAATACCGGAATTCAAAGAAACCGTTCCCGCTTGCAACCAGTCCATGTCGTCCTGAGAAGTAGCGCCTGGTATATAGCTGTTTAAATCAAAGCATATCTGACCGCCGTTACTAAGCGAGACGTTCCCAACGGTAATCCATGAGGTTTGCGGCGTTTCGCCAATAACAAACGAGCCGCCGTCAACAATAATATTGGAACCGATTTCAGACGCTCCATTCTGGAACGTTCCTCCTGATGTAACTGTTACCAAAGGTGAAACCAGGGAGCTGTACGACCCCACAACCAGAGTTCCTTCAGATACGGTTGTATTGCCGGTATACTGATTATTATAGCCAGCCAATTTCAGCGTTCCCGTTCCGGTTTTTGTTAGAGAACCGCTGCCTGTAATATCGCCGTCGAAGGTTGTATTAGCGGTATTGTTAACAGTCAAGTCAAATCCGCCGTTATCAACGGAACCGTAACCGGAAAGATTGTTCAGCGTCTGTTTGGCGCCCATATTAAGATTGCCGTCAAGCGACACTGCAGAGGACTTGGCGATTGCGTCTTGAGCAGTCAGCTGAAGAACGCCGCCAGAAACGGTCGTTGTTCCGTTATATGCGTGTTTACCGTTGAGAACCAGCGTTCCATTGCCGGATTTAACAAAGGAGCCTGCTCCTCTAATATTAACATCGTCGCTGTAATTCAGAGTCTTCGACTGACTATTAATATTATAGGTCAGAACGCCTTCGTCTTCGACTGTTACAGGTCCATAGACAGCCGCAGCGTCGTCGTTAAACTGAAGCGTCCCCTGTTTAATGAGAGTATTTCCAGTAAACGAGTTGGCGGTTGAAAGAACGGTCGTTCCCTCGCCAGATTTAACCAGAGAACCCGTCCCGTTGATTGCATTGTCAAAGGCGTGATAATCGGCGTAGCCAAATTCCAGCGTACCATTTGTCATGGTTACGTTTCCATTTCCAAGGGTTGCCGTTTCTGACAGTTTAACCGCGCTGGAATCGATAATCGTGCCGCCGTTATAATACGCCGGTTTTAACAACTCAAGAGTTCCGCCGCCTTTGACGGTCAATTTGTTACTGTCAATAGCGCTGTTAATTGTCTCTCTTTGAATAAAGACTGCGTCCGTGCGAATGCCGATTGTCGCGTCGTTGGTAAGCGTGATCGGAGCGCTGCTGTCGGAACTTTGCAGGAATCTCAGCGCGCCGGAACCGTCTCCAGAACCTTCTATTTCCAGTTTGCCCAGTTCACGAATAGCGGCATAAGAAGCGTTGGAGTAACTTGAATTCATTAACAGCTGACCCGTTCCGGTAATTCTGACGTTTCCGGAAGCGGAGTTGTCTGAACCGTACAGAGCGCTGGTAACTTCAAAGATGCCGGCGGAAACATTGAGCTGAGCGTTGTCTCCTGCGCCTTTGCGCCCCAATTTGAGGTTATTGAGTCGAACTTCGCCGCCGGTAATGTTGATAACGCCCTTTCCGCCGCTGGCTGTTGCAACTGACATCGTATTGGCTGCAACAAAGATGCCGCCGGAAATATTGAGCGTTCCGCTGGCGTTCTCTCCAGTTCCCAGATTAACCACGCCGGAGGACGTATAATATCCGTTGGTCATGGTAAAAACGCCATTTGAATTAGCAGAGTTTCCAATATTGGTTGTCGTAGAATTGTTGACTTGCAACCGTCCGCCATTCAAAACCAATTCAGCCGTAACGCCAGCTCCATCGCAAACGAGCAGACCGCCGCCGTTGGTATTTCCGCATTGAACGATACCGTTATTAATAACGACTTTTGCGGTTTGCGTTGTAGAATTGGCATTGCCGATAGCCAGCCAGCGAGCCGCGTTAACCGCCCCGCCGTTTACTTCCATATACGCCGGAGAAGCCGCCGTTCCATAAATGCGGAAGTTTTTATTGCTTGACGTTGCAAAAGAGCCGCCGTTTACAATCAGCGTTCCAGGAGCTTGAATATCATTTACTCCGTATGTATTGGTTCCGCCATTAACAACCAACATTTTTCCTGCTGAAATAACTGCGGTATCCGCGAAGTTATTTGTTCCGCCAAAAACAACCATCTGACCGGAGAATTCGTTAAACGTATTCGTTCCGCTGACGACATAACCCGTATTATTAGACGTTTCGCCTGTCCAAGCGCCATCCGCCCAAACTTTAACGCCGGTCGGCGCAGACCCGTATTGAGCTATCACAGACTTGGTTCCGTTAAAATCGACAACGCCCTTTGTCCAGCCAGAAGGAACGGACGTCAAAGCCATCGCTGCGTTTGCAGTCGCTTCGTCAGCAAAACTTCCGATAAAAATCTGATCGCCTGCAGAGTACGAATAACCGTTTGCCGTTTTAACGTTAATCGCGCCGCTTTGCGCGTTAAACGTTCCTGTCGAATTAATATAGCCGTGCGAACCCAGATTGACCGTCGTACCAGCAAGAGTTGTCGTGCCGGCATTGGAAAGCGTTCCTACGTTGAGCGTTCCGCCGGTAAGAGTGGAACTCGTTCCAGAGTAAACGGACATTTCGCCAGCGTTCATCACGCCGCCGGAGAGGTTATAAGCAGACCCTTCATGTCCAATATATAAACGAGTAATAGTCGCTGTTCCGCTTGACTGATTCATCGTAGCGGAGCCTTGCTCTCTGGTTGTATTTTCAGCCGCGCCAACCCAGTAGTAGTTGGCTGTTACAAGCAGATTGCCGCCGGTCATGTCTAAAACCGAACCGGACGCCAGCGTACCCCAGCCCATGCCGGCGTTGCCGGACAAAGCGGAGACGGACGCGTTATCTTGAATCGTAACGTGCGTTTTCGCCGTTACTGCCGTCCACCATTCGCCGCGAATAACTGTCGTACTGCTCCCCTGGAAGTTTTCTTCCAGAGCAAATTCTTTTCCCGGAAGAAGCTGAATAACGTGATCGTTGTCGTTTTTGTTTCCGCCGCCCCACATGTTGTTGCCAATATCAAGCCGAGCGTTGTCTTTTACCGTAACAGACGCAAACCCGGCGCCGGTTCCGTTTGTATAGATTCCCCAGAACGGCGTAAAGTTGCTCGTTGTCGTCCAAAGAGCGTTGCCAGACATGACGATTTCCGTCTGCGATGTATCAGACTTTGTATGATGGTAGGCATAGTTAACAGCGGCAGACTGAATAACAGCGTCGTCAGAGACGTTCAAATAGGAGTTTCCATGCTGACCCAGATTGAACCCGCCAGTCGCTTTCCAGTAACCGGTTCCAGAAAGGTTGATAACAGCTTGCACTGATGCTTTGTCTGCAGAATAAAAAGCGCCCGTCATATAGAACGAACCGCCGGAAATATTGACTACGGCGTTGTCGTGATAAGAAAAATACGTTCCTGCCGTTGTTACCTGTCCGCCGGTTTGATTGTAATACGACGTTCCTGTATTGTCGCTGTTGCCAATATACGTAGTTCCAGTTGCTTTAATCGTTCCGCCGCTGACGTTCATCGTACTGGCTTGATTGACCAGGTTGACGACAGAAAGCTGTCCGCCCGTCATGTCGAGTACAGACCCGTAGCCGCCAGGATAGCAGCCCAAACCGGAATTCCCGCTGCCTGCTGTAACAGATGCATTGTCAGCAATCTGAATGTATGTTTTTACCGCTCTGGACGCCCACCATTCGCTGGTTGCCTTGAACGTACTGTTCCCGCCGAAATACTGATACACAACATAATCGTTGCCGCTTACCGGCGAAATGGATGTTGCTTGTGTGTTGCCTGCCCAGAAGTTATTTACTGAAACAGAGGCTGAATCGTCCAGACGCATTGTAAACGCGCCAGTTCCGCTGGTTATAGCTCCAAACGGATAAAAATTACCGCTAAAGGTCGTTTGAGACGTTCCGCCAAAGTTCAACGAGATGTTTTGACCGCTGCTTCCCGGCTGATAACCCGTATTGGAAACGGTAATGGCATTTCCGTTTATAAACCCGGGATTGTCTGCCGTAACAGGCGAGCCATTACTCCAGTTGGATTCCGTAAGCAAATCGTCTACAGTTGCGTCGCCGGCATTCCAAACCGTATCGGCATAGGCGTTCGCCCCCAGCAAGACAAAGGATAAAACCGTAAATAAATATCGAACGATCAATTGATTGAAGGAACTATATTTTTTCATCGTTTCACCTTTTTTACAATAAAGGGAGAGACTTTGATTCAAACCCTCGAACGGATCTAATATTCTTTCACTATCCAAGAATATTAGATTATATACTATATCACCTAATATATTATAACTTCTATTTTCAAATAATTCAAGCATTTTGAAAAAATTTTTTAGAAAAGCAGACAAATATTCTGGAAAACTGGTTGTTTGGATGAATGGACAAGATGTACCATCTATTTTTTACAAGACATTTCTGTAGAAAGCGAGTATGAGAGTTGAGCGTTTCAGTTTAAATGACGCCTGACTAAAGAACAAAAAATTTTCCAATCATTTCTGAAAAAGCTTCCATTCAGTATTGACAAAGAATTCAAACAGGTGTACATATAGTACTAATTTACTGGAAACTTATATACTCGGATAGTTTCCATAACATTCTTGTTATCAACGTCATGGAGAAAAAAACATGAAAAAGTTTATTACAATTACACTTGCGATAGCGATATGCGCGATTCTATTCAGCGCAGCAATGGCTCAAACCCCGCCGCAGGCAGTTCCAGAAACGCCGCCGGTTCCGAAACGTCCCGTTCCTCCTGTACCTCCTCAGATGGACCCGCCGCCTCGATCGGGATTCTGCTGCCCGGATTGCAATCGATTCCACAGACCCAACGCACCGGGACAGCATTGCCCAGACTGCTCCGGCTATCATCGTGGACGACATACCCATCCGCACCTGGATC
>JAZQDP010000469.1:0-2166 GCA_045546875.1 Thermoguttaceae bacterium | reverse complement strand
CCTTCATGCGCTTATAGCGTTCTTCACGGATCTGATCCCAGCCGATGCTATAATAGCCTGAACGACTTCTCAATTCGGACGTGGGCGCCTGAAGAGGCATAAACGGTCCCGGCAAACTGACGTAAAGGAAGAAGGGTTTATCTGACTTGGACGCTTCGTTAATAAAGTCCTCTGCTACTTTCGCAATGGAATCCATATAATAAAAATCACGCCCGGTTGCCGGGTACGGTTTTTCTCCCATTTTAAGCGTAGCGGGATTAAATTGATTGTCTGAAAGCGAGAGCGTGCCATAAAAAGAATCGAACCCGCGATTTGTTGGCCAGTTATACATCGGACCGTTTTTGCCGATGTCGCGCGACAAGCCCCAACGTCCAACCATCATCGTTCGATATCCAGCTTTAACCTTGAGCAATTCTGGCAAAGTCGGCGTTTCTTTGTTAAGAGTACCGTAATACCCTGTCATTCCTAAATTGAACAGTTTATATCCCAAACCGGCGCTGTGCGGGTATTGCCCCGTCATCAGGGACGCTCTGGTTGACGTGGCAGAAGCCGCGTTGTAAAACTGTGTAAATCGAATGCCTTGAGAAGCGATTTTGTCGATTGCAGGCGTCTTGATTTCAGAACCGTAGCAGCCCAAATCCGATATGCCCAACGCATCGGCGCAAATAATTACGATGTTTGGGCGCCCCTGCGTGCCGCTCTGTCTGAGCAAAGGACGAGAAACGTATTGCCCAAAGGAATTTGACAATCCCAAAAATACAAAGGCAAGCGTCAACAACAACGATAAAACTGGTCGATTTTTCATGAAGAAAACTCCGTTTGAGAACTCATGCACGGGTACTATAACCACTTTTCTATCCTTATTATAATCTAAAAAACATTTTATTTCCAGAGGGGGGGGAAGGGAAATAGAAAATAAAAAGGGTTCTTCCAGCAAGACCGTACTTGAAAAGCCGCTAGTCATTAGCTTGGGCGTTCGAGGTCCTCAATTTTTAACAATTAACGATAGTAACTGGATAAATAAGCTAAAAACCAGTAGCTAAGAGCTAACAGCCACCTCTCAACTTTAGGCGCTCAATTACCCAGTGAGCCGTTTTTTTTATAATTATTTCCTTGACTTTTCGATTTAATGTTATATAATACTAAATAAAGATAATGCGATTTATGCAAAACGTTTTGTATCATATATAAGCAAAAGGAACTTCAGATGAAAGTGATGGTAACCGGCGGCGCCGGGTATATTGGTTCCGTAGCAACGGAAATGTTAGTAGAATCCGGCTACGACGTTGTTGTTTTCGACAACCTGTTTCAGGGACATCGCGCGGCGGTTCATCCAGGAGCAACGTTTATTCTGGGCGACCTGGCAGATAAGGCTCAAATCGACGCTGCCTTTGAGGCGCACCCGGATATCGAAGCGGTGATGCACTTTGCCGCCTATTCTCTAGTGGGAGAATCCATGCAGAACCCGTTTAAGTATCTGGACTGCAACGTTACCAACGCTCTGCGTCTTCTGGAAAGCATGGACGAACATGGCGTCCGGAAGTTCATCTTGTCGTCAACCGCCAACCTGTTCGACGACCCTGAACGGATCCCGATTACCGAAAAAGAGCGCATCGTTCCCGGCAGCCCGTATGGGGAATCCAAGGCGATTATCGAGCGGTTCCTGCATTGGCTGGACAAAACCGGCAAGATTAAATACTGCGCTTTGCGGTACTTCAATGCGGCGGGGGCGTCTGAAACCCGCGGGGAAGACCATCATCCGGAAACGCACCTCATTCCGCTCGTCTTGCAAGTGGCGTTAGGTCAGCGCGACCGGCTCAAGATTTTCGGCAACGATTACGACACGCCGGACGGCACGTGCGTTCGAGATTACATTCACATCAAAGACCTCGCACAGGCGCACATTCTCGCTTTGAACGATCTGGATAACGGAAGCCGAAAATACAACCTCGGCAACGGCGCCGGCTATTCCGTCAAACAGGTTATCGAAGCCGCGCGACAGGTTACCGGTCACCCGATTCCCGCCGACGTCGTTGACCGCCGCCCAGGCGATCCCGCGACGCTCATTGCCGGGTCGGAAACTATTCGTAAAGAACTCGGCTGGGAACCGAAGTACCCCAGTATCGAAGCGATTGTTGAAACCGCCTGGAACTGGCATAAGAATCA
>JAZQDP010000468.1:0-7548 GCA_045546875.1 Thermoguttaceae bacterium | reverse complement strand
ACTAGCTACTAGCTATTAGCTTGATAAATCTGGTTCGTGCATTATCGCAAGAAACAAGCATAACCAAGCTAGCGGCTAGCAGCTAGGAGCTAATAGCTCATTTTTCGGGAAATTTCAAGTAGAACAAGTATATTATTTGTTGTGTAAGAAACCCCACAGGATTTTATAAGAAAGGATTGTTATGACCGTATTGAATAAATTGGTTCAGACGATTTTCGTTCTGACAGCCGTATTTATGTCAACATTCGCCTTTGCAGACGAGGAAGCGTATTACAACGCCGTCGAAGACGCTCGCGGCTATTTGGCTGGGATGAACCCGGAAATGGCGCGCGCAGCTCTCAAAGACGCTTCAAAACACGCGAAGGACAACTCCAAGAAAATCGAAATCGCCCGTTTGGAAGAGTGCACTAATTTAATCGAAGATTTCCTTGACACGATGTCAAACTTTTGCGCCAACAACACGCGAGACGAAATCAAATTGTCTGACACCGACTTTGCAAAAATTGTCGAGATGACCAAAGATCACGTTACCGTTCGCGCTCAGGGCGTCAACAAAACGTACCGAATCAACCAGCTGTCCCCTAAATTCGTCCGTATTTTGGTGGGAGGGAAATCGTATAATGCCAGCCGGGCAAATCAGGAAGTTTTCGGGGCTTTTGAAGCATTCCATCCCAAAGGAGACCGCGAATTAGCGCGTAAACTCTGGACGGCGGCGAAGATGTCCAACCAGATGCTCGAAGAACTGGACGAACCTCGCGTTCCTCCTATAATTCAACGCGGACCAGACAAACGCATTGCCATTCCGTCTGACGAAGAATTGGAAAAAGGCATGGAATTCGTTAAAACGAAGTACGCCAAGTTTATCGAAAATGCCGACACGCCCCAGACAAAAGTCAAGTTGTCTAACCAGCTTATTCAGGCGGCAGCGAAAAATAAATCCATGACGCCGGGGCAAAAAATGGCGTGTTTCAAAATTGCAGAACAGCAAGTTAAAGACCTGATTCAAATCTCGCCTCGATACGACGTTCTGGAACAAAAGGAAAAAGTGTTCAAAATGCGCACGTTCCGCCAGCGGTTTGACCTGGTTTCAAAAGCCAACGCTGACCCGTCAGACCCAGCAGCGTGTAAAGATATTGCCGCCGCGGCAGGGAAACTGCTCTTTGAATGTGGCGAAAACAACCGTTTTGACGAAGCGAAACAGATCATTCCGCTTGCTAAAACTGCCGCTCAAGTGAGTGGAAATTCAAAATTGTATAAATACGCGGACCAGGCTGAGAAATACCTCGAAGCGCAGCAAAAGAAAAATGCCGCTTCCGAGTAACAGCCTGTTTTCGACTGGAACAGCATAAGCGCCGGGAACCGCACCGACAAGGTCGGTTCCTGTTTGGACGTGGGGATTTTTGAATCCGGCTTTTTCGGAGGCATAATATCCGTCCTATCCCCCATGCTGGTTCGCACCCCGGTCAGGCTGTTGAAACGCGCTATTCAGCGCGCTGGAACAACCGCTTCATTTTCCCTACATTCGCCGATTTACCATATAAAGCGTCATTTTACTCAATAAACGTCTCCTGAATCCAAAACAGACGAGCCATTTACAGTAGCCAGTTCGATTAAGAAATTTTTTTGTCGTAGGGCTACCTTTTTATTTTTGATGTGGTATAATACAGGATGTCGGAGATACCGAAAAGCATACAAAATAGTTTATGACGAGTTAAATCGTCAAGCTCCCTTTCACTATACCATACCCAATTGGAGGAGTTCATGGCATTATTTGAAATCGAAACCGAAGCTCATATTTTGATCGCGTGGGCACAATCAGAAGAGGAAGCAAAAGCTCTCATGAAAGAGCACTATCCCGAAGAAGAGGCGTTGCGCTGCAGTCGCCGTCCGCGCGATTTGTGGGTTATTTCCAAAGCGGCTTTGGGATTGCTCAATACAAAAATGGATCCAAACCATACCGCCCGAGAATGCCTGGCAAGGGCAGCGGGAGACAAAGTTCACGCCATCCGCCTGTACATGCAGGAAACCGGCGTCGACCTGGAAAAAGCGCGTAAAATTATCGAATCCAATATGGTTATGGGTTGGTAAACAATCGCTCTGATACAAGCTTTTTATATTGGATTTCATTTAAATGAAACATTATAATCTGTTATCCATAGAGGGGGATATATATTTATTCCCCTCTTTTTTTGTACCCTTCTGGAAAGTGGCTTCCTGTGTTTTTCTGATCAGTCTATTCACGGATTCGCGGATTTTAAAATGAAAGGCGGTAACGGAGGGAGCGAAGCAAGCGTAGTTACGCTTCCGCCAGACCCACCAAAAATCTCTTGCGAAGTCAGAAGCCTTTCCGGGGAGCTGACATTGTCTGTAACAATCCTTTCCTGGCGGATAATATCCGTCTCCCGGGAGCATTTTCAGCTGCGTTCGTCTCCGAATTTACCCTTGCAAATAAATCTTTACATTATAAAGCAAATGGTGTATAATTATTGGAAAATTTATATAGTCCCCTACCCCTTTGCAATCCCCTTTTTCCATGACCGTTATTCAGAAAAGATTTCAGCTGCCTGCGTACCCTCGAGGCTGTCATTTGATAACCCGTCACATCCTTGAACAGGCGCCGGAAATATCCAGCATTTCCGCCGGGCTGCTGTCCGTGTTTATTCAACATACGTCCGCATCGTTAACAATCAACGAAAACGCCGATTCCGACGTACGCCGCGATTTAGGCTCCCTTCTCGATTCGTGGGCGCCGGAATCGTTTCCCTATTTACATCAAGAGGAAGGTCGAGACGACATGCCCGCTCACGGCAAGGCGTCTTTAATGGGCGCCAGCGTTACAATCCCCATTACAAACGGTCGGCTGGCGTTAGGCGTCTGGCAAGGCGTCTATTTATGCGAACATCGCAACCACGGCGGGCGCAGGTCAATTGTCTTAACGATTATCGGAGAGTAAATTCCAATGAACAATTCAGACAAGACTCATCAAGACTGGATTATAATTCTTCTTGTCGTTTGGCTAACCTCGCGCCTGTTCTGGACGTGCGATCCGAGCGGATTTGCGTTCGATTATTTGTGGGGATTACTCGGGATGTCGGGCGCAGCATGCTGGTTCTTCTTCAAAAAAGATTATCGAGGACAATTCACCGTCTCTGATCTGCTGGTTGGACTGTTCTTCTGCTTGACTATTTTAAGCGGAACGCTGGGTATAATTAACGGCGATCAGCGCGCGGCGTTAAACTGCGTTTGGTCGTCGACGTTTTACGCTCTGTGCTATTTGCTGGTTCGACAAATCGTAACGTCGCCGGAACGAAAACGAATTCTTCTTTCCTCATTAATTACCGGGGCAATTGTTCTTTCAACGTGGGCAATATACCAACGTTACGTAGAATACCCGGCAGATAAAGCCAACTATCTTGCCGACCCAACATTTTTCTTACAGCAGGCAGGAATTGACCCTTCAGAGGATTCGCCCGTTCGCCGCAGTTTTGAAGACCGGTTTTTTGCCTTTGAACCGACAGCAAGTTTTGCTCTGACGAATTCACTTGCCGTTTTTTTAGTCCCGAGTTTTTTCCTGCTTGCCGTTGCATGGACCAAAAAATGGGATAGCCGCGCCGCCTGGGGACTGCTTATCGCGATAGGCGCAGTCGGCTTTGTTACGATGCTAACGCACAGCCGCGCCGCGGCGCTGGGCGTCGGAACTGCCCTGTTTTTCGGATTCGCTTACGGGATATGCCGGGTTCCCGGGCATGTCAACAGCAAAATTACGTTATTCTCGCTGTTTTTCTTCTTTTCTGTTCTGGCTGGATTCTTGGCAATCCTCTGGAAACCGTCTATGCTGGATTCGGCAATTCTGACTTTAGAATACCGCTTTGAATACTGGGAAACAGCGTTACAGATCATCGGCTTCCACCCCTGGCTGGGCGTAGGAGCTGGCAACTTCCAAAACTTCTATACGCAATTCATGCCCTGTTCAGCCGGGGAAGCGGTTGCGGATCCTCATAATTTTTTACTGGAAATTGCTGCGACCGCTGGAATTCCCGCAACGTTGGCGTTTTGGGCAATACTCGGCTGGCTGGGATACCGGCTCGTTAATCATACAGACGATTCCCAAAAAAGCGATTCGTATTTAACATATCAGACAAGCTGTATTGTCAGTTTGTCCAGCGTCGTTTTGGGCTTTTGCCTTGGATTTGTCGCTCTGGGTCAGGCGCCGGGACCGTTTGTCGTTCTCCTGCCCGTTTCAATTGGCGTTCCGCTTATTTTAACGCCGGGAATTCGTCAGGCAACCTTTTCTCCAATCGCGATGGGGCTGGCGGGCGTTGGACTTTTAACCGCGCTCATGTTTTCAGGAGGCATTCTCTATACAACTATCGCCTTGGTTTTCTGGACGCTTTTGGCTTTAATCGTCAACGAAGTCGATCCCGCTATTAACGCCAACGTCACGGAAGAATCCAATTCCTCACAGCCGGCTTCCAGAGTCAAACCCATACTGTCAACCGTTGGTCTGCTGGCTCTGTTTGGATTGTGCTACGCAACCGGTTTTTATCCCACAACGCTGTCGGCTCAAGCGCGAGCAGAGTCATTGAACTCGAAAAATGCGGAAGCCCAGCTAACCAATTTGGAAAAAGCCGCAAAAGCGGATCCGATGAGCTTTCAAATTCGATACGATTTAGCGCAATGGAACTGGTTCCAATGGACATATACACATCAAGCGCAGTATCTTGACGCGTGCGTGAACTGGTTCCATGAATCCATTGAGAGAAACCCGCGGTCGAGCGTTTTATGGCGAGAGTACGGCATCCGGATGTATCGCTACGGGCGCGAATCCGGCGACTGGTCGCACGAAAACGACGCCTATAACGCTCTGTCGCGAGCCTGTTATTTGCATCAAGCCGATTACGTTGCCAGAGCGTACCTGGCTTTATTAAATTTGACGTCCCCGGTCTTAACTCCAAATCAGGAAGAACTGTGCAGTAAAGCGTTAAGCGAGTTAAAGGTTTCAGACAAAACTCTGGCAGAGCGTCGGGCATTAGTTACAGCTGCGCTGCTCAAAAAACGCAGACAGGACGCCGTGCAATGGGCGCAAGAGCTTGTTCAGTTTTCGGATCAAAACGTCCATAAAAATCGTAAAATTCCCGCTTCCCTGCGTAAGGAACTGATTCAAGCCTGTGAAAGCGACAAAAAAATAGACTCTTCCGGTAAGTTGACGCTTTAGCGCGCACCCCCCGAAAAAATGAAAGACAGTAACGAAGCGACCAGCGACGCTTTCGCCGTCAGGCGAACAGAATCTACTTGAGTTTTTCCGAAGTTAAACCTCTAGCTGGCTAGCTTCTAGCTATTAGCTTGATAAACCTGATTCGTGCGTTATCGCAAGAAACAGGGATAAGCAAAGCTAGCGGCTAGGAGCTGAGAGCTAATAGCTCCTTTTTCGGGAATTTTCAAGTTGAAAAGTATATTTATTAAAACTCCTCTTGATTCAAACTTAATAATTTGATAAAAGAGGACTAATATTGAAATAAATACCCTTGTTGTCGAGACAAGAAATAATATATTTATTGTATGCTAAATCGCATAAACGCAATGAAAAGCAACTCCTGTTCTAACGTACTAACTATTATCGCCAAGATTTTATTGACGGTTTGTTGCCTTGCTCTTTCAGGATGCGGGACAACACGCCAGGCGCAATTCGATCTTGAACAGGAGAACATGGCTCTTGAACGTCAAATTCAAGAGAATTACGCGTTTATGCGTCATCAGCAACGGCGCATTAACGCCTTGGAAGCGCAGCGTGGAACAGGGCGTCCGCCAGCCCCTCCCATCAGCAGTCGCGGACCGTCATTCCCCGCTTCAACGGCAACGCCGCGACAAGCGCCGCCGTCTTCATCCCGGTCTTGGCTCAATCCCGACACCGGCTTGGAAGACGCTGAGCCGGAATCTCAGCCAGCCGCGCTGGAAGAATCGCCGCTCAATCAGCTGGACGTTGACCCGAATGCCGAACCAAACATTTCCGTGCCAGACGAACCGACGCAAAACGTTCCGAAGAACCTGTTTAGAAACAGCGACGGTTCTCAGTCGTCAGTTCGACCAAGTTTGCCAACCCGCACGCTGCCTATCGTCAACGTGTCGGAAATTGCCGAGATTTCACTTGACCCGGAACAAATCGGTCCTCTTCAGATTGACTTCAACAACCAGGAAGAGGGGCTGCGAATGATTCTCAACTGCCGAACCAAGCAGGGCAGTTCCGCCGTCGCCGTTGGGCAGGTAACGATTGTTGCGCTCGATCCAACTCTCATGGGCGACGAGGCGCGAGTGGCTCGATGGGACATTTCGCCTTCGCAGGTGGAACGTCAAATCAACGAATTCCCTCAACCAGACGGAATTCTGTTTGAATTGGCGTGGCCCGAAAACAAACCCAAGAGCAACGTCATTGACGTCTTTGTCCGAATGGAAGACGCCAACGGCATGAAACTCCAAACTCATCAGCAAGTTCAAATGGACGGGGTCATGTACGCTCTGTGGACGCCGCCGGCAGAAGAAGCTTTGCCAATCGTTGACGACGAATCCGAAGAACGCGTAGCGCAAACCAACGCGCCGTCCCGACAAGTAAACGTTCAGCCAGCCGGGGAAATGCAGCAAGGCGAAATCACAAAAAGCGTTATTGTCGTTGCCTCGCCTCAGGTTGAAGCCCTGCGACAAAGAACGAAAGTAGAAGTTCCCCCAACGCTCGTATCTTCCCCAACCCAGCCGCAGACAAATCCGTCGAATCCGTCAAGCGTTCAAAACGCTTCCGCCGCTCCGGCTGCCGCGGCTCCATCGGCAACTCCAGAATCTAAACCTGTAACGAAAACGGCTACGCGCCCGTCATGGTCGCCGTACCGGTAACAACAGGCAATAACGGCATTTTACGAAATCGGGCGCAGAAGACGTCTTGCCTTTGGCAACTCAATTTCTACGCCCGTTGCTGTTTCTACACCGGATTTTTCATATTGGTCAGCCGGAATTTTCAGATTTTCTCTTTAATGCTATAGTTCGTTCCGGGCTTCTGATTGAAAGACGTGAGCAGTTCTGCCAGCAATCCGACGCAGAGGAATTGCGCCCCGACGATAATAAAAATCGCGGAAAAAAGCACAAAGGCGGAATGATCAGAAACATGGAAAACGCCGCCGCAGAAATGAGCGATATGTTCGCTGCAACGGGTTAAAATCCATAACAAAGCCATAACAAAAACACCCAACGCGCCCAGCAGGAACGTCCCCATGCCAAAGTTGCCCAAAACGTGTAACGGGCGCTGTCCGTAAGACGTTAAAAACTTTACCGTTAGCAGATCCATAAATCCTTTAAAGATTCTGGTAACTCCGTATTTGGATTTTCCGAATTCTCGGGCGCGATGATTGATAACAATTTCGCTGACCTTGTATCCGCGCGAACCCGCCAGAACAGGAACGAATCGGTGCATTTCGCCATAGAGCGTAATTTCGTCGAAAATGCTCCGTCGATACGATTTCATACCGCAGTTGTGATCGTGCAGTTTAATGCCGGTTAAATAGC
>JAZQDP010000467.1:0-5515 GCA_045546875.1 Thermoguttaceae bacterium | reverse complement strand
TTCTTCTGCTGGGGCTGGAGCCGGAGCGGCTTCTTCAGCGGCAGGGGTTTCTTCAGCGGGAGCGGCGGGGGCTTCTTCAGCTACCGGGGCAGCTTCTTCAACAGCCGGGGCAGCTTCTTCAGCAGCCGGTGCGGCTACAGTGGATTCCGGCGCGGCTTCCGCAGGAGCGGCCTGTTGGGCCAGCAACTGGGAACCAAACGCCAATCCTAACGTTGCCAATAAGGCAAACATCCAGGTTGACTTCATGAGTCTGATTCTCCTAAAAACATTGGGTAAAACAAATAATCCAGCGCTGAAATGTCCATACATTGACGAACTAACTATTTCAGCGTTTTAATAACTATATTGCGTACAATTTTATCGATTGCTTTTTTTATGTCAAGGGGGATTAAAAAAGTATCTGTCAAAATGAACGCAATAAATTTTATCGCACACCTTCTTTTGGAAATTATTCGTTTCCCCTTGACCGCTCGGCTCTATACGCTATAATACATCTGTAATAATTACAGACGAGCCGCGAATTGCGAGAACGCGCAACTTCGTTCTTTTAGAGCCGTCTTTCAATCATTCCTAATTCCTGATACAGATATGACTGACAACCCGCTTCCTTCCTATATCCCGGAAGACGAAGATAAAGAAGCCTTGCAACAACTGGATAAACGCACCCGAGCGCGCATTATCGCGTTTCAGATGTGCGTTCAGGACGACGCCAATCCGCTAAATCCGGATTCCAACTTGGCAAAGGAACTCGACGACGGTATGATTCGCGACACGCTGCGCGGTCCGAAGCAGGTCGAAATGACGATGAATCTCATCGACGGCGTCCGCAAGCACAAGGCGGAAATCGACGCGAAAATTGAATCGCACGCTGAAAACTGGACGCTTGCCCGAATGGCTCTTACGGACAGAAACGCTCTGCGCGTTGGCGCGTACGAATTGCTGTTTACAGACACGCCTGCGGCGATTGTCATTAACGAAGCGGTCGAAATTGCCAAAATGTTCGGTTCGGAGAATTCCGCCGCGTTTGTCAACGGGATTTTGGATAAGATTGCCAGAGAAAGGCAGTAGGCAGTAGGCAGTAGGCAGTAGGCAGTAGGCAGTAGTTTGCGCTTTGCGCAATTTTTTAATTCAACATAACAATGCAAGATTCATACGATATTGTCGTAATCGGTTCCGGTTTAGGCGGCATGACGGCGGCGAATACGCTGGCGCGCAGCGGGTTTAAGGTTCTTTTATGCGAACAGCATTTTCAGCTCGGCGGGCTGGCGGCGTGGTTTCGTCGTCCTGGCGGGTTGATTTTCGACGTCTCGCTGCACGGGTTCCCCGTCGGGATGATTAAATCCTGCCGCCGGTACTGGACGAAGGAAATCGCTGACCGAATCGTTCAGCTGAAAAACATCAAATTTGACAACCCGATGTTTTCGCTTACGACGACGTTTAACCGGGAAGACTTCACGGAATTGCTGGTCAATAAATTCAACGTTCCCCGGGAAAACGTCGTTGCGTTTTTTGACCACGCCCGATCGATGAACTTTACCGACGATTTATCGCTCACGGCGCGCGATCTGTTTGAGCAGCATTTCCCGGGGCGAAAAGACGTCGTTCGTCTGCTGATGGAGCCGATTACCTACGCTAACGGTTCGACGCTGGACGACCCGGCTGTGTCGTACGGAATCGTCTTTTCCAACTTCATGTCCAAAGGCGTTTTTACGTTCTCCGGCGGAACTGACCAGCTTATCGAGCTGATGAAGGCGGAAATGCTCAAAAACGGCGTCGATATTTCCATGAGAACAAAAGCGGTGGGAATTGACGTTGACGAAAGCGAAGGGAAACGCAAGGTTTCGTCCGTCATGCTGGCAACGCCCGACGGAAAGAAGATAGTCAAAACCCGAGCGGTCGTTTCCAACGGCAACCTGCTGACGACGATTTTCGATATGGTCGGCGGATTCCGCTTTGACCCGAATTTCATTCAACAGGCGAAGTCGGTGCGAGTCAATAATTCCTCGACTCAGGTTTATATCGGCATGGCGGAAGGCGATATGCTGGACGAAGACGTCTGCGGCGATTTGCTCTTTACGTCCGTTGCGCCGGAATTCGACACCGACATGCTTTTGTCACGCAACATTACCAGCAGAACGTACTCGTTCTACTATCCCAAAACGCGCCCCGGCGTTAACCGCTGCGCGATAGTTGCCAGTTCCAACGCGAATTTCGCCGACTGGAACAACCTGTCGCCGGAACGATACAAGGAATCCAAACAGGATTTGATTAACACGACTTTAGACGCTCTGGAAAAGTACGTTCCCAACATTCACCAACGGGCGATTTACACAGAAGCGGCAACGCCGAAGACGTTCCAGCGATACACGCTCCATCTTGCCGGCGCCAGTTTCGGAACGAAGTTTGAAGGTCTGGACGTCAGCCGACATCTGCCAGACCAGATCGCCGGGCTGTACCATACCGGCTCAGTTGGAATTATCATGTCCGGCTGGCTGGGCGCAGTCAACTACGGCGTTATCGTTTCAAACGACGTTGCGGCGGCGCTGAGCTGATAATTTAGCTTCTAGCTACTAGCTCCTAGCCGCTAGCTTGATTATTCTTGAATCTTGCATTGTCGCACGAATCAGGTTTATCAAGCTAAAAGCTAAAGGCTAGAAGCTAATAGCTTTTCCCTACTCCCTATTCCCTATTCCCTAACCTCCCATGAGTCAAACAAACGACGCTGAATTGGTCAATAACGATATTCCCTCCGAAGAAAAACCCAAGCTGCCAGCGGGCATTCCGTATATTATCGGGAACGAAGCGGCGGAACGGTTTTCGTTCTACGGCATGAAAACGATTTTGATGCTGTACATGACTCAAACTCTTTTGATGTCTAAAGAGGAATCGACGGGCGTGATTCACATGTTTCAGTTTGCGGTGTATTTCCTGCCATTTTTCGGCGCGCTGCTGGCTGACCTGTTCTGGGGGAAATACAAGGTCATTTTCTACCTGTCGCTGGTTTACTGCGTTGGGCATCTTGTGCTGGCTCTGCCGTGCGAGTCAATTGGAATGACGCAAAAGGGCGCGCTGCTGCTCGGGCTGACGATTATCGCTTTGGGGTCAGGCGGAATTAAATCGTGCGTTTCGTCGTTTGTCGGCGACCAGTTTAACGCCTCAAACCAGAGCCTTATGTCAAACATTTACAACTGGTTTTATCTGGCGATTAACTTCGGATCTTTCTTTTCGACCTTGCTGACGCCCTGGCTGAGAGAAAAATACGGACCTCACGTTGCTTTCGGCGTTCCCGGTATTTTAATGGCGATTGCGACGTTGGTCTTTTGGATGGGAAGAAAGAAATACGCCAAGCGCACCGTCTCGACTAATAATTTTGTTAAAGAAATCAAGAGTCCTGAAGGACTAAAAGCAATTGGAAAAGTGTTGCTGATTTATCTGTTCCTTGTTCCGTTTTGGGCGATGTACGATCAAACCGGTTCCCGCTGGGTCGAGCAGGGCGACAGCATGGATTCGCGCATTTTCCAGGGCTGTTCTTTTCTTCCGGAAAGCGTGCGTAATTTTGAAATTCTTCCCGACCAAATGCAGGCTCTCAACCCTGCTTTGATTATGGGTCTGATTCCTCTTTTTACGGTTGCGGTTTATCCGTTCATTAACCGGTTTATCAACCTGACGCTGGTGCGAAAAATCAAATTCGGGCTGATTATCGGCGCGATTGCAGCGGCGTTCCCTTTGTATTTTGAATATCATCGGCAAGGCGACGCTATTGCGCTCAACCAGTCGTGGCAGATTTTGGCGTATATCATTATTACCGTTGCAGAAATTCTGATTTCCGTTTCCTCTTTGGAGTTGGCGTACAAGCAGGCGCCAAAATCAATGAAATCTCTGATTATGAGTTTCTATACGATGCCAATTGCCATTGGCAACCTGCTGGTTGGTTCGCTTAACATGCTCATCGACAAAAACGCGAGCTTTGCGTTTCTTAAAGGAACGAACTACTACGCTTTGTTCTTCGGAATGCTGGTCGTTGACGTCTTTTTGTTCTTCCTGATTTCCCGCAACTTCCAGGAACAGACGATTCTTCAGGACGACGAACCGGAAACGGCGGAATAATAGCGCGTAGACGCTAAAGAATTTTTAGCCGCAAAGTACGTAAAGAAATGGAAGGCGGTAATGGAGCGACCAGCGGGAGCGGAATTACGCATTCGCCGATAGGCGAACAAAACGTTGAGAAGCGTGCATACCAAACCGACGCAGAAGAAAACTTCACGGATGGCGCCCGTCCCTGGGCTACGTTTCCTGATGTAACAGAAAGCCTCTGTTCAGCCCGGTTCGCGGGCGTTTCGCCCGCTGAAGCGAATTTTCATTTTGCGGACTTACGTCCGCGATCCAGAAAGGTTTTTGGCTGCGGCAAATGTTTTTTAGCGGGGCTTGTTTTCTTTTGCCGTAAAGATTCTTTTTTTGTTATTTTGTGATTTTCCTCATTTATCTGCAACAAACGCCTTGTAATCGGTCGTTGAATTGAATATACTAATCATTGGGCATTGACTCTGATTGTTGTTATTGTTGTTAAAAAATGTATTATTCAAGTATTTGAGAAATGTCCACCTTTATTTTGTTTTTTGTGGATTTTTACCCACAGATTTTGATAGAGAGCCATAATAATATGATTGGAGTATACCTATGGAAGAGAAAATAACATTACTGCCAATAAAAAGATATGTTATTTGGGGTTGTAAAATAATACCTTTGATTTGGATTGTTTTCATTGCATATTATACGCTAGGTTATTCTATCAATAACCTCTGTATGTTTTTTATATCAATATCATTGTTTTGCTTTATTTCTTTTTGTTTTTGTATAGTTCAACATAAAATATATGAAAAATATTATCCTCTGCACATAAAGTCGGATGAAAGTTCATTGCAAATTTCGGGATCAGACGAATCTCAATTTCACTGGTATTGGGGATTTCAGGAGCGCTATTTATTGTCAGAATGCGTTTGGTGGAAAGGATATTCCGATACATTATCAATTATTCCGTGGGGTGTTTTACTATCGCCAATCCATATCAAAAGAGCAATAATAGTATATCACGTTCCAACGTCTCAAATGATTGCACTTGGCGTTTCCTCGGAGAGTAAATATCATCAATGGATTAAAACATTGGAAAAGTCTGGGTGTCGAGAGTATCGAAACAGAAGCCGTTTTGAACCAGCTATCGTGTTTCTCTCACTTCTTTTGGGGCTGGTCTCTGATTATTTTTTGATAAAATTCCCGATGGACGCTTCTATTAAAATGGTTCTTTGTGCGTTAATTCCAATTGCGCTAACGACTGGGGGACGAATGATAAGTGGTAGCGATATATTTTTCATTGATTTCAAAAAAATTCTGATAGGTATTATACTTTTGCTGTTGTTTTTTGCATGTTTGTCTTATAACCATTTTCTTTAGATCGTATCTGTAAATAATTATCTTATCCATAAAATTTTTAATGTTATTTAGTTTCCATTTTCTAAAA
>JAZQDP010000466.1:0-2130 GCA_045546875.1 Thermoguttaceae bacterium | reverse complement strand
CCCCCGCTGCCGATGTTGCACGGAGAGAGAATTCGTCTTTACAATTTAAATTCAAGACGCTATAATACGAGCATGAAAACGCTCGTATTTTTTTTGTCGTTATTGCTGCTGGTTACAGCGCCGCTACTGGCTCAAGATTATCAGGACGGACCGGAATTGCCGTCTGTTGACGAAGTTGAGCCGGAGGAAAGTGATAGTATATCTAATGCTGGCGATTTGGGTAAACCGGTCAAAGACGCAGAACCGCAAAACGAACCGGATCTGGCGGAACCAGAGGACGACCAGACGCCAAAAGCGGACGACAGCGACATCGAAAAGCCAAAAGAGGGCGAATCCAATAACGACGTTGTTGTTATTCCGCCGCCCTCGACGGTTGATAATGATCCGATTATTCCTGAAAAGCAGACAGCTCCCCATGACGGGGTAAACGTCATTTTGCTTGTAGCTGACGATTTGGGAGTAGGGGATTTGGGCTGTTATTACGGAGAGAAGACGGCAGCGCCGCGCATTTGTCGCCTTGCCAAAGAAGGGATTCGGTTCACGGACTTTTCCGCTCCCGCGCCTGATAGCCAATCGTCTCAACGCGCTTTGCTGACAGGAAAAAGATTTACAAAGAATCTGAGCGCCTTTGGTTTAGCGGCTCTGGCTAAAAAGAACGGTTATCAAACGGCGTTTTGGGGTCAGTGGCTTTTGGGAACGGAATCCGCCCCCATGCCGACCGATGTCGGGTTTGACCTGTTTTGGGGCGTTACGACCCCGGCTGATAACTGGTCGTTCCATCCGATTGCCGGCGAGCTTAATCCGCCAATAAAACTGTGGAATAACAATGCCGTTGTCGGATACAACGTCAATCCGGAATCTTATACGACGCATATTGCCCCTCGCGTTGTCAAGTTCATCAAAGAGAAAAGAGACGTTCCTTTTTTCGCCTGCGTTTTCTTTACGTCGCCTCGCGTTCCGCTGGTAAACCAGCAGGAGGACGCGTACCGAGAAGCCGTTTCAGAACTTGACCGCGCTGTGGGAGACATTGTCGATGCCGTTGATCAGGCAGGAATTGCGGAATCGACGCTGATTGTTTTTCTTTCCGATAATGGACCGAATCGCGCGTGGGGAGTGCAAGCGGGGGATACGGGACCGTATCGCGCTGACATCGGTTTTGAAGGGTCGGTTCGCGTTCCCTGTATTATGCGATGGAAAAACAGAGTCAAGCCGGCGGAATACTGTCATTTTGTCAATCAGCTCGACGTCGCGCCGACCGTCGCTCAGTTGTGGGGCGTTCCTTCAGGCGAATTCGGCAAACGCGAGGGAAAATCGCTTGTTGACGTCTTAAACGGCAAGACGGATCAGTTGATTTACAAATCGTTTGCCTATTTTTCTCCCGATGGGAAAATACTAGCCGTTCGCGCTGCTAAATGGAAATTGTATTGCCCTCAAGAGTATAAAGCGGTCGATTCATCTCAAGACGTTAAACCGGGGACGCCTGCCCCGTACACGATAAAAAAAATCGACTGGGAACTCTACGATTTATCTGCTGACCCCGGCGAGACGACGCCCAAAAACGACGCCAATCCAGAAGTGTTTGAAGCGATTAAAAAAGCTATCAAACAGTAAAGAGAGGGAAAGAGGATATTTTTGGCTCTTCCGGTAAGTTGGCGCCTAGCAGATTAGTTCGCACGCGGATTTGACGGACAATACTGGCGTGAGCCGCATTGGCGGAGAGGATAACGTTTCTGGGGGAGCGGGCGCGAGCCGCGCTGGCGAAGAAGACTATTCGGAATTCGGAATTTGGAATTAACGCAAGCGACCAATGGGAGCGTTTTTTGGCAACCGCACGGCAGTGCGGACTGGGAGCGGCGCCCCCCCAGAGACTGCCACTCTCTTCCAAGCAGGCTCCGACCTTGTCGGCGTGGATTGGGAGTAGCGCCACGCCGCCAGACGAACCTTTTTAACTTTCTCTTTTTTAACTTTCCTCTATTTTTTTGAAAATTTTGGCTCATCCGGTAACTGCGTACCTGAGCAATAAAAGGTATTGAAAAAGCATGGGATTCTCTCTATAATATAAAAAAAACAACAAGTCCATATAGAAAGGAACCCCATGACTAGAAATATTATACACCTTACTCAAGGAAT
>JAZQDP010000465.1:0-7838 GCA_045546875.1 Thermoguttaceae bacterium | reverse complement strand
GTAGGCAGTAGGCAGTAGGCAGTAGGCAGTAGACAGTAGGCAGTAGGCAGTAGGCAGTAGGCAGTAGAACTGGAAGGCGGTAATGGAGTTCGCAAAGCGAACGGAATTACGCTTAGGCGAGCCGGATTTGTTTCTGGGGCGCGGACATTGTCCGCGAAAATCTAATGTAGATTATTTTTTTGGCGGGTAATCCTCGCCCCCAAGGAGGTTATGTCTCCGAAAAAGCCAGTTTTGGCTCTACCCATTTCCCGACCTCGTCGGGCGCCTATTCTTTCCTTACTAAAATTTTTAAGCCGCAAAGAACGCAAAAAAATCTTTAAAACTTCGCAAAACTCCTCCACGTCTCCGCATCTCCGCGTGAGATTTTGGGCGGGCAAAACGCCTGCTTTTTAGCTCACAGGCGCCAAATTGTCGGATGAACCAAAAAATAATTTATTTATGCGGACAATGTCCCCGCCCCGGAGACGTTTCCGAATATACAGAAATTATTTACGTACGCATATTCAATTATTCAAATTTTGTTATAAAAATTTCATTCACCCCCTTGACACGAGTTCTAAATCCAGCTATACTATTAATCAGAATTCGCAAAACGAGATGGAAATAGCAACTTCAAACTACGTTTACGGATTTAACCAGATTTCATCATGAAGTCGCGTTGCGGCTGTAGTTTAAATTGCAAACGTAATTTGAACAGAACTCGATATATACTCTAGTCAGAATCCGCCGCAATAAGATTATCGATTTCTGAAAATTCAAATAGCTAAAATGATTATTTGCATTCACTTCCCTTATCGGGAGTACGTGAAATGCGTCTAATCATTTGGGTTGTTGCTAACCTCCATCTCGGGATGCGTCCAGCGTATTCCCATTTTTTGTTTCTTGGTAGGGCAAGGAAACGCTGGCTCACTCTTTCTCTTTAAGGAGTTTGAACATGAGCAAAGGCAACAATAGCGGCGGAAGTGATTTTAGGTCTGTAATTGCAGGCTTTCTTGTATCGGCAACATTGTCAATTACTGTATTGACAGTGGCGGTTCTTGCGAACTTTAACAAAGACGTTAGCAGCCAAAATCTTGCTAATACGAATATGATTTCAGCTGTTGAAACATTGGATTGTGAAACAATATCTGCTGTAAACCACGTTTGCCATGCACAACGGGGAAGGGTTGATCCTCGTGTACTTCAGCCATTAATGCACAACTACAATAGTGATTCAAGCGACTGGAACTGCTTCTTGTTAATATTTGGAGTCATAGCTGTTTTTGTTGGCTTGGCGATGTCCAATAAAAATGGACAACAATAAAATAATAGACTTTCTCCCCCTTTACGTTTCACACATCTTCCGGACCCCTTTAACAAAGGCTTGGAAGCTGGCAGAGGCATTGTCATCTAAATTTCGTTTTGCAGTCTGTTTGCCTATTGCTTGAGCGCCAAGGCATTGCTGCAATTCCGGAAGAATTTTTTGTAATTTCTTTTTCGGATGAACAATTTCATCAGGAACGCGATACGATTTTTTCTTTCCGTATGGGGTTAGATCTTTACCAAAAGCGGCAGAGACTGCCACCAGATCGCCCCAATACCACGCTTCCAATTCACGACAGGGAATTCGCACCAAAACATTGGAACGATAAGCGTCGCACAATTTCTGCAATTCTTTTTTCAGCTCTCGGCAATCGCTTTCGTCTTGATCGTGAACAACGACAAATCGAACTTCTTCAGCTTCTTTCCATGCCCGCAATTTAATAGACAACGATTTTCGCAAGTCGCCTTTTCCCCGATGGGGAATGGTTAAAAACTTAACGTCCGGCGGAAGAATGACAGGAAGAAGCTCGTCCAAATAGTACTTCATGGACGCTTCTTCCAAAAGAAAGACGATTTTCACTTGTCATCCTCCGCCGTCAGAATTTGCTGATTCCAAAGCGAACCCAGTTTATCGCCGCCCTGATATAAGGAATTTATCAATTCCGATTTCCGCATTGACTTGACAGATGTAAAACCGTCTTTTTTTGACAAGCAATATAACTCTTGCGGTTCAATTGCGTCCAAGAACTCTGGAGAATGAGTCGAGACAAAAACCTGACCGCCATTGAGCGAATAGCTGCGAAATTCTTCTGCCAATATTTCCAGCAATTCCGGATAAAGCTGATTTTCCGGTTCCTCAATACAAAGCAGAGCGTACCGTTCAGGATTGTTGAGTAAAACCATGTACGCAAACATTTTCATCGTCCCGTCTGAAACATAACGAGCAGAAAACGGATTTTTAAAAGAGCCGTCTTGAAATTGCAGCACAAGATAATGATCTACAGTTTCGACAGCGTCAACCTGAGTTACGCCGGGAATGCGTTCCTTCATACGATCCAGTATTTTTTGGAAAATATCGGGATAGGCTTCTCGAATATATTTGGCAACCTGAACCAGATTATCGCCTGTTGACGAAAGAATAAAACTATCTACAGACGGTTTGCGTTCCTGAGCGGCGCCGACATGGAAATTAAACGACTGCCAGGATTCAATTAATCGACGCAGACTGGCAATGGCGGCAAATTCGCGGAATTGTCCCAGCCCCTTAACTGCCAAAATATCGGGGGAGTCCAGTTTTTGTTCTGAACGGGTTTCGATTGTTTTTGCCTGTTCAAAAGTTTTAATCTCACCCTCGACAGCTCGCCCTGAACCGTTAGCAAAATCCAAAACCAACCAGGGCTGTCCTTTCGAACCGCGGCGAAATCGCAATCGTTCACGTTCGACAACCGGGCGTTTTTTATCGTTAAGACTAATTTTCAGTTCGTATGTAACCAACGGTTCGTCTTTTTCAGGTCGGAATTTAATAGTAAATCCTATATGCCCCGATTGCTGACGGGAAACAACTTCTTCAAACCCGCCGCGGCGCTCTAAAGCGTCTCGAACATTGCTCTGCAGGCAGTCGCGTAAAAAACCAAACACGTCAAAAAGCGTAGTCTTTCCTACGCCGTTTTTCCCGACAAAAACAGCGAAATTCGGAATATGGTCAATCTTGACGTCTTTGAAAACCTTGAAATTATGGATTTCCAGCGATTCAATTTTCATGGAATAATCTTACGTTTTATTGTATTAAAAATCGTTTCTTTTAATTATACAACATTTCCAGAAAAAAGGAATAGGAAAGACAGTCGCACCTCCAAAAAGAAAGCGCTCAAAATTTTGGGGGCGATATGAGGATGGGGGTTGATGATACGAAGCGTCAAAAATTCCAGCCCTGAAAGGGAAAGAAGTATATACCTCCGGGGGACGGGTATTACCCACCCAAAAAAATAATTTATTTACGCGGACAATGTCCGCGATCCGGAGGCGTTTTCGACTACTTTTCGTTCAAAAGAACCCTTCTATTTTCGCTTCTCGCGTTTGCACGCTTTGCCGTCGTTACCATCTTCGATTGAGGTCAATTCGTTCAGCGGCAACGCGCATGCCTTGAAGGGTCATATTTTCGACGTAATTGGCTTTAATTCCCAGGTTGTTGCAAATGAGACGCCCTGCCCCGCCGGAAACATACACCACAGGAGTAGAGTCAAACTCCTCTTTGACCAAACGTTTCATTCTTTCCAGAATTCCACAAGCCAAATTGACCGCGCCGAATTCCATCGCTTGACGCGTCGTCTTGCCGCAGGACGAAACAATCATATTATCAGACAAGCGATTGATTTTTGGAAGAAACGCCGTCTTTTTATGAAGGGCTTCCAGAGCAATATGAACACCGGGAATAATCTGCCCGCCGCAAAACTTGCCGTCTGGAGAAACAACGTCAACCGTCTGAGCCGTTCCTACGTTGCACACCAGCGCCGCGCGATGAGGGGACTTATACGTTGCCGCATAAAGAGCTGCAAAAAGACGATCTGAACCGACGGCGTTTTTATCGACAACGTCTGCATCAATCGGAACTTCAAAATCTTGCCAAAACTTAAAACTCATCGTCGGTTTAAGAAGAGGGCAAAGCCGTTCCCAAAGTTCCGGACAGACGCTGGAAACGTGAATTTGACATTGAGACCAGTTGGAAGAAAGCCCAATAACAGAATCAAACCAGTTTTGCAAGAGCTTTTCCCAGTCAGTGACAGACCGTGGCAGCGTTAAAAACGTCTGCTCGTTGCCAACGGCAAAATCCAGTTTGACTGCGCTGTTGCCAATGTCAATTAATAAATAACTCATAATGTAAATCTCTGATAAAGGTAGGATGTATAGGGAGGGGAGCCGTCAGGAGTGAAACAGATATTTCTTTGAAGCGTAATTCTGAATGTGCAATTACGCTTCAGGACAATAAATCTCGCAGCTTGCAACTCGCGTCATTATATCATATTCAATTTAGGCATAACGGGATTGGCTTTAATTTGCTCGATCAGATTCTTTGCAATCTGGTCAAAAATCCCCATGATTTCCGGGTTGTTTTCCAGCTCAAATAACGATCCCTCGTCCTCGTAGCGTCGTATTTCAGGCGAGAAGGGAACTTCTCCCAAAAAGGGAAGGTTGTTGTCTTGAGCGTATTTTTTAACGCCGCCGGAACCGAAAATATCGTGTTTTTTGCCGCAGCCGTCACAGAGAAAATAACTCATATTTTCTATTAACCCCAACAGCGGCTTTTCAATCTTTTTGACCATGTCTACCGCGCGGATGGCGTCAATTAGCGCCGTCTGCTGCGGAGTGCAAACGATAACCTGCCCATTGAGCGTTGTAAGCTGATTGAGCGAAATCGGGACGTCGCCCGTTCCCGGGGGGAGGTCAATGATCAGGTAATCGAGCTTTTTTCCAGACGGATCAACCCAGTTGGTGTGATTAATCATCTGGTCTAAAACGCTGTGAATAAGCGGACCGCGCCAAATAACAGCCGCGTCTGAGGGCGTCATATTGCCAACAGACAACGTTGCGATGCCGTTGACGTAAATCGGCTGAATCATATCGTTTTCGCTATACGCGCCGTCGACTACCCCCAAAATATGAGGAATCGACGGTCCAAAAATATCGGCGTCCAACAGACCAACAGAAAATCCCTGACGTTTTAACGCCAAAGCGATTAATGCGGAAACCGAACTTTTACCGACTCCGCCTTTTCCCGATCCGATTGCAATTGTTTTCATAAGGTAAATGAATCCCTTCTTCGTATTTATATTGTAACAGGCTGTAATTGTCAGCCAATTAATTGGAATATTATATTAATTTGAATACAATAAATTGATAATCATCTCGATAAAATCGGGTTCCGCCGAAGCCGTTGAGGCGCGAAACATATTTATCCCTCGTTCCCGGCATGCGTTTGCCGCTGTGAAATCCAAATCGTAGGCGATTTCCATATTATCGAGCGAAAACCCCAACGGGACGATTAAAACCGCAGGCGCAGGACTTTGGTTGGCAAGAGCGTCAATCGCCTCTATCGGGTCGGGAGAAAGCCATTCTCCCTGCGCCTCTGGCGGCTTGCTTTGCCATACTTTTATTACGTCTTTTAGTCCAATTTGTTTGGCAATTTCATCCGTTATTTCAGTAAATCGAGTTACGTAACTTGATGTTTCTTCCCAACTTACGGGCAGTGAATGGGCGCTAAACAATATCTTGATATTTTTTTCGCCCTGATCTTCCAAAAACTTTAAGCCTTTAATTACTGTTGACGCCCCGGCGCGGATAAATTCATCGGAATCGGCATACGGAGGTAAAAAGGTAAAAGTTGGCTTTTGGGCGGA
Organism: Thermoguttaceae bacterium; assembly: GCA_045546875.1. GTDB lineage: Bacteria > Planctomycetota > Planctomycetia > Pirellulales > Thermoguttaceae > RUG11551. The sequence continues at coordinate 2,142 of JAZQDP010000465.1, read as the reverse complement.
ATCAATCGAATTGAGAGCGTCGTCAATAGATTTACGAAACTTTCGGTTCATATACTCGGATTCCAAAGGGGTCGGAGTAAAAACCGCAACGTTCTTTCGGTCGTCGTAAACTAAATGCGTTATCGTTTCTTCTACAGAGGGGTTCGAGTACAGCGTCGCCCAATATACCGGCATCGGGTTCTCGATGGACATCATCTTGTTGATAAGTCTCACCAACAGCGCCCTGGTCTGCTCGTTTATCGGGCTTACCCCGCCAAGGCGTTCATATCGCTTTACAGACGCCTCTACTCTCGACGGAGTTGCGCGGTCGCCCAATATCTTCTCAATAAATGGGCGAATCTGTTCGACCGTCTCGGGACCGCCGTATGTCAAAATCAATAACGAATCGTACATGATTATAAAGGTTGTTAGCTATTCAGAACCTGCTCGACCAGCTTTTACGCTGGAAACCTGAATCGCAAAGTCAATAACTATAAACTGTAACTTTCTTTTAATTATACCTTTAAATTGATTTTCTTCCAGACGGGGGTGTACTTATTTTATTTTTGGGGGACGTGCACAAAATTCGCTCCCCTCCTCTGGTTTTTACCTCAAAAAGTCGGAAAATTTACCCTTCACAAAAAAATTACTAGATTTTTTTATCCTCCTTGACGATTCTAACAAAAAGAGGGATTGTATCGATTATACCAATCCTAACGATTATTTTAACAGACATTACACACTAAATCTATCTGTGGAGATTATTTCCATGCGACAGTTTTACACAAACGGTATTAACGTCCTGCTGATTTTTGCCATCGCGTTCGCTTTTCCGGCTTTAGCTCAAGAGAAAAAACAGTCGGATAGCCTTCTGCAGGATTACAAACTTCAGCTGGCAGCCTTTTCTATCCTCAATGCGGATCCAGTTCCGTTGGGGAATACGTCTGCAGTCATTGCCGCCCCAAGAACGATTCAAAACGATGGCGACATTAAAATGGTTCCGATTTCCGAGTTAAACAAGCCGGCTCAAACTCAGATGAACAAGCTGGCTCAAACTCAAAACGACGGCGAAATCAAAATGACGCCGATTGCAGAGTTAAACAAGCCGGCTCAGACGCAGTTAAGCAAGCCGACTCCAACTCAAAGCGACGTCGAACTCAAAATGACACCGATTGCAGAGCTGAATAAAACCGCTCAAACCAATCAGGAAGAACGCGGTAAGCCAAACGAACTGAAAATACAGGGGCAAACTGCTGCAAACCCCCAAAAAATCGGAAGTAAATCTGCGCCAGCCGCTGTAAAACAAATTACCAAGTCGAGCGCTCAGCCGAAATCCGACAGCGTCGCTTCCAAGTCGGTTCCTGACTCCATTCAGCCGAAAAAGACAGGTCAAAAAATCCAGCTGCGTTTAACATCGCCCACGGCGCCGTTAGAAGAAGACAGCATCGAAAGACGCGTAGCTACGCAAAGCCCTGCTCTTACCCAAAACTCCCCGGAAACGCAAGATTCCGTAGCGGTTGACAACGCGCCCGTTACCAAAAAGCCTGCGGCTAAAAAGTCAACAGCAACCGCGCCGGCACAGATCGCTCAATCGCCGGTTGAAACCGAGCCGAAGCAGATTGCAGAAGCGCCGACAACGCCGAAAATTCAGACTGTCGAACCGCCGCCAAAGACGAGTTTCGGCGGATGGACTCCCGTTTCGAGAAAAAAGAACGCTATTTCAAACGACACAGTAAAACAGCCAGAGCCGATAGCGTCTAACGAATTCAAGCCGCGGTCTGAACAAACCACAGCGCAAAACGACGACTTGGCGGCTAAAACAAACGTTGAACCGATTGTTGACCCAATCGTCCCCCCTGTCGTTGACCCAATCGTTGAACCGCAAACTCCGGCAGAGCCGAAACAAATCGTTGAACAGAATCTGCCAGCGGAAAAGGAAAAACAGCCGGAAAAGACTCAACAGGCTGCGTCTGAACCTGTTCAGCCTCAAACCGATACGCGAATGTTCGACATTGTCGAAAACGGATTAAAATCCATTCCAGAACACAAATCGGTCGTTAAGCCGGAAGAGAAATACATTCCGACGCCCGACGTCAAGCCGTCGAACGAAAACAGCTTTACCAACGACAACCTCAAGGCGCCGTCCGGACTGGAAAAGTTCAC
>JAZQDP010000464.1:0-9249 GCA_045546875.1 Thermoguttaceae bacterium | reverse complement strand
GCCCCCGAGGCTGTAATTGCATACTCGCCAACGTTGTTAAACTGAGCATAAATCGACGTTGCAGTTGCTTGCGTATCAATAACAGATTTATTCTCACCGTTGACAAATCCCGTATAAGTTACCGTATACGCCGGCGCCGCGTCACCGTAGGTAATTGACTGATCGTCCGCCGTTGCGGTCAAAGTCGCTTTGCCAATTGAGAAGTTTTGCGTCGATTTTCCGTTCAAGACGTAATTGCTATTGGAAATCGAGGCGGTTGCGGTATATGAACCGGCATCTTTGACGGTCTTGTCGTACATCAGCGATAAGCCGGGATTGTCATTATTGACCGTTCCGAAAACTGTCGCGGAGATTGTCCGCTCTTGACCGTTGTAAATCAGTCCTTCGTAATCGTCAAAAGAAACCGTTACAGACTTCTGAACAACATTGAGCGTTCCAGATTGATAAACAATATCGTAGTTGTTATCTTCCGCCCCCGAGGCTGTAATTGCATACTCGCCAACGTTGTTAAACTGAGCATAAATCGACGTTGCAGTTGCTTGCGTATCAATAACAGATTTATTCTCACCGTTGACGAAACCCGAATACGTAATCGTGTATTCTGGAGCTAAATCCCCGTAGGTTATTGATTTATTATCCGCCTTTGCCGTCAGCGTCGCCTTGCAGATTGAGAAGTTCTGAGTTGTCGTTCCAGTCAGAACGTAATTGCTATTGGAAATTGACGCCGTTGCGGTATAATCCCCGGCGTCTTTGACAGGTTTATTATAAGACAAAGACAACCCGGCGTCATCGTTATTAACGGTTCCGGAAACCAAAGCGGAAATCGCCTGCTCTTGTCCGTTATAAACCAATCCATTGTAATCGTCAAACGAAACGGTTACAGCTTTTTGTTCAACCGTTAGCGTTCCGGAAGAATACACAAATTTGTAGTTGTTGTCTGAACCTCTTCCGACTGTAATTGTGTATTCCCCAACGTTATTGTATTGAGCGTATGACGACCGTACCGACGGCTTCGTATTAATAACCGATTCGTCTTCTCCGTTGACAAAGCCGATAAATGTAACTGTATAAAATGGCGCCGCGTCGCCGTAGGTAATTGTTTGATTATCCGCCTTTGCTGTCAACGTAGCTTTGTCGATTGAAAAAACCTGCGTTGTCGTTCCAGTCAGAACGTAATTGCTATTGGAAATTGACGCCGTTGCGGTATAAGACCCCGCATCTTTAACTGTCTTGTTATACGTCAACGAAAGACCCGCATTGTCGTTATTGACTGTCCCAGAAACCGCTGCGGAGATTGACCTCTCTTGTCCGTTGTAAACCAATCCGGAATAATCGTTAAACGAAACCGTTACAGACTTCTGTCCAACGTTCAGCGTCCCGGTTTGATAAACAAAATTATAGTTGTTATCAGAAGCCCCGGAAACGGTAATCAAGTATTCGCCAACGTTGTTGTATTGATTATAGCTTGACGCTGCCGCTGCAAGAGTGTCTATTACATTCTTATTTTCCCCGTTGACGAATCCCGTATACGTTACGGTGTATCCGGGCGCCGCATCGCCATAAGTAATCGACTGATTGTCCGCCGTTGCGGTCAGCGTCGCTTTACCAATTTCAAAATCTTGCGTAGTCGTTCCGGTTAAAATATAGTTCCCATTGGAAATTGACGCTGACGCCGTATAAGAACCCGCGTCTTTCGCTGGGGCGTTATAATTCAGCGTCAAACTAACGTCGTCGTTATTGACTGCGCCAAATACGATTGCTGAAATTTCTTGCTGAACGCCAGTATAAATCAGACCTGAATAGCCGCTAAATGAAACCGTTACCGATTTCTGATTTACGCTCAGCGTTCCAGATTCATAAACAAAGTTATAATTATTATCTGACGCTCCAGAAACCGTAATTGCATAATTTCCAACGGCGTCAAATTGAGAATAAGCGCACGTTGCTTGAGCCAGCTGGTCAATGACGAATTCGTCCTCGCCGTTAACGAAACCGGTATATGAGATTGTGTACGTTGGAGCGACATCTCCATAAATCATCGATTGATTATCTGCCGTTGCGGTTAAGACTGCTTTTGAAATAGTTGAAGCAATTTCGGACGACTGATAGATTTCATAGCCTTCTCTTTCAATTTTAACCCAGATGGAATAGTCGCCAGAATCTTTTTCTTCAGGACAATCTGTTGACCAATTAACATTGTCGGTAGAATAATAGACCAAATCATTTGACTCCAATCCAACAATAGATTGAATTAACTGGTGGTTTGTTCCATCGTAAACGCCTGAATACCCAACTATTTCTACGCCTGAAATTACATCATATTCAGTCATTACAGAACCAAGAATTTGATAACGGCCTAATGACCCGTAATTAGAGTAACCGAGCTTTGTGGCGCCATTTTCATCTGTGTACCAGTACCCGCCATCAGTTCCGAGCGTTCCCCGATCATCTCCAGAAATAACCAAATAATATAAACCGGCAGTTACAATATTACATTGAATTGTGGCATCGCATGACCAGTCGCTATCGTACACGCAAATTGAATTCCAGTTAGAATCAAACAATTCGGCTTTGATGTCAAGATTGGTCAGATTATACGAATACCCCATATCTGCATAAACATACCCCAAACAATCAACGCCTTGAATTGTTAAATCCACAGAACCGACATTCAACGACAATGTATAAACGTCGTTGTCAGGTTCAGCCAAAACAGTCTCGTCTCCTTCGCCTATAGTTTGACGTCCAATCATTCCGGTATAAGAAATAGAGGAAGACTGACCGTTTGACGGGGCAGAATTCAATAACGCCGCCGGCGTTCCATCCACGGTGTAATTTCCGTCTGTCGATAAGGTAGCGACATCGTCTTCAATAAACGGAATGTAACTGGATATAATCAATAATTCATTTTGACATTCATCCAGTTTATTGAGTTCTTCGCCAGTGTTATTGGTAACAGTTTGCGCCCCCGGGTATTCACCTTGCGTCCACTGAACCATACTGTAAGAATACCCCGATCCCATAATTGGCGCCCAGTACTGTTCACCACTAAAGTATACGCTCTGACCGATATACGTACTGCTTCCAGCATGATATAGACCTAACGTGTGTCCCGATTCATGAGTAACCGTCTCCGCGTCATACTTCTTTCCACGCGTCCAAACAAACGCAACGTCTTCAAGCATTTGCTGGAACGACCCAACAAAAGAAACGCCCGCGGTTGTAACATTGGATTTATTGGGAGACGAATTGTCTGAATTCATACAGTAATTTTTTCCGATAACAATTCGTTTTCCCCATTGCAAATCACTTTCGGTATTGTCATATAAAATAGCGTCAAGTCCTGGAAATGCTGTAGTAACATTAACATCAAAAGGCGCGTAATCTTCTGCAGCTGTACGCCAAATGTACAATATGTCATCGGCAGAATATGTAGTTCCGACGCTGGCGTCAATGCGAATAATATCGCCGTAATCGTCTCCGTTCCATGCTGTTGACGTAACCAAATGACCGGTAAAATCGAGATAAATCGTATAGTTGGAATCCGGTTTCGACGACAAAGTAAACACATTGGTTTCTTTTACGCTATCGCCGTCAAGATCGACATTATAACCCGATAAATCCAATGGGGCAATGGTTGCGGTTGCTTCTGACCAATCGGACTTGGTATAAAATTCCGTCCCATCTGCCTGCACTCGCGCGGTTACACAAACGCCGTTTATCAATTTCGGAATCGCAAACGACGTCGTGGACAATCCCGACGCTGTAAACCACTGAGAATCCGTCATTTCCTCTCCAGTAATTTGGTACATAATCGTATACGTAGACGCATTCTCGACGGGTTCCCACGAAAAGACAACGTTCGTTCCGTTAATAGAGGAAGAAACAACAGGAGAGGACAGAGCTTGAACGCTGGACTGTAATTCAAAAGCGCCAAGATCTATATTGGTTCCCTCATATATTCGGCTGTTCCCAATTATGTCTTTTGTTTGATTTGTCATTCCATAACGATTAGCAATGTCGTTGTTTCCATCATCAACTCCAAGAGAAATGTCAGTCAAAGCATAATCGGAAATCTCTGAATAATTGCCACTGGCATTAACAAACGTTGGAGAGCCAGACGTATAACCGCCATCTACCGTTGCCTCATCTGCAGTAAATGAACCGTACATGGAAGATATCAGATTGTTCTGTCCCCACATCGAGCCGGTTCCAGTATCGCCCTGCATTTTAAATACCGCCATGCCCCCGTCAGCCTGAATAATCGTATTGTATAAATAAGCGTTACTGACAGAATACAACGCACCATAATTGCTTGACTCGTTTTTGGCAATAGTTACATTTGCCAATGTAAAAGATGCGGAATTATAATTATTGGTTTCGTTGGAATAATCGTATACATTATTATAAATGGCTGAACCTTGAGCGGCAGAGTTTTTAAAAATCAGGCTGTTTGTAATAACGGTAGATCCGCAGTTATTGAGCATAATCGCCCCGCCGTAGTAACGGGCAGAATTGGAGTTAAAAACGCTGTCGGAAATAGTTAATGTAGAAACGTATCCTTCATGATAAATCGCCCCGCCAAAATTACTGGCAAAATTGGACGTAAACTCACAACCAGATATTGTCAAACAACCGGTATTAAAAATCGCCCCGCCATACGTGGCATACTGAGTTTCACATCTGTTACTGTCAAACTGAGAATCCGTAATGAAAACAACGCTTTCATTTGAAGATACGTAAATCGCTCCGCCGTACGCATTAACCGAATTGGAATCAAAAACAGAGGACTTTATATTCAAATCGCCTGTGGTATAAATGGCAGCGCCAAACCCAGCCTGATTTTCGGTAAAGACGCAATTCTCAATCGATACTGTCCCTTGAGCGTAAATCGCTCCGCCCCAGCCTGAAATCGGCGCTCCCTCGTCAGACGTTTGCAACGCATTTGCCGCGCCGGTGAACGTAATGCTGTTGAGCGACAACTCGCCGTCTTGAGCCACATCAAAAATCTGCCCGCCATTTCCATTGATTACAATCCCCGAACTCAAATCGGAAGCGTCAATCAAAACCGTTTTTTCAATCTGAAAAACGCCGAATCCCTCAGATTGATCCAGGGTTATCGTCGAGCCATTTAAGCTTGAATCAAACGTAATCGTATCGCCGTTCGAGGCGTATTGAATTGCTTCCCGAAGCGAAATTAAACCGTCTTTAGAGTTTACGACGTCTTCTGTTGTCGTTACAATCGTTGACAAGGCTTCGTGGTCATCAAATAGAGAACACACGATCGAATAATACCCCAGCGAACCATAATCAGAATAATCTCCGTCGCTGTAAACGCCATTAACAGGAACGCCTTTCCCTTCCCCTGTTACTCGAAGGTAATAAACGCCCGGAGTCGAAACGTTAATCGTAACCGTTTCTACCACATCGGCATCTTCGCCTGTATGTTCCCCAGCCAACGCAACCGAATTGTAATTGGAGTCCGTATCGCAATAAACATCTACATGCGCGTTAAGATTGGCAATATTCTGTTCTGATACCGATGAATACTCTCCGCCAATCACAAATGTATAAGTTCCAGCAGTCAACGCCAATTTATACCAGTCGTAATCTTTATCAATCTTGTTGCCGTTATAGTCATACGTTGATGAAGAACTGGAAACGATTCCCGAAGCAACCACGCCTACAGAATCCAAATTTATAACCGTTGCAGTCGACGCAGAATTGTCGTTGTCTGTTATGTACGATAAATGTTTGCTAATCTGTGCAAGATCGTCTTGAGTTCGATTATTAGCGTCTTTGTACTCTCCTTTGCTCCACTGAGTAATCGCCTGATAATATGGCGCGCCCATAATCGGTCCCCAGCCCTTAGCGCCAGGATAATAACGTGTGTTAGACGGATAACCGTCATGAGTTAATCCAAAGGTATGCCCTATTTCATGCGATACCGCGTCGCCAACAATTTTGGGCGTGAAATCTGAAAGGCTCTCCGCAAAAACAAAAGCCGGAGAATAGAACTTGCTGCTGTTTGCCGTTGTGTAAAAACGACTATAAACGCTCTCATACGCAATTCCACCAGCGCTGATGCCTAAAACGTTTTCGCTTGCCCCGCCAATAGCGGCTCTCATACCATATTTTTTATCTCGATCCGATGTAATGTACAGATTGTCAAGAGACGTAAACTCTGTCGTTACGTCAACGTCAAAAGGCGCATAATCTTCAGACACCTGTTTCCAGATAAAGTAAATATCCTCTGCAGTAAATTTATCCAAACAAGATGGGGTAACAATCACATCTTTTGAATATTCGACGTTCCATTGTGTATCGTATGTTATATATCCATTGAAATCGAGGTAAATCGTTTTACATGAAGAGTCCGACGCCCAGTCAGATTTAGAATGCAGCGTAAAGACGTTTACAGACGAACCGTCAATATCGACATTCCAACCGGAAACGTCTTCTGCCGCTATTGCGTATGTAAACTCATTTGACCAGCTTGCCCCATCCGCCGTTTTATAGCGATACGAAACAGTCGTTCCCGGAATCATTTCTATTGAACACACAGAATCCGTCAAGTTAAGAGTATAATAACCTGAATAGGATGAGCCATTAACTTCAGGGTTATTAAATCGGTACTGAAACGTGTAATCTGTTGCGTAGCCAATATTTTGCCAGTCGAACGATAGAATTCCATTAGCGTAAGAAATCGTCGGTTCCAAAAAGCTGTAATTGGCAATCAAAGCAGTTTGCGTAGTTTGCATTGATGTAATAGCGGCGCCTGTAGAGTCAACCAATACATAATTTGACGCTTGACTATTAGAACCGTTTTGCAACGCGACGTCAAACGTTGCATAATGCGCTCCCGCTTGATCAGAATCAAACGTTCCATTTGTAGCGCTTAAAAGCAAGTCTTCTCCATCTGCCACGCCAATGAATGTATACGAACGCAGAGTTGCGCTTGCATCTCCTTCGACGTAATCTTTGTCATTGGCTATTAACGAGGCAATGGTAACAGGGGCGACAGAAATAACAAATGACGATGACGTTACATAATCATCATAGCCCGGCGCGCTAAATCGGATCGTCAGATCGTACGTTCCAACATTTTTCATACTCGGAAAAGCGTTTGTCGTAGTAGCTCCATTGTACGTTACCACATAGGAATACGCAACTGTCGCCGAACTGGAAATCGTTGGAATTTGCGCTGTTCCGTTATACAGAACCCCTGTCCAATCGACGTGAATCAAATCTTGCAAGGATCCTGTAGGCACGGTTGTTGCGCTTGCCGTTGCCCAAAGAGAATCCTGGTAATCTTCCGCACCCTCTTGAGCCAAAGCTTTAATGCGAAAATAATAGGTTAAATTGGGTTCTAACGAATCTATTGTAACGCTGCTGGCTGACGATTCAAATAATTGCGATACAACATTTGTTGAAAAATCAGACGCGGTGGAATATTCAAGCATATACCCATAATTCTCAACAGACGTCCACGATAAATTTACCGTGTCAGACGTGGGATCGCCAATAACGCTTAATTCCGGACAGGGCATATAAATGGGGGGTTGATATTCGTACGCCCCGATGTCGATTGTATCGCTATACGTTCTAACGCCAACTCCAGAGATGTCATGAGCAATCGCAAAACCTGAAGCGGTTAAGTAGCTGTTCTCGCCAGCGTCTTTCAAAACGGAATCCGATACAAGCCGATAATTGGGCGTATTGGTCAGATTTCCGGACGAGTCGAACTCCGGCGCAACCTTAAAACCGGCAGAGGCTGCAGGCAGATCTTTCTTATATCCCGAATTATATCCGCTTCCAAATCGGGAATTGTTAATCGTCATCGAACCCCAGTTATAAAAGTCTGCCGCGTTAGACGCTGTTTCTGACTCGCCGCCATTTCCTGTAATAACAGAATTATACACGTTTACGTTCGCGGAAGATACAGCATTAGCAAAACCCGCTGCAAAACCATGATCGCTGCCAGACGACCAGTTCCCCGAAATTGTACAATTATAAATATCCAACTTCGTGGCTGAATAGGTTGTTGAGGTTTCTGAAATTGTATATGTTATCGCAGAATTACAAATTCCAGCGCCATAACTCGAATTGACGTTATTAACTATCAGACTATTGACTAACGTACACGCGCCAAAATTGGAAATGCCGCTATTGGAATTATCCGAAATAATCGAAGAAACTACCGTCAGCGTCCCTAAATTTTTAACGCCTGTATTTGAATTATTAGCAATCGTTGAATTGTAAATCGTTACAGCGCCCCAGTTCAAAATACCAGTTAGCGAATCGGCAACTGTACATCCATCCAAAATTAACGATCCGGAATTAACAGTAACCACTCCTGCTGGCGACCCATATTTCCTCCCTTCTAAATAACGGTTGCCTCCGTTTGTAAGCGTTAAACCTCGGATAGTTGCTTCTACCGGAGAACTCTCTGGCTGAGAAATGGTAAAAATACCAAAATTACCGTCTCCAACAATCGAAATATTCAGATTTGAGGCGTCAATTGTTAAACTTTTTTGAATGCTGAACGAATAGATGTCTTTTAGATAGCCCGTTGTCAAATCGGACGTTGGCATCGTTAAAACTCCGCCCGCCAATGAGGAATTAAACGTAATTGTTCCGCCTGCGCTAACGGAACTAATAGCATTTGATAACGCAGAATAAGTTAAAGAAGTAATCTCTACATCGCCATCCGCTAAAAGAACAATGCCTTTTTGCAAATCCGTTTGAGCATCCATTCTTTCAGACAACAATTCATTTTGAGCATTTTCAATAATCGCTGTCAGATAACCATTGTCGTTCTCAATATCAGCATTAGACGATTCCTTGCTTTCAATTGCATAATCAGAAACACAAACATCGGGACAATAAATTTCACACGGAGAAACGCTCAACAAGTCGCGTTCTTCCAGAGCTTCCAAACGGCAACATAAAGCGCCTTGATCCCTGCCATGCAATCGCAATGTGGAGTTATATCGCTGCTTATAATTATTTGGGCTGTTAAATAACGTAGACCAAATTTTCGACATAACAGTCCGGAACTTCATTTTAATATTCTCCAAATTAACGCTCTGTTAAAAAATCGTTTAACGTCAATCGTCTTCGTCTCAATAAAAATCGTAAACCAAGAGATTTACACAATAATTATACCGGAATATCATACGGCATATTTTTAGCTCCTATTAAGTTACTAACACTATATTCTATGCTAAAATTGCAAGAAATACAAGA
>JAZQDP010000463.1:0-2689 GCA_045546875.1 Thermoguttaceae bacterium | reverse complement strand
GGACATGGTACTTGTCTGCATTTATTGCTTATTTATGGTCCAGCAAGTCTTTCTGTTCCATTGGGATATATTTGTCTTCTTTTTTTCTGTTAATCTATCCCTTATATGCAAAATTGCTTTGTCGTAATTTACGGCTAATATTTCTCATATTAGTTATACACTATTTAGACGCTTTTTTTGCTTTTTTAATATTTAACGACATGAATTTGATACAATATGATTTGTTCGCAGAATATTTATTTCATGCGCCGTCAGAATACAATGCAGTTTCGATCCAGGTTTTCATTATCAAATGGATTCCCATCGTTTCGTTTTTCATATATAACTTGTGCACGAGTATTATATTATGAAGGTCATTTATGGCTCCAGACAATATAATAATCATTCCACGAATTAATATTGTTACCTCTGAGGTATAGTAAGAGGAAAGATAAAATGTCATATTTATACAAGAAGGCTGAGGAAGTTGAAACTTTATCAGATTTGATATTGTTTATACGCATGTTACGAGATGATTATCTCAAGCATACTGAGAGCTGTTTTCAAGATGACGATTGGGAAAACGGTTCGATTGACGCTTATCTTGATTCAATAGCGGCTTGGGCAGAAGATTCCATGAATGCCCCCAAATAGTACATGCTATCAAGATTATTTGCAGAAACCGTCATGGAAAGGTTTTGCCAATCTCCTTTTAGCAGGAAAAATATATGAATGAATACTTTAGGTAATTGATCCCATTCTGAACTGATGTATAATACTTATATAAACATATAATCCCATACGTTTTAGTTGGGAATACGCAATTTTTCCGGCGCACGCACACTGATGAACCCGGTTCGCGGCAGTCTCCTGCCGTATTCATTCTAACCCCAAGAGGTTACATTTCTATACCCGTGGACTAAAGTCCGACGGGCATAGAATGGTCGATTCTTTCAAGCTATTTCTAAATGACTGTTCCGTCTTGAATTACAGACGTTTTGGGGACGACAACGATTCCGTCTTGAATAACACAGTATTGATTTTCATCCTGATTGACAATCTTGTTAGGATTGATGATTTTAACGCCGTTTCCTATACAGCAGTTTTTATCAATAATGGCGTTTTCAATTGTGCAGTTTTCGCCAATTCCCAAGGGAACCGTTGACCATGGCCAATTGATTTCCATGGGATAAAAATCGTTTCCCATAATAATAGAGTTGCGAATAACGGTTTTCGAACCAATAATCGTTCGGACTCCGATGACGCAGTTTTCGATAACGGCTCCTTCGTCAATGCGCGACCCTTCCGCAATAATGCTGTTATGAACGTTAGCTCCATAAATTTGCGCCGGTGGCAAGAATCGGGCTTTGGTGTAAATTGGCGCATCAACGTCATTAAAATTAAATGGCGGGTTCGGACGAGCCAGAGCCAGGTTCGCTTCATAAAATGATTTAATCGTTCCGATATCTTCCCAATAGCCGTCAAAAAGGTGAACGCCTATTCGTTTGCAGCGCATCAAGGCGGGGAAAACCTCTTTGCCAAAATCTTGGTAATTGGTCTTTTCCAATGAATCTATTAAACACTGACGATTGAAAAGGTAGATGCCCATGCTGGCAATATACGAACGCCCCTTGTCCTCGATGTTGTGCTGAGCAATCCAACTTGGGTCAGTTTTAAACGATTGAAGTTCCTCCTGAGTCTTCGGTTTTTCCAAAAAACCTTTTACCAGTCCTTCGTCATCGATTCTCATAATCCCCAAACTGGATGCGTCTTTTTCATGAACAGGAATAGCCGCAATGGACGCATCCGCTTCCAAATCCAGATGGGTTTTCATCATCATTCGGAAATCCATGCGATAAAGTTGATCTCCGGACAGGATAAGAATGTACTCGCAGTCGCTGTCTTTCAGATAGCGCAAACATTGTCGCACCGCATCGGCAGTCCCTTGGTACCAGTTGTTATTTTCGAACGTCTGTTCAGCCGCCATGATTTCAACAAAACCACGTCGAAAAACGTCAAACTGATAAGAACTTCGAATGTGCTGATGAAGGGACTTGGAATTGAACTGAGTCAGAACGTAAATTTGTCGTAAACCGCTATTGATACAGTTTGACAGAGGAACGTCAATAAGACGATAGCGTCCTCCAACAGGCACAGCTGGTTTAGATCGTATTTTTGTTAATGGATACAGACGCGTGCCACGACCGCCGCCCAAAACAAGGGTTAGCGTTTTTTTCATAATGGAATTCCATTCGAATGATTCTTTTGGCGCATACATTGCTTGCTCTCCTTGAAAAGCAGATTCTCAAAAAAGATTTTGTGAATATGTTTATTGATTTTGTGGATTTTCAAACTATAATTGTATTGTATCTTAAATATAAACACTTTGCAACCCCCCCCGCAACGCCAAAACTTTTTAAAAAATAAAAATAAATATAAATCAGTTACGTCCTCGCGTTTCCTCTTGTTTTTTATTTGAAATCAATTATAATCAACAATTGTGAAAGAATGGATGTTCATTCTTTTTCCTGGAATAATTCAAAGAACTACATGCCAAAAATCATGACAGTAAAAATTGCAATTATTGATGAATTGAATGAAATTCTCTTCTCTGACTATAAGAGACATTTTGCAAATATTCAAGAAACATTAAAAGATTTGTTAGAGCTTGCCAAAAAGAAACTGGGCGAGATTTCAGTTCACCCTGTCA
>JAZQDP010000462.1:0-9925 GCA_045546875.1 Thermoguttaceae bacterium | reverse complement strand
ATGGCTACGATCCGACTTCAACTACCTGCGCGGTATGCGCGCCGACATGAGCGTCAGACCGTCGAAAGAGACGCTTGCCAAATATAAAGACGAATCGCAGAGAATTCTTCAGGAAGGCGTTGATCGAATGAAGAAAAATATGGGCGAGGGCGAAGAACCTTCTGCCAACCTCGTTTCAGCCGCCTTTACTCTGGCAAACTCCAAGCTCAATTCCGGAGACGCTGTTGGAGCCTTACAGCTGTTAAACGACCCGCAATTCGGTCCGTTGACGTTAATTAAAAAGGATTCTCCGCTGGTTCGGGAAAATGAACGCGACATTCGTTCGCTGCGTATTGCGCTGCGCGCTTTGGTTGCCGCTCAACAGTTGGACAATGCAAAGGCTATTATGGATTTGCTCGAAAAACGCGTTGAAGAGTCCGACAAGTCAGAAGACGCCGCGGTTGCAGAAGGAGGAAAATCCAAAGAAGAGCAGCTGACCAACATTTATATTACTTTGGGTATGGAATTAAAAGAAAACCTCGAAGTATTCAACCGCGAAGGGCAAAAGGAAAAAGCAAACGCTCTGGAAAAAGGATTTGAAGTCTTCCTGGAAAAGATTGGCTCTCAGCCGGACATTAAATTCGGCGCGATGTACTGGGTCGCTCAAACGTATCAATCCCTGGGTGAAAATACGGTTGAAGAAGAAAAGAGCGTTACCGACAAAGCCAAAGAATATTTTGCCAAAGCTGTTGCCGAATACGATGAGATTTTGAAGAAGATTAAGGATCAGCCGAATTTCGTTCAAAAACCGGAACTTACCACCAGAATTATTGACGAACGTCAGGCTCGATGTCTGGCTTCCGGTCAGCAGTACGAAAAGGCGATTGCCAAGATGGGAGAGATTCTTTCCAAGACGCCTAACAATATTGACCTTCAATCTGAAGCGGTTCGTTGTTACCAGGGTTGGGGCGAAGCGACTGCCGACAAAGAGCAGGCGGCAGCTTATTTGAAGAAAGCCCTCGTCGGCTGCGGAAAGGATTTTCTGACCTCTGGTCAAAAAGACCCGAAGCAAAACGACAAGCCGGCTATTTGGGGCTGGAACGCGTTGGCAAACAAAATGCAGACCCAAATTACCAAGCGTCATTCACAGGATCCGCGCGTTATCAGCGCTTTCTACGAAGCCCGTCTGACGATTTCAAAAATCTATGTCGAACAGGCAGAAGGAATGAAAGAATCGGATAAAAAGTTGGCGCGATTGCAGGAAGCGGAAAAGGTTCTTCTCAATACGCACCGTGCGTTCCCAACCCTTAACGATGAAGATACGTTCAAGAGTTACGACACGCAGCTTAAACTGGTTCGCACCAAGATGAAGGCTATTAATCCTGACGTTGTCGTACAGGGATTCTCCGAACTTGAAACCGCGATGGGATTTGCCTCAAAGGGCGATTATCGAGAAGCGATTTCCCGAATCATGGCGGAACTGTCCAATCCCAGAACGCGTAAAAAGACCGTTGAAGATATGCAGCCGATTCTGGCTGGGTACTATTATAAGTGGGCTGAAAAGACTGAAAATTCCGATCGCGGCAGAGCGGCTCAACTGTATGACATTGCTCTCAACGGCGATAAGGAACAAGTCAATGACGCCGGGAAGCAGATTTTCGTTGGTTGGAACGGCGTTCTCAAGACCGTAACTAACGACAAGGGCGAACCGATTCGCAGTTCAGACCCGGAAAAAGACCGATTCCTTGACTACCTGCAAGCGAGACTTTCAATTGCGGAAATCAAGTTCAATCAGGCGTTGTTGGAAATTGCCGCTTTGGAACCGGCTCCGGAACCGGCTGACGCTGAGAAGGCTGACGAAGCCCCTGCTGACGAAGCCCCGGCTGAAGACGACAGCGAACCGGCAGAAGAAGACGCGTCCGTTTCAGAGTCAACGGCTGGCGAAACCGAAGAAGCTCCGGCAGACGACGCTCCGGCAACTGACGCTCCGGCAGACGAAACACCGGCAGACGAAGCTCCGGCAGACGCTGTTGAGGACGACGCTCCTGCGGCTGACGCTGAATCAAAAGACGAAGCGGCAAACGAACCGAAATCGACTCAATCGACAGAAGAACCCGCTGCCGCGGACGAAGCTAATTCCTCAATTCCGCCAAAAGCAAAAGAGCTTTTGAATGAAGTCAAAAAGATCCTCCGAGAGGATTACGACAAGTACAAGTCAACTCAGGCGGATGCCGAAATTTTGGGCAACTCTGACATTCTGCAGTCGTATGAAACGCTCATGCGAAAAGTTCAGGAGAAGTTGGGCGAACCCGCCAGCGGATTTGCTCTGCCAGAGTCGTTGCTGCCGAAAAAGGTTGAACCGGAAGCCGAAGAAGTTGAACAACCAACCGATCCGATGGTTATTTACGGCATCCTGGGCGGCATCGGTCTTGTCGGTCTGATTATTATCATCATTGCCTTCTTGCCGAAGAAAAAGAAACTTGTTGAAAAGCAAAAAGTCAATGTTACAGACGACGGCATTGCAGTCGGTTCTGAACAGTTCGAGCAGAAGGTTGACCTTGGCTTTGCTCAGGAAGAAGGAGAAGCGAAAGACAAGATTGATTTGGGCTTTGGCGGCTTTGACGCAGGCGCGGCTCCGGCTCCCAACGGCAAAATTGACCTTGGCTTTGGCGGACCTCAGCAAGACGTTGCTTTTAACTTTGACTTTGGTAAAAAGCCGGCGGCTCCCAATGGCGGTAACAAACCCGCTCCTCGTCCAGCGGCGCAGCGTCCTGCCCCGCAGCAAGGTCAGCGTCCGGCTCCACAAAATCCAGCTCATAAACCGGCTCCAAAACCAGTTCAGAAGCCGGCTCCGAAACCGCAAACGCCTCCGGAAGAGAAGTAGTTTAACGGTTCTGACTTGAGTTGCAGATTATATTATTCCATTTAACCTTAACGCTTATTTGTAGCATTTAATAAAATTTTCACACATTATAATTTAGGGAGTTTTTTATGTTCAAGAATCTTTTTTTGGCATTGATAACCACGTTTGCAATCGGGTCTGTCGCGTTTGCCCAGCTCGACACCGTTCAGCTGGAAAACAAAACGCAGAAGTGCAAAATCATTAAAATGACCGCCACCGAGCTGACAGTTGAAGACCGCGGCGTTGAAGACGTTATTCCGGTCAATACAATTAAGAGCATTGCTTTCAACCGAGAGCCGGCTCAGTTTGTCAAAGCCCGCGCCAATATCGAAAGCGGTTCAAACGAAGACGCTTTGGAACTGCTTACCGAAGACGTTCGCGGCACGGTTGGCGATTCTAAAGTCCTCAATCAGGAAATGGATTATCTCATCGCCCGCGCGAAAGCCAATATTGCTCTCGGCGGCGGAGCCGTTTCCAAGCCGGAAGCGGCAAAAGTTTGTGAAGAATTTGTTACAAAATATCCGAACAACTACCATTTCTTTGACGCTTGCGAAATGACGGGCGACTTGTACGTCTCGATTAACACGGAAGCCAGTTTGAAGAAGGCGGCTGCCTTGTATCAAAAGCTCAACTCCGCTCCGTGGAACGACGTCAAGATGCGTTCGCTTGCTGCGATGGGAAAAATCTTTTTGGCGCAAAACAACGTTGCCAACGCTCAAAAGGCGTATGCCGCCATTCTTAAAATGGAAGACAAGAGCACGGCGGGAGAACGTCAGAAGCTGTTGGCTAAAATGGGCTTGGCAAAATGCAAGGCTCTTTCAGGCAACACCAAAGAGGCTATCAAAGACGTTGAAGCCATCCTGCAAAACGCTCCGCCCGAGGATTTCGCCATTAACGCTTTGGGGTACAATACGCTGGGCATTGCCTATATGGCTGGCGGTCAGGATAAAGACGCTTTAGTTGCCTTCCTGCAGGTAGACCTGCTGTATTCTCGCGACGTTCAAAGTCACATCGAAGCCCTCAAGAACCTTCGTTCTTTATGGAAGAAGATGGAAGAAACCACGCGCGTTCAGCGTTGTGCGGCTAAATTGCGCGATTACGGCGTTACGGACTGATTGTTGCGGTTGAAAATCTGATTTTCCAATCTTCGGCGGCGTCAGTCGAAGATTGATTAACTCTTTTCCCAGAGGGTTTAATAGATGGTATTTTTTATTTTGATGATTGTAATATTTGCCGCGACGACTGCGTTTAGCGTTCGGGACGGCATTTGGACAAACCTGATTCGCCTTTTCAATCTGGTTTTTTCAGGCTTGATAGCGACTACGTATTTCGAAACGCTGGCAGATACGCTGGAAGGCTTCTTGCCGTCTTATACGTATTTCGTAGATTTCCTTTCGATTTGGCTTATTTTTGTTGTCGTTTTTGCGATTTTGCGCGAACTGACAATCCGATTAAGCGTTGTGCGCGTTTGGTTCCCCGCCATTATCGACAAATGGGGCGGCGTTGCGCTATCGGTTATCCTGGGATTTACGATGCTGTCGTTTTCCGTCTTTGCGTTGTACACCGCTCCTCTTCAGCCAAACTACTGGGGAATGCATAACAGCCCTACAATTACCGGCGGCTGGGCGGTTTTCGCCAAAATGGAATCGGACGGCGCTTTGCAGTCTGGAACGTCTTTTGGCGACACTAAAGACTTTTACAAACGATACAATACCCGTCGAGACAATCAGGCAAAATACGCTACCTCTAACGGTGGTTATATCCGCGTTGCAGAAAAAGATCAAAACAAACACAAACGAAAATAACAGTTAAGAACAGGGGGGGTGAAGTAAATCGCAGCTCCCTGTTTCTTGCTCCCTGCCTCCTATGATGTGTGGAATTACCGGCTTTATACGCCTAGACCGTTCAACCTCTCCCGCCATTTCCCCGGAGAGGTTGACGTATATTACAGACCTTCTCAAACATCGCGGTCCAGACGATTCTGGCGAATTCTATAGCCAGCAATCCGATTTTATCGTTGGGATGGGGCATCGTCGGTTAAGCGTTTTAGACGTTGCCGGCGGGCGTCAGCCGCAAATTGACGACGAGGGGAATCCGCTCGTCGTTGTTTACAATGGCGAAATCTATAACTATCGGAGCCTCAAAGCGGAACTGGAAACGAAGGGCTATACGTTCAAAACAACCTGCGACACAGAGGTTATTGCGCCTTTGTATCGAGAATACGGGTTGGACTTCGTCCAAAAGCTGTTGGGCATGTACGCCATCGCCATTTGGGACAAGGCAAACCGGAAGCTCATTTTAGCGCGAGATCCGATTGGGAAAAAGCCTCTCTATTACGCTCTGGAAGACGGCAGAGTAATTTTTGCTTCAGAATTAAAAGCGGTCGTTGCGGCTGACGAATCGCTTAAATCCGAGATTGACCCTGTTGCGGTAGATGAATACTTTACGCTCCAGTATTTACCCGCGCCTCGCACAATTTACAAGCGGGTCAGCAAACTGTGCGCCGGGCAGGTCTTGGAGATTTCCGTTACAGAAGATAAACTTGCCGTCAATTCCGTTTATCCGAACACGGTTCGAGACTGGATAGCCGCCGGCAGAAAAAGTTTTGCTCAAAGAAAAGAATCTTACGAAGAATCCAAAAAACGCTTAAACGACGTCTTGACTCAGGCGGTTTCAGACCGAATGATTTCAGACGTTCCTTTGGGCGCGTTCCTTTCCGGCGGGATCGATTCGACGATTGTCGTTGGGATTATGCAGTCCCTTTCAGACAGACCGATTCAAACGTTTTCCATCGGTTTTGACGATCCCTCTTTTGACGAAACGTCATACGCCCAGCAGGCGGCAGCGTTCTTAAAAACAGACCATACGCAACTGCGCGTTACGCCTGATTCGACCGCAATGATTGCCGACCTGGTTTCGTACTACGACGAACCGTTTGCTGACTCCTCGGCTTTACCGACGTGGTACGTTTGCAATCTGTCCAGAAAGAGCGTAACAGTCGCCCTCAACGGCGACGGCGGGGACGAGTTGTTTCTCGGCTACGACCGGTACAGAGCCGTTAAAATAGCCGCGACGGCAGATCGATTCTGCCCGGCGTTTTTACGCGCGATTTTAGGGAAAACCGTTTGCGCTTTTATCCCGTCGGGGTTGCCGCAGGGGTCGTTGTTTAGAAAAGCTCGCCGGTTTGCTGAATGTCTGCAAATGAACCCCGTTGAACGCTATCTGGACTGGGTCAGCTTTTATAACGCTCCGAGACGCAAAAAACTTTTCAGCGAGGATTTCCAAAAGCAGATTGAGCAGTCAGCGCCGACGCCGGGGCAGGTTCCCGCTTTAACCTATTTAAAGGACTTTTTCGATTCGTCGATTTCCTCTCAGCCGTCGCGTCAGATTTCTTTAATGGACTTGCAAACGTACATGCCAGAATGTTTGCTTGTCAAGGTTGACCGCGCGGCAATGGCAAACTCTTTGGAAGGACGCAGCCCGATTCTCGACAGAAGGGTAATCGAGTTGGCAACGTCGTTCCCGCAGCAGTGGGGGCTGAAAAACGGAAAGACGAAACAAATGTTCATCGATACATTTTCCCGCTTTTTGCCGCCGGAGATTCAAAACCGCAAAAAGCAGGGGTTTGGCGTTCCGCTGTATAAATGGTTTAAAAGCGGTCCGCTGCACGATTTGGCAGCAGACGTCTTTTCTTCCCCGCGGTTCAAGTCTTGCGGAATCTTCCAGACGAACGCCGGTATGACATTGTTAGACGAACACGTTAGCGGTCGATTTGACCATTCCCATCGGCTTTGGGCGCTGTTGTTTTTTGCTCTCTGGGAGAAAAATCGTTAATTCGGGGCGCTGGTTTTTTTGACAAAGAATTCGTAATTCGACGTACACTCACGATTGCGAATTCTTTAACTTCTTGCTAAAAAAACCTGTTTTTATCGCAAAAACAGATTCTCCCCTATTGAAAAAAAGTTCAATCTGATTTATCGTTAATAGTAAGGAGTGGACGCAAACCGATTGAGAAGCGTTCAAGGTTTTGTTCTTACAGTCTTTACCCCCATTTATCCTGCCATGATGCGATTCATTTTATCTGCTGCATGTTTACTGTTTTTGATTGTTCCCTGTTCGGCGGACGAATTTGTTCTCGACGCCAGCAACCCTCTTGATGCCCGGGCGCTGGAAATCGTCAAGATGATTCCCGAAAAGCCTCAGACGCTGCTTCCTCCGATTTCCGATCGCGCGGCGTGGGAAAAGATTGCCCAAACTGGAAACGGAGCCGCTGTTGTTAAACAGGCGGAAAAAATCCTCAAGACGCCTATGCCGGTATTGCCGGACGATTTGTATCTGGAATATTCCCGCAACGGCAACCGAACGAACTGCCAGAAAGTCATTGGCGCTCGTCACGGTCGATTAGCCCCGCTGGTTGTCGCGGAAGCGATTGAAAACAAAGGTCGATTTATCCCGGAACTGGAACGGTTCCTTCTCGACGTTTGCAACGAAAAATCATGGGTCTTGCCAGCTCACGACCCCGGTAACAACAACTTTAAAGGAACCGGCATGAACGTTGACCTGGCTTCCAGCGCGTTCTCGTTTTCTCTGGCGGCGGCGTACAATGTTCTCGGCGATAAACTGTCTCCGGAAGTGCGTCAGACGCTTTTATCAACCATCGAAAAGCGCACGTTCGCCCCGTACGAAAAAGCAATTAAAACCAAAAGTTACCGACCGTTATGGTGGATTGTCGGCGACAACAACTGGAATGCGGTTTGTCAAGCCGGCGTTACAGGAGCGGCGTTGGCGATTATCGATTCCCCGCAGCGGCGCGCCTGGTATATTGCCGCTGCAGAAAAGTTTTCGCAAGCGTTTATTAAAGGGTTTACCCCAGACGGCTACTGCTCTGAAGGGCTTGGATACTGGTCTTACGGGTTTGGTCATTACATTCTTTTGTCGGAAACGATTCGCCGCGCGACGGGTTCTCAAATCAATCTCTTGAATACAGAATTCTGTCAGACGATTTCCAAATTCCCGTTGAGAATTCAAATTATGTCCGGCGTCTGTCCCGCCTTTGCGGATTGCAGCGTAGGAACGAAAGCGCCTCAGTTGTACGTCAATTATTTGGCGCATTTTTACGGCTGGAAAATACCGGAATTCTATAACGACGCGGAATTGCAAAACGTTTCCGCCAACGCTTATCTGCTCAAAGCGATGTATTCGCTCGATAATCAGTTTTCAACCGAATTCAAACCTGTAGGCGTTCCGATTCGCGATTACTTTAACAACGCTGGGATTCTTGTGTGCCGTCCGTGCGCCGACCCGGTCGCCAACAAGCCCGGCGATAAAGACTGGGATAAACTTGCCGCGGCATTTAAAGCCGGGCATAATGGCGAGTTCCACAACCATAACGACGTCGGTTCTTATACGATTGTTTATCACGGTCAGCCCGTCCTCCTGGACGTCGGCGGGGAAGTCTATACGAAACGAACGTTTAGTGGGCAGAGATACGTCAGCCGCGTTATCAACTCCTGGGGACACCCGGTTCCGATGATCAACGGTCAGCTTCAGGCGACAGGTGGGAAATCCCGGGGCGTGGTCGTCAAAGACGAATTCTCGGACGAAAAAGACGTTTTCGCCTTTGAATACCAGTCCTGCTATCCTGCCGTTAAAGAGCTGAAAAAACTTAACAGAACATTTGTTTACGATAGAAAAAGTAACATCATTACTATAACGGATCAGGTAAAATTTGCCGACGGAACGCAGCTGCCGTTTGATTCCGCTTTGACAACCATCTGGGACGCGCAGCGGGACGGCGACGCGATTATTGTCGGCAAAGACGGCGCTCAGCTTCGCGTTGAAGTCGAGGCGACAACGACTGACGCGTCCGGCAAGGAGACGAAACTGGACTGGGAGTTCACGTCTGAACTGTGCGGCGAAGACCAGGGCGGACTAAAAACCTCCAAACGACTTGGCGTCGTTCTTCCTCCGGTAAATAACGCAACTGTTCGATTCACCGTTAAGCCGTTATAAGACGTATAACATATTTATGGTTCATCCGACAAGTTGGCGCCTATGAGCTAAACGGGCGTTTTGCCCGCCCAAAAGTTTTTTTAACACGAAATACGCGAAAAGAACGAAACAAATGAAAGAATTTATTTATTCGAGAATTTTTTCGTGATTTTCGCTTATTTTGTGTTTTTCGTGTTAAATAATCGTAGAAATTACGATTGATTATTGATTTATTAACAACCTCAGAGGAACGCTTGCGAACTCCTCACTCCACACTTCTCACTCCTAATTAACAAACCAATGATGAAACCGCTACCCACTATCCTCTTGTCGTTATTCTTCTGCTCTTTCGCTTTCGCCCAGGAGCCGGGCTGTGAAAATCTGTTTCCGGACAACGCGGTGATTCTCTTTCAGGGAGATTCCATTACCGACGGGAACCGGGGACGATCGGCAGACCCGAACCACATTCACGGGCACGGGTACGTGTACCTTATCGCGTCCGATTTAGGCGCGAACCATCCGGGAAAGAACTGGACGTTTGTCAATCGCGGCGTTTCCGGCGACACGGTGGATCGACTTCAAAAACGTTGGGAAAAAGATACGATCGCCGTCAAGCCGGACGTTCTGAGCATTATGATTGGCTGCAACGATTTCTATCACGGCGTATCGGTAGAAGATTATACGCAGCGTTACGACGCGCTTCTCAAAGAAACGGTTGAAAAGCTGCCCAACGTCAAGCTGGTTATAATTGAGCCGTTTACTCGGGCGGACGAAGAAACGCTCAAACGTTACGCGCCGTTCCAGAAAGCCGCCGCCGAGATGGCGAAGAAATACAACGCCGTTTTCGTACCGACTCAACAGATGTACAGCGAGGCGTTCCAGTCCGTTCCAGATTCCCGCTACTGGGTTTGGGACAGAGTTCATCCCACCACCGCCGGACATTGGCTGCTGTACAAACAGTGGCTAAAATGCGTCAAAGAGCAACAATAAGAGAATCGGCTGGGAACGTCTGGGATGAGCTGGGAGAATCTGGGAATCTCTGGGAGATTTCCC
>JAZQDP010000461.1:0-25295 GCA_045546875.1 Thermoguttaceae bacterium | reverse complement strand
TATTTTTTTTTGTTTTTTTCGACCTCTATGTCTGGATTTTAAACAGTAATAGGTTATAATGAATAATAGGTGAAGCTGGCTGGTCGAACAGACGCGGGCGAAAATCGTTTGCGTTTGGTCAACCTTGCCGATATATATTTATACTTTTATACACTACTTTAACCTGTTTGTTGTTATGAAATTTTCATTCAAAATTTTCCTCGCAATTTTGTTAGCTCTTGGCGTATGTTTTGGCGGCATGTCTTGCGGTCCCAAACCGAAGCCAAAACCCAGCTCTACAAAGAAACCGAAGAAGGAACCCAAGAAAAAGGAGCCTCCAAAGCCTGTCGTTGAAGAGCGCCCCGCACTGCCGCCCAAGCCGCCGTTGCCGCAGGATCTGTCGCAATGGGGTCGAAAAGAATTTTATCGCGCCCGAGAGGAAGGCAATCCACGTTTGGACGAAGCCTGTGAATTGTTAGGCGCTCCGTTTGAAAACAAGCCCTCTGCCGCAAGCGCGGTCGAAATCTTGCGTTCGATTTTGACCCCGTTGCCGATTCCGGAAATGCCTGAAATTCCAAAACCGGTTTATACCGAAGATACAACCCCTCAGGAGAAAAACAAACTGGAACGGGAATACAAACGGAAAGTTAAAGAGCAAGAGGATAAAATCAGAAGCATTCCGACGCTCAATTCCCGTACAATTGCCGCCATTATCGAAATTTTGGGGCAGAACGGAGACGATGCCGCCTGGAAACTGATGGTTGATCTGGTTCAGAGACGCCAAACCGTCGATGACGAATCCGATATCGAGAGAAATATCGTTCAGACGATTCTTTCGCATCCCAGAAGCAACAATCTGGACTTGATTTATCAGATGATAACCCAGCCTGGAGTTTTCCTTAAGCCGGTTCTTCCTCCCAAGGATGAAAAACGTCGTATAACGACAACTCAAGTCAGAACGATGGCAATCGAATGGATGAAAAAGAATTCCGACCCGGAATTCCGCGAACGCGTTGCTGACTATATTATTGCGCACCCGGAAGACCGCGAATTGTATTCGCTGGCGGTTCCTTATCTCATTTCCGGATTGGCGGGAAATATCCAATGTATGCATAAAATTTATATGGCTCCCAACCTTCTCGATCCAAACAATCGAGATAAAGTGGAACGCTATTTCCTTGATTGCTCAACAGGTGCGTTTGCGTCCGTTACCAATCAAGCGGCTATGTCTGGAAAACCAGACCCGGCAGACGTTCAGAAAGTGCTGTCGTTAAATCCGTTCCTTCGTTCAAACGAAGCCTACAACAGCGAAACTCCCAATGCCGAAAGCGATCAGGAACAAAGTGACCAAGCTGAAGAAACAGCGCAAAATCCGGACGATAATCAAAACCAGAAGAAGTCCTGGAAAATTGAGCCGTATCAAGACACTCAAATCAACGACTCGTTCCGAATGATGGCTTATCGTCCTCAATACGCCACGATGATTCTGGACGTTGTATGGCAAAACGAGTTTATCGCTCGTCAAAAGCAGACGTGGGAAAACTCTTTAGAGTTCAGAAATCGCGATAAAGACGCTAATACCCGGTTCCTGTTGGCGTTGCCTCTTGTCGGTCAGCGTCAGTATTGGAGCGAATACTTTACTACAATATATCAAGACGGTCCGGCAAATATGGAAAAAAGCCCTCTGATGGGGTATATGCCAGTAGATTTTGGTTTGCTTTTGGAACTCAAAAAGATCAAGCGTAACGTTCTCCCGCCGGCTCAGCGAAAAAGACCTATTTCCAGCAGACAGAAAATCAATCCGGCTAAAGAGCGTCAAATTGCTCTGCAGGCGGAGTGGATGGAATTCGTTCGTCGAGCAGTGAAAATGCAGATGGAACGTTGTCTTGCCGCGGCTGCCGTTCAAAAGGCTCTTAATATCAATGTGGATAACTACAAGTCGAGAGTTCTCTTTACTCTGCCTGAAGACGCTCACATTATTAGTGAATACCACATGGTTTTACCCAACGAAAGAACAAGCGATATTCAAGGGATTCAAATTGATCCGGTAGAAGTTCATTTTGTACAATTCCAATGGGACGGTCCTGCTGGAATGGTTTTTCAGAAGGTTAAATACGGAGATTCTTCAGCAAAGCTGCGGTTTAACACCGCTAATTCGTCCGACCGCGGCGCGCTGTGGTTTGAGTATACGAACCCTGAATGTACAGAATCTATGGATATTCGCGTCCCCGTTGTCGGACAGACTAAAGAAGACCAAAAAGAACCGGCAAAAGGGTATATTCAGGTCTTGTCAATTCGCACTCACTCGAGTAACTGAGAAGAGTGCAGGCAGTAGGCAAGAGGCAGCAGGCAGTAGTTTAACATTCCCTGCTGCCTGCTGATTGCTATCTGTTTTTATGCTGATTTGCGCTGCTTTTCAATAACGTCTGAGAAGTCGCCTGACATCAACACGCTTTGCAAGCGTTCAAACTGGGCGTGATTTTTAAACGAAATTGTCATCTTGCCTTTTCCGCCCGTTCCCTGAGTCAATTTGACTTTCATACCCATCGAAGAATACATGGCTTTTTCCAGATCCGCCAGTTGGGCGGACTGTTTGCTCTTTTCAGGCTGCGGGAACGGAATAACGTTTTTCTGATCGTTTTCCTGTTCGTCGTTATTGAGGAACTCACGAACCATATCTTCAACCTGATGAGCGGACAGATGCTCGTCAACGATTCGATCCATGAATTCTCTTTGAAGCTGTGCGTCTTTTAACGGCAGCAGCGCTCGACCATGAGCGGCAGAAATTGTGTTTTTAAGAATGGCGTCTTGCAAATCCTGCGGAAGGTCGAGCAGTCGAATGAGGTTAGCAACGGTGGATCGATCCATGCAAAGGTCTTTCGCAAGCGCTTCCTGCGTACAGCCTTGACAGTCCATAAGCGTTTTAAGCGCTTTCGCTCTTTCGATTGCATTGAGATTTTTTCGCTGATC
Source organism: Thermoguttaceae bacterium (assembly GCA_045546875.1). GTDB lineage: Bacteria > Planctomycetota > Planctomycetia > Pirellulales > Thermoguttaceae > RUG11551. The sequence continues at coordinate 22,346 of JAZQDP010000461.1, read as the reverse complement.
GTTTTCAACAAGAGAAAGTTTTGCCGAAGCCTGATCGTTAGCGTCGATAATTAACGCCGGTATGCGCTGCCACCCAATTTGCATTGCCGCGCGCAGACGTCTTTCCCCCGCAACCAGTTCGTAGCGGCCGTTAGGTTCCTCGCGAACGACAACGGGCTGAAGCAATCCGTATTCGTTCAAGCTTTGTCCTAATTCTTCAATCTCTTCAAATTCAATACGCGGCTGAAACTGGTTGGCGTCTATGAGATTGGTGTCTAAATAATGGATAATGTCTGTTTGTTCAGTAGATTGCTGAGCCGTATTTGCAGACGCAGGCGTGGAGTTGACAGCGGGGCTTTGTGTATCGACTGCGCTGATTTGGGGAGTCCATGAGCCGAACGCATCCTGCCCGTCAACCTGTTGATCCGCATCTTTCATAGCTTGTGACGCCTGATTAATCATCGCCACGATGCCGCGTCCTAACCGTTTTTCTAATCGCTTTTCCCTAGCCACGATCCATTACCTCCATGCAAAGTTCGCGATACGCGCGCGCTGCCCGACTGCGAGGCGCGTATTCAAATATGTTCTTTCCGAAACTGGACGCCTCCGCCAGGGACACGTCCCGAGGAATTACCGTTCGGAACACAATTTCTCCAAAAAAGTTTCGCACGTCATTTTCAACTTCGCGCGTTAAATCCAGATTGTAATCGACCATCGTTAAAACCACCCCCGCAAACTCCAAATTATGACGCTGAGAGTTGCGGACGCGCGCGATAAGCTCTACCATGTGAACCAACCCTTCCATGGCGAAAAACTCGCACTGGATTGGCATGAGTATTTCTTCGCTGGTGGTAAGAGCAGTTTTTGTTAGCGTTCCCACGCTTGGGGGAGAGTCGATTAAAACGTATTCATAACCGCTCAAATCATACGAAAGAGTGTCTCGCAGACGTTTCGTCTGGATAGAATCCTCTTCATTGAGAGCCTGAATATCTGCCAACGTTCGCGCTCCAGGAAGCAAATCAAGACGACCTATGCCGGTACTGACAAGAGACTGCTTCCATGGCTGCCCTGTTGCCAGCGGATGGCTCTTTAGCGGTTCGCTTCCCAACGCGCTGGTAGCGTTGCATTGCGGGTCAAGGTCAATCAAAAGCGTCTGACAATTAGAGTATGCCAAAGCCGCAGCAAGATTTACCGCTGTGGTTGTCTTTCCAACGCCGCCTTTCTGATTGACTACGCATATTATATGACTCATTGCGACGAATTATAGCATAATTCCGCCTTTGAGAAAAGAGCAATTTTAATGTGAACCGAGCAGGATCAGAATGGGAAAATGGGAAAAATGCGGCAATTAGAGCACAAAGGCGTTATCCGTTGTGAAATGCGGTACGCCTTTTTTCATCTAACATTGATGTGGAACTACGCTCTCTCCTTGGCAATGAACCGTCGGTTATTTTCTCAGTACAACCGAGCCGGCTCGTCCGTTTACCAGTACAGTTAGTATAATTCCTCGCGTAAGGTCAGCGCGTTCGATTGCGTTAACGAATTCGTTTACCGTCCAGGTTTTTATACCGTTGCACGACTGAATAATTATGCCTTTTCGCAACCCGGCGCGCATGGCAGGAGAATTCTGCGTTACGTCCATGATGTATATTCCTGTATGTGGCGTTGCGTTGATCTGTCCAGCCAATTGATGGTGCAGGTCAATGGCGGAAAAACCGAGTTCGTCAGACTGGAAAACCTGAATGTCTTCTCCGCCGTTAAGTTCCGAGGCGTGTTTCAGGAAATCATTCGGCATGGATGCCACTTTGACTTGAACCATCATCAACGGAGATGGCTTGCCGTTAGCGCGATAAATCGTTATTTTCCCTACAGTTCCAGCAACCGTCTGTTCGACCAGTCGTTGCAGGTCAGCCGCCGTTTTGACGGGTTGACCGTTGTATTCGAGAATGATGTCTCCAATTTTCAAGCCGGACTTTTCCGCAGGACTGTTGGGAAGGAATCGAGCGATTTTCACCGCGGGACGAATTGGAATTCCCATCGCGCGAATCGTTTGCGGCGGCACCGGCGACGTGGCGACGCCTAAATACGAACGGCGAACTTTCCCGTATAAAAGCAGTTCGCTGCTTGCCCATCGAGCGGTATTGGACGGAATGGCAAAACTGACGCCTTCGTAGCTTCCTTTTGTTGTGTAAATTGACGATGTAATGCCAATAACCTCGCCGTCCAGGTTAATTAACGGACCTCCGGAGTTGCCGGGATTGATGGCGGCATCGGTCTGAATCATCGTCGTGCGCGGCATCTCTTCGATGGAACGGTCTTTGGCGCTAATAATGCCGGCGCTGACAGATTGGTCAAGAGAAAATGGCGCTCCGATTGCCAGCACCCAGTCGCCGATGTCGATAACGTCGGAATCGCCCAGCTTGGCGAATGGCAAGTTTTCTTCAGGTTTGATCTGTAAAACAGCCAAGTCGGTGTAGGGGTCGGTTCTGACCTGCAGGACTTTGTAAATTCGACCGTCGGTAAGTTGAACGTACAGGACTTTTTCATCTTCCGTAACGTGATTGTTGGTCAGGATTGTCCCGTTTGCTTCTATGATAACGCCAGAACCAATTGCCGGCATTTCGATATTATTGGAATTTTTAATCTGAACGACGGCAGGCAATGCCTTTTTAGTTGCGGCGCGAAAGGCGCGTGAAAGCCCCTTTGCCTGATTGATAGCCGCTTCATCTTCGGCGCCTATGCCGGTTATACAAAAGGCAAAAGTTAAACATACAAATAAAACGGATAGCAGGGTATAGCGAGTTTTCATAATGGTTGTTAAGGTCAAAAGTTCGCAGGATGCGCTCGATTTTTTCCAGCGTCAAATTGGTGGACTTTAGGCGAGCCAGGGAGCGTAGCCGAGGGATGAAAATTTACCCCCAACCGCGCTCGCGGTTGAATGTCAGTAGCCGTGGGTTTTAACCCACGGAATAAGGAACAAAAAACAAAAACATGCACGAATCCGTGCTCCATTTTAAACGAGTCAACCTGTTTTTTCTTCTATCGGAAGCTCTGCTCCGATAGAAGGAAAAACGGAATTTATCGAAGTTTTTATTTGGGTCTTTCGCTGTCCGTGGGTTTCACCCACGGCTATTAATATTGAATCGCTAACGCGATTCTGATGACAACCCTGGTTTTTATTGTGTTCTTCAATCTTTCTTTATTTTGCACCTCAAATTTTGACGCACCTCAAGTTCGTATTCTTCCCCTGCGTGGGGGGGCTTTACTAATTTTATTCTTCTTTATAATATATTTATTATATTTACGAAATAGGAGTTTGTCAAGTTTGCTTCTATTGCCAAAAATTTATAAGAATCTGCGCTTGAATTTTTAACTGCGCGGAATATTTTACCTAAATTAATATGACTGGTTCGCATCGATATTCAGACGATTATGACGATTCGGCAGATTATCTGTCGAACGATGCATACGACAACCCTGATATTGCCGCATGCGAACGCGTTTTAGGCTATACGTTTGACGACAAAAGCCTGCTGGAAGAAGCGTTAACTCATTCCTCCGGCGCGGTTTGTCGCAGTAAATCCAACGAACGGCTGGAGTTCCTTGGCGATTCTGTTTTGGGGCTAACGATTTGCACGTATTTATTTTGCGAATATCCTGATTTTCAGGAAGGCGAAATGACTAAAATCAAGTCAAGCGTTGTCAGTCGCCAGACGTGCGCTTTAGTGAGTCAAAGTCAAGGAATAGGTCGATTTCTTCATCTTGGGCGCGGTATGTCGAAAAGCAATCAAGACATGCCCATGTCGTTATTGGCAAACCTCCAAGAGGCGATAATCGGAGCGATTTACCTCGATAGCGATTTTGAAACGGCGCAAGATTACGTAGAACGTTTTTTCATTTCGCACGTTGAAGACGCTATTAACGGTAAAGAGGGTGAGAATTTCAAAGCCGCTCTTCAAAACCGCATTCAAAAAGAACACGGGAAAATGCCTGTGTATGCGCTGTTAGACGTTCAAGGACCGGAACACGCAAAGTGTTTTAAGGTTGCAGTAAAAGTTGGAGGGTATTATTACCCCTCAGCGTGGGCGAAATCTAAAAAAGAAGCAGAACAGCGTGCCGCAGAAAACGCGATGTGCGTGCTCGACGGTCAAAAACCAATATACCCATCAGACGACTAGGGTATCCTTCCTTTATCCCTTTATCATTTAATTTATTATGGAACGAATTTACAATTTTTCAGCTGGACCAGCTATGCTTCCCCTTCCCGCTCTGAAAAAGGCGCAGGAAGAAATGCTCAATTACAACAACAGCGGCATGTCCGTTTTGGAAATGAGCCACCGTTCCAAGCCGTTTGAAGAAATCATCGGCGCGGCAGAAGCGAATCTCCGTCAGTTGCTCAATATCCCGTCCAACTACAAAGTCCTGTTCTTGCAGGGAGGCGCAAGCCTTCAGTTTGCCATGCTTCCGATGAACTTCGCCAAGGGCAAGTCTGCTGACTATATCGTCAACGGCACGTGGAGCAAAACCGCAATGGGGCAAGCCAAAACGCAAACGACCGTTCGCGCTTGCTGGGACGGTTCCGCTGACAATTTCATCCGCACTCCGGAAGACTCTGAACTGGATCTTGACCCGAATGCGGCTTACGTTTATCACTGCTGCAACGAAACGATTCAGGGCGTTCAGTTCCAAAAAACTCCCAAAACGCCAGATGGAGTTCCGCTGTTTTGCGACGCCTCGTCTGATTTCCTGCACAAGCCGATTGACATCAACGACTACGGCTGCATTTTCGCTTGCGCTCAGAAAAACATCGGTCCTGCCGGCGTTACGATTATCGTTGTAAGGGAAGACCTGCTCGAACGCGTTCCGGAAGGGTTGCCCGCAATGTTGGACTATAAACTTCAGGACAGCAAAGGCTCGATGCACAACACCCCGCCGACGTTTGCCATCTATATGGTTAAACTGGTAACGGATTGGCTTATCAACGACATTGGCGGTTTGGCGAACATGTACGAAATCAACAAGCGCAAAGCTGCGATGCTGTACGAAGTCATTGACAATTCCAACGGCTTCTATATCGGTCACGCCAAGAAAGAATGCCGTTCGATTATGAACGTTCCGTTCCGTATGCAAACGCCGGAAATGGACGCCAAGTTCATTGCCGAAGCGGCTCAAAACGGGCTTTGCACGCTCAAGGGACACCGTTCCGTCGGCGGCTGCCGCGCGTCTATTTACAACGCCATGCCGGAAGAAGGCGTTATCGCTCTGCGCGACTTCATGGTTGACTTCCAGAAGAATAACGGCTGATAAGCATCAACCCCTTCCAAACGCTTATTAAAAGATCGTTGCTAAAACTCACTGTCGCCCGGAAACGTTTGTTTCCGGGTTTTTTGTATAAATGGGCGCGATAATTGGGGGTGTCGTCAAAACCGCTAGCGCGGTTCTAACAGACGCATTAGGCGTCTGTCATTACATATTGCCCCCAAAAGTTGAACGCACCTGAAGATCCATAAAAAATCCCTCCCTTTTTTACAGGTTATGCAGAACTCTGAAAAAGGGGGGGGATAGAGAAGAATAGTTGTGTAAAGCGACGAAAACGCTTTAATCCTGTTTGTTTTCCTCGTCAGAATTGCAGTGGCAGTGTTTGCAGCAGCAACCGCAACCGCCGCTGGGATTGTCTGAGTTGGAGCAGCAGGAAGACTTCCCTTTTGTAAGCAGGTAAACGCGATATATTACGTAAACAACCGCTGCGGCAAGGATGATGTATACAAATGCTGTTTCTGTCATTTCTATTTTAAACCAAGATTGTAATTCTGTAATCCAGAGACGAAGTTTGAAATTCGTCTCTGGATTTCAAAAGCTATTTAATAAGCAGTTCCGTTCCGATCTGAAGCCAGGTTCCAATCTGGAAAATCAACGTTGAGACCACCCAGGCGACAACCGAACAGGTTATGAACTGAGCAAACGCCCAGCCCCAGCCCGCTTCTTTTACCATAATTGCAAACGTCGCAACGCACGGAGCGGAAAGCAGGCAGAATACCAAAATCGACAGCCCAACCAGCGGCGAATAATTCTTTTTCATAATCTCGCGCAAAGATTCCGATTCTTCGTCCGCTTCGCCGATGCTGTAAACAATGCCCATCTGAGCGACAAAGACTTCTTTTGCCGCCAAGGCTCCAACGATTGCTGTGCCGATCTTCCAGTCGAATCCCATCGTTTTGATGACCGGAACCATCAGATGTCCCAAGCGACCGGAATAGGAGTACGCCAACTGCTCTTCCGCTTCCTGATTGTTGATGTCTTCGATCTGACCGTTCAGGTCGTCGTAAGTTGCCAGCTTCGCGTTGAATTCTTCCAACTGCTTGTCCAATTGAGCCGTTTTCGTTTCTTTTTCGGCTTCCGCCAGAGCAGAATCTTCTTCCAGACCGTTGCGTTCTTCCTGTGCAGCGTCGCGATCTGCTGCCAAGGTTTCCAGGTCCGGATTGGCTTTTTTGAGTTCTTCCAGCTTTTGAGCGATTGGGGCGCGCTGCGCTTCAAATTTCTCCGATTCCGATGTTGGCAGAACCGGGAACTTGGCTAACGCCCACAGAATAATCGAGATGCCCAGAATAATCGTACCGGCTTTTTTCAGGTACAGCCAGCCGCGTTCGATCGTGTGAATTCCAACGGTTCTAAATGTCGGGAACCGATACGGCGGCAGCTCGATAATGAACGGAGCGTTTTCTTCCCGCATTACAAACGCGCTCATAATCATTGCAACAATAATCGCAACAATAATTCCCAATACGTACAAGCCCCACATGACGGTTGCCTGATACGCTTCCGGGAAGAACGCCGGCACGAGGAGCATATAAATCGGAACGCGCGCGCCGCAGCTCATCCAGGGGATAATAAACATGGTAATCAAGCGTTCTTTCCTGCTCGACAGCGTTCTGGTTGCCATAATGGCGGGAATGCCGCAGCCGAATCCGATAATCATCGGAACGAAGCTCTTGCCGTGCAGACCGATATGTTTCATGAAGTTGTCTGCAAGGTACGCCGCGCGAGCCATGTAGCCGGAGTCTTCCAAAATGGCGATTGCCAGGAAGAGAATCAAGATATTGGGCAGAAAGACGAGAACGCCGCCCAATCCGCCGATAATGCCGTCAACAATCATCGACTTGAGTAAACTGTCCTGACCTTCAGGCCAGAAACCGCTTACCCAATCGCCCAGCCATTCAAATCCAGCCTCAATCCAGTCCATCGGGTATGCTCCCAATGTAAAGGTAGCCTGAAATACCAAATACAGCAAGAACAGGAAGATCGGAATCCCGAGCCAAACGTTGGTCAGAATAGCGTCAACTTTATCTGATCGGCTTTGGCTATCGCTATGACGTTTCATTACGGCAATGCCGCACATGCGGTTGATTTCTGCCAACCGGGCTGATGTAATAGCAATCTCTTCTTCTGTCGTTTTAGATTTTGCAAATTCTTCCGCGTTGAGCTTAAGAGCTGTTTTACCGCCGTTTTCGCCAAGCGAATCATACAACTTTTCTGCGGCGTCAAATACGACGTTAACGGTATTCGATTCGTAGCCGACAGCTTCAACAATCGGCATGCCCAGTTGAGCGGAAAGCGCTTCTTTATCGATGTTTATGCCGTTCTTTTTGGCAAGGTCGATCATATTTAAGACGACCAGTACCGGAACGCCAAGTTCTTTGAGTTGAAGGGTTAAGAGAAGGTTTCTTTCCAGATTGGAGGCGTCAACAATATTAATGACAAAATCGTAATCGCCATTAATAATAAAATCTCTCGCGACGCGTTCTTCTTCTGAATAAGCAGACAAGCTGTACGTACCTGGCAGGTCCGTCAGCTCGAATGTTGCGTTGTTATATTTACGGGTTCCGGTATGCCATTCAACCGTAATGCCGGGATAATTCCCAACGTGTTCATGCGCTCCGGTTAAGTTGTTAAATACAGTTGATTTTCCGCTGTTTGGCTGTCCCGCCAAAATAGCTTTAATAATTTTGTCGCTCATTTTGCATCTCTAAAACAATTAGACGTGACTAATCATTTAGGTAAAAAAATGATATAGTAAAGGGGAAAAAGGGAAGGATTATAATAATTTAACATTAATTTTTTGAGGCAAATCTCGTCCGAGGATAAGTCGCGTTCCCATGCAATTGACGTGAGTAGCTCCCCACAGTTTGTTGTTTACGATTTGAACGTCTGAGCCGGGGAGGATTCCCATTGAACAGAGACGATTAACGTTTGCGTCAGAGGCGTTGATGGAAATAATTCTGACGGTATCGCCATTGGTTGAGTCTTTTAATGACATTGTAAACCTGCCTTTCATTGTAAAATTATTCAATCAGGTCGATTAACACCAGTTGTGCGTCTTCGACCGTCATGTTCAAATGCGACCCTTTTATACGTAAATAGAGGGAGCTTCCCTGAACAGACGCCTTATCCACTTCTACAAGCGTGCCCAGAGTCGCTCCCGTTTGTAATAATTGGTGAAGCGGTTCGCCGGATAAATTAATGCGAGCGATTGTGCCTTTCTGCCCTGATTCGAGTTCGTTTAATGGAAGTTGCCTGGATTTTTGAAGAGCGATAACTTCCTGAAGTTTCTGGACTCTTTGTTGAACCTGATGTGAGCAATCCTGGCAATCCTGGCAATTATTATCCAAATTGCAAACCTGCTCAAATCGGGAAATCCATTCTTTTCCACCTCGCGGGCAATCTTCGATAAACGTTGCAAAACGAACAAGTTTATCGATGATGTCGTTAGGCATTGCATGTTCTATGCGGCAAGCAACTTGATTGGCTCTTTCAGGATTGACCTGAAGGATGTCTCGCAAAAAAGAGCGTAATCGAATGTGCCTGCTGTAAACCTCTTGGGCAATCTGCTCGCCTGCCGTTGTGAATGTTATAAATTCATACGGGGCATAATTTATGAGCTTTTTCTGCGCTAAACTTTTCAAAGCCACTGTAACCGAAGGCCCAGTAACTTTAAGAGCTTCCGCTATGTCTTTTGGACGAACGCTGTTTTTATCGCGAATCATTATCAGGATCGTTTCCAGATAATCCTCCAGACTTTCTGATAAATCAAGAGAGTCGTCGTGAGTCATGGCAGTTCCTCCAAAAGGGATTTCAAATACGTCTACTCAAACAACTTTAAGTATACCTAAAGTATATCAAATAAAACGAATTTGAAAAGGGGGATTTATGCCATTTCGCTGGAAATTTGTTTAATCCAATCGTTAATTCTTTCGTCAGTTTTATCTGGCTGATTAGCGTCGTCTAAAGCCAATCCGCAGAAAACCCCGTCGACCACGGCGCGGGAAGCGGTATGGCTGTAGCCCTCGACGCTGGTTTTCCCAACGACTTTTGCCGCTTTGGGGGCTGCCGTAGCGTAAAGCTCTCCCATGGCGTCAAGGTAGGTGTCGCCAAACGATTCCTGATCGCCGAACCCGAAAAAGGCTACCGTTGTGCCGGACAGGTCAGCCGACTGAAGCAGGTTGATTCCGGATTGCCAATCGTCCTGAAGTTCTCCAACGCCCCAGGTGGACGTGCCTAAAATCAGCATCGGAGCTTTGAAATCGTCTGCCGTAGCGTTGGCGACGTTGATACAGTCTGCGTTGAGAGCGGCTGCGATTTTATGTGCCGCGCTTTCCGTTGAACCGGTTGAACTGCCGTAGATTACTTTTATATCTGCCATAATTCCTCCTTTTCGTTAAGCCAGCGCCATTCCCAGGGCGCAAATTTGCTGGATGCATTTCTCCCAGCTTTCCGGTTGGGTTAATATTCGTTCCGCCTCGAGAGAGCCTTGGCGGAACAGGTTCATGATTTTCATCGATTCTTCGACGTTGCCGTAAACCATCCACGAGCCGCGGTAGGCGGGCTGTGATTCACCGTCCATAAAACCGACTACGTCTTTTAGCGGATAGCCAAGAAGAAGCCCGATTTCGTGCGGAAAATCACATTCTTCAAATCGGCGGCACAGACTATCGAGCGTTCCTTCAACCGTTCGATTGATGTAGCCGCATTGAGACAGAAAAGACCATTTTTCGTCGTCATTAATAACGCGGGTCATAGCGTCGACATCGTAAAAGAGAATCAGATTTCTGTCTTCGCCTGGTCGCAGAACTCGCCACGGAAGACCGAGTTTTTCGAGAATTTCACGCTGACTGGCGCATATTTCCTCAGTTCCAGCCAGGACTTGAGCGCGATAGCATTGCTTGACAAAGAATACTTCTGCCGGTTTGAGTTTCATTCTCACCAGCGCTGTTTTCAGAGCCAAGTTCCGCATGAGTTCCATTCTCTTCGCGCCGCAGCCAACCTTTATTAGTTCAGTCATATACTTTAGTCTTGTCTAAAGTTTGGTTTTCAAAAAGACGTTTCCGCGTACGTCGGTACCCATACGCGGAAACGTAGGAGTCAGTAACTGTCATGTATGCCAAATCATAACATTGAGATACAGTATAGCGCTTTTTGAAATCTTGTCAATTAGACTTGTCTAACTTTTTTAGAAAATTCTAGAAAATTTTTAAAATTTTTTAAAAAAGAGTGGTAAGTTGGGAGTTTTGAAAGGTTAGGAGGCATCGGAAAGCAAAAATTTAGGCGCTGTTCAGGTGTAAATCCCGTGGTTTTGAGCGAAACGTGTGGAGTGCGACGGCTTGCCGTCGCTTTCTTTTTTGGGGACGTCTATGGCGCCAACGCCTGCGAACCGGGGTCAATGGAGATGGTATGCGGGATTGGCAGGCGGGGACGTCTGTGGTCGACAGAGCATCGCCCCGCCAATATATACTTTTTCCACTTGAAATTTCCCGAAAAAGAAGCCTCTAGCTTGGTTATCCATATTTCTTGCGACAACGCACGAATCAGGTTTATCAAGCTAATAGCTAGTGGCTAGGAACTAATAGCTCATTTTTTGGAAAAACTCAAGTCGTTTCAGTATATAACGGTCTTAATTGTAATGCTGAATAGAAAATACAAGCGTCCGATCAGACTCTCGATAATAAACGGCAACGCTTTCTTCCGGACTGGGCTTTAGCGTTGAAATCTCTTTCCAATTGTCCCCGTTTCTATACAATTTAATTTCATTAAAAATGGGAATCGCTTTTCCTTTTGAATCATTCAAAAGCGCTTTGATTTCATCCTCTGTACGCTCATCTTTAAACTGTTGAGGATCGATAGTAAATCCCTCCCTAAAAATAAGAACCCCTTCGTAAGCGTACGCATTTGGTCCTGGAACCCGCTCGTTTGTCAGACATCGGCATTGGCATTTCGCCAAAATTACGTCGTTATCAGAAAACGAAAAGGGCAAATATTCTTTGATTGGCGTTTTTTCGACGCCTTCAACGACAGGGTATTCTCGACTGCGCGGTTCTAATATTGTCATTGCAAAAAAGACGCATAATAATAACGCGATCAAAACCAGAGCGAACAGTACAAGTCCAATTATTACTCTTTTCATGTTATCAATCTTCACAGAGTTTCTGTGTTATCTAAAACTATTAATAATAGTTTTCTAAATAAATTGGAGGCATGATATCAGCTTGCAAAACGCAAACTACAACGCGAGTCAACCTCTAATAATTAATAGTATTATAATCCACGAGTAATTATACAAGACGGTTGCCGCTGCGATTATGAATTTTTGAAAAATTTCTAAAAATTTTAAAAATCTTTCCTCGGGGGCTATTGACGGCTTTTCAAAAAAAGTATAATGCTACTTAATAATTTGGTCGATAAGAAAGACTAAATAAATTTTGGCGTTTCGCCAAGCGTTAAAACAAAATATGAAAAAACAAATTTTGATTTCTGCTGACATTGCCTCGATTCTCAATCGTTCTAACGATATGGGCATGTGTATGTGTTACTGTTTGATGTGTTGTTAAAACACAATCGGCGGTAACGTTCTTTGTTTTTCGGAATTTCTAATAAAAATCAGCAAACGCCTTTAAGAGCAATTTCATTTTAAATCCAGAGTATAAATATTCCTTGCCTTAATTAGCGTTATTAGAAAATTCCCCAATTCCCAAAACACAGGCGCCGCCGATGTTGACCCGCAGTTATAAGCTGCGGCGTTCACTCGGCGGTTTTTTAATTAAAAAGAATAACAATCATGAAAACCTACAATCATATTGAATCAGCGTTCATTCAAGGCGGCATTTACGGCGACAAAACGACAGGGGCGGTAAACGTCCCGATTTATCAGACGTCCACGTACGAACAGAGTGGGTTGGGCGAGAATACCGGCTGGGAATATTCCCGAACCGGCAACCCAACTCGAGCGGCGGTTGAAGCGTTAATCGCTGAACTGGAAGGCGGAACTCACGGCTTTGCGTTCGCCTCTGGAATGGCTGCCATTGCCGCCGTATTGAATCTGTTCAAATCGGGAGACAGGATTGTCATTTCCAGCAACGTCTACGGCGGCACCTTCCGAATTCTGGACAAAATATTTAAAAACTTTGGCTTGGAATACGTCATCGTCGATACGACCAATTTGGATAATCTGGAAAAAGCCCTTGCGCCGGACGTAAAGGCGATTCTTATCGAAAGCCCCGCCAATCCTCTTCTGACCGTTACTGACATTGCAGGGGCTGCCGCTTTGAGTAAACAGCATGGAATTCTGACTATTGTAGACAACACATTCATGACGCCGTATCTTCAGCGTCCGTTGGAATTGGGCGCGGACATTGTCGTTCACAGCGCGACAAAGTATCTCGGTGGGCACAGCGATCTGATTGCCGGTCTGGTCGTCGTTAAAGACGAGCAGCTTGCTGAACGTCTTGGATTTATTCAAAACGCCACCGGCGGCGTCTTGGCGCCGTTTGACTCTTTTCTCCTTATTCGCGGCATTAAAACGCTCGCCGTCCGTCTTGACAGACACGTTAATAACGCGGAAACAATTGCTGCAAGTCTTAAAGAAAACAGGGCGGTGAAGAAGGTCTATTATCCTGGCTTGCCGGACGCGCAGGGCTACGAAATCAACAAACGTCAGGCGAAAAACGGCGGCGCGGTTATCTCCTTTGAACTCAAGGAGAACTGCGATATCAAAAAGTTTTTCAAGTCTCTTCATTTAATTGCTCTTGCAGAAAGTCTGGGCGGAATCGAGAGCCTGGCATGTCACCCAGCAACCATGACTCACGCGTCGATTCCGTATGAGATTCGACAAAAAGTTGGTATTACCGACGGGCTTATCCGTCTTTCCGTTGGAATTGAACACATTGACGACCTGTTATCAGACCTTGAACAAGCAATTAAAGAAAGCGAGACAATAAAATGAGTTACTATCCATCAACACAGAGCCTTATTGGCAACACGCCGCTGGTAAAACTGACCCATATTGAACTCCCGGAAGGAGCAAACCTCTTTGCGAAGCTGGAATTGTACAATCCCAGCGGGAGCGTTAAAGACAGAATTGGCAAATACATGATTGAGGACGCTGAACGGCGCGGACTGTTACAGCCCGGCGGAGCGATCGTCGAGGGCACGGCTGGCAACACCGGCTTGGGAATCGCCTTTGCCGCGCTGAATCGGGGGTATCGTGTTATTTTCGTCGTTCCGACCAAGTTTTCCAAAGAGAAACAGGTGCTCATGCGAGCGCTGGGTGCGGAAATCGTCAATACGCCCAGAGAAGAGGGAATGCTTGGCGCGGAGGAAAAGGCGCGTCAGCTGCGCGATTCCATTCCCGGCGCGATTTCGCTGGAACAGTTTCACAACGCTGCCAATCCGCTGGCTCACTACGAAACAACCGGACCGGAAATCTGGCGAGATCTGGACGGCAAAGTCGACTACCTTGTCGCCGGAGCGGGAAGCGGCGGAACGTACACCGGCATCGTTCGTTTTCTAAAAGAACAGGACCCAGGTGTTCGAGGCGTTTTGGCTGACCCGGTAGGATCAACCATGGGCGGTGGCGAACATGCCGACTATAACATCGAAGGAATTGGCAACGATTTTATTCCCGATACGATGGATATTTCCCTCGTTGACGAGGTTGTCAAAATCACCGACGACGATGCGTTTTCCGGCGCTCGGGAACTGGCGTCGAAAGAGGGCGTTTTTGCCGGCTCGTCGTCTGGCGGAGCGCTGGCGGCTGCAAAGAAACTGGCGGCAAACGGCGCGCGAGGCAACATCGTCGTCGTCTTTCCCGACCGCGGCGATCGGTACTTCACAAAAGGGCTGTATGAGGAGCCAATTTAACGATTTACAGCGAATTTATCTACAATTTGTTGTAGTGAATAAATGTCAATTGTATAGAAAATGTTGGCGTTGTTCCCATTGACAAAGAGGTTAGCAGGGATATAATTCAACGCCAAGAGTTTAACGACTAAACAGGGGGGAGGGATTAATAGAATGAATTTTGTTTTTATATCCCCAAATTTTCCACGAACGTACTGGAATTTTTGCGATCGTTTGAAGAAAAACGGCGTCAACGTGTTGGGTATCGGCGACGCCGCCTACGATACGCTGGAAGAGCCGCTTAAAAACGCTTTGACGGAGTATTATCGCGTGGATTCTCTGGAGAATTATCAGCAGGTGTTTCGCGCTGTTGGTTACTTTACGTTCCAATACGGGAAAATCGACTGGATTGAAAGCAACAACGAGTATTGGCTCGAACAGGACGCTCGATTGAGAACCGAGTTTCACATTACGACAGGCGTTCAGAACGATGTTATTGCCACGTGGAAGAAAAAATCTTCCATGAAATTGGTGTATAATTCAGTCGGGATTCCTACCGCCCGGGGGTTCAAATTCGAAAATCTGGAAACGGCGTATGAATCGATCAAGGAAATCGGCGGATATCCTGTAATTGCCAAACCGGACGTCGGCGTTGGCGCGGCGAACACGTACAAGATCGAGAACGACAACGACTTGCAAGCGTTCGTTGCCGACAAGCCAGACGTTCCTTATGTTATCGAGGAGTTTGTCGAGGGCGATATTTGCTCCTTTGACGCGATTACAAATTCCCGCTGCGAGCCGCTGTATGAATCCATGACCGTCTGGCCGCCGTCCATTGCGGATATTGTCAACCGCGATTTGGACTTGGCGTATTATACCTGCGCGGGAGTTCCGGAACCGTTGCGGCTTTTGGGCAGAAAAGCGCTTCACGCTTTTAGCGTTAGCCGACGCTTTGTTCATTTGGAGTTTTTCCGTTTGACAAGAGCGCGCCCCGGGCTGGGAAACGTTGGCGATTTTGTCGCCCTGGAAGTCAATATGCGTCCAGCAGGCGGCTATACGCCCGACATGATGAACTTCGCTCATTCAACAGACGTTTATCAAATTTGGGCGGACGTCGTTACGTACGACAAAAGAATTAAAGAAGAGGGCGAGCGCCGCTGGTGCGTTTACGCAAGTCGAAAAGATTGGCATTCGTACCGTCATACGCATGAAGAGATCCTGGAAAATTATGGTTCGCGGATGGTAATGTGCGAGCGGATGCCGGAACTGATGTGGGCGACAATGGGCTGTCAGATGTATACGGCAAAAGCCAATAGCGAAGACGAGGTTCAGGAGTTTATTCAGTTTGTTCATCAGCGAGAAGGAAATTAATTTATGAAAGAATCGTGGCAAAAATCCTATAGTTCCCAATTAGGGCGCGATATGGAATACGCCGTCTTTGGAGAGGACGACGCCAAAAAGCTGTGCGTTGCGTTTCCTCCTCAAAACGGACGGTTTTATGACTTTCACGGTTTCGGAATGGTAGAAACCGCTCGACCGTGGATTGAGAATAAATCCATCCAGATTGTTTGCCCTGACGGGATCGATTCAGAAACGTGGTCTAACCAGAACGGCGACCCGCGAAAAAGAATTGAATTACAGGAACGCTGGTTTCATTATGTCGTTGATGAACTTCTTCCCCGATTCGCTCGCAGCAATCAAAAAGCGATGACTTGCGGGTGCAGCATGGGCGGGGTTCACGCCGGGAATTTCTTTTTTCGTCGTCCTGACCTGTTTGATACGATGTTGAGCATGAGCGGGCTGTTTAACGCGCAATATTTTTTCCATGAATATATGGACGATTTGGTTTACGCGAACTCGCCGGTTCATTTCCTGCCCAACATGGCGAACGATCACCCCTGGATGAACCTTTACAAGCAAAGCGCGATTATACTCTGCGTTGGTCAGGGTCCGTGGGAAGACGATTTGCTCTACGGGACTCGAGAACTGGACGCCGTGTTGACCGCAAAAGGCATTCCCCATTGGGCGGACTATTGGGGCTACGACGTCGCTCACGACTGGCCCTGGTGGAAAAAACAGTTCCCTTATTTTTTGAAGCATATTTTCGGCGGCTAAGCTGATAGTATGATAACCCATATTTAATACGTTTTATTTGTTAACCTGATTTTTTTACGTCAATTATTCCATTTATTTAATAGAAAGTGAGGATTTTGCAAATGAGCAAATACAAATTCGAAACGCTTCAAATTCATGTTGGTCAAGAGAAACCCGATCCGGCGTCTGACGCGCGCGCCGTTCCAATTTACGCCACGACAAGCTACGTTTTTCATAACTCGCAGCATGCCGCCGACCGATTTGGTTTGGTTGACCCCGGCAACATTTACGGACGTCTGACGAACTCAACGCAGGGCGTCTTTGAAGAACGAATCGCGGCGCTGGAAGGCGGCGTTGCCGGCTTGGCTCTGGCTTCCGGCGCAGCGGCTATCACGTACGCCATTCAGGCGCTGGCGAGAAGCGGCGAGCATATTGTCGCCCAAAAGACGATTTACGGCGGCACGTTTAATCTGCTTTTCCATACCTTGCCTCTGTACGGCATTGATACGGATTTCGTTGACGTTCATGACCTTAACGCCGTCGAAGCGGCAATCAAGCCCAACACAAAGGCAATTTTTATCGAGACGCTGGGCAACCCCAACAGCGACATTCCAGACATTGACGCCGTGGCGGCAATCGCTCACAAACACGAAATTCCGCTGGTTATCGACAACACTTTTGGCACGCCGTACATGATTCGACCCATTGAACACGGCGCCGACATCGTCATTCATTCCGCAACAAAGTTCATCGGCGGGCACGGCACAACCCTGGGCGGCGTGATTGTCGACAGCGGCAATTTCGACTGGGCGAAAAGCGGTCGTTATCCGTGGATCAGCGAGCCGAACCCCAGCTATCACGGCGTTAAGTTTACCGACGCAGCAGGAAAAGCGGCGTTTGCGATTTACATTCGCGCTATCTTGCTTCGTGATCAGGGCGCGGCAATTTCCCCCTTCGCGGCATTCCTGCTTTTGCAAGGCGTTGAAACGCTTTCGCTCCGTCTGGAACGGCACATCGAAAACACGAAAAAGGTTGTTGAATACCTCGCCAACCATCCGCAGGTGGAAAAGGTTAATCACCCGTCTTTGCCGAATCATCCTAATCACGCGTTGTATGAAAAGTACTTCCCCAACGGCGGGGCGTCTATTTTCACCTTCGACATCAAGGGCGGAAAAGACGAAGCGTACAAGTTCATCGACGCCTTGGAGATTTTCTCACTGTTGGCAAACGTTGCCGACGTGAAGTCGTTGGTGATTCACCCCGCAACGACGACTCATTCTCAGCTGGAACCGAATGAACTGGAAGAAGTGGGCATTCACCCCAACACGATTCGTCTGTCGATTGGCACGGAACACATCGACGACATCATTGCCGATTTGGAAAAGGGTTTCCAAGCGGCAGCGAAATATTCGTATGATATTTTCGTATGATTCCTCTCCTTACTAAAGTTTTTTGGAAAGGGGAGTTTGAGGGGAAGAACCTTTTTTTCAAAAAAGGTTTTCCCCACATAAATACCAACTATATTCCTTTATATCTTCCCCGTGAAAAAACTTCTCTAAAAGGGAGCCAGCTTGCTGGCGACCGAAAGTTTTTTCACCGCGGACGAAGTCCGCGAAAATAATCGTCTATTTTAAGAGTCCGTGGTAAGGTAAGAGGCAAGAAACGACGATTTTTCGCCGTTTGTCAAGCGTTAAGCGTCAAAAACTTAACGCTTCTCTTGCCCTCTTTTTTTCGCTTGCGCTTTGTTGAACCCGGCTCACGGCAGTCTCTGCCGCAGTTCGCCGAAGGCGAACCAAAACGTCGCGAAGCGTGCATATCCAAGCGACGAAGCCGAAACCCTCCCCCGGATGTAGCCCGGCTCGGGCTACACCTTGACGGCAAAGCCGTCAAGGCTTTTTCTTTTGCGGACTTACGTTCGCGATCCTGTAAAGGTTTTAGCTGCGAACAACGTTTTTAGCGGGGCAGAGCGTTTTTAGCGGCGAAAGAACCGCTGGCAATTCCCACAATCACTCCTCACTTCTAACTCTTTCCAGAAAATTTTTAAATTTTTCCAAATTTCTCCCATCCCCCCCATTGAAATTATTTTTGATTGTGGTATATTTCCCCCTTGTCAGTCGAACGAAGGACGCAAGAGCCTGTT
Source organism: Thermoguttaceae bacterium (assembly GCA_045546875.1). GTDB lineage: Bacteria > Planctomycetota > Planctomycetia > Pirellulales > Thermoguttaceae > RUG11551. The sequence continues at coordinate 3,967 of JAZQDP010000461.1, read as the reverse complement.
CGACAGACAAAATGTTCATTGAAAATTTGGTTAGGTAGATAGGCATCTGTAGAAAGTCAGGCGCAAGCTTGATAATCTACGATACAATTTCCATTTCGTTGCGAAAGCAACGAATCAGAAAGTGCTGATTTAATAACATTTTGTACTCAAACGCAAGTTTGAGTAACGAGCGACGAGAAGGATTAAGATCTCTTAAATAGAGAGTTTAATCCATACGATCAAGTTACTAAGGGCGCATGGAGGATGTCTTGGCATCAGAAGGCGATGAAGGGCGTGGAAGTCTGCGATAAGCCTGGGTGAGCTGGCAAACAAGTTATGATCCCGGGATTCCTGAATTATCCATAACTGAATACATAGGTTATGTGAGGCTAACGCAGGGAACTGAAACATCTAAGTACCTGCTGGAAAAGAAAGAAAAATCGATTTCCTCAGTAGCGGCGAGCGAACGGGAATTAGCCCAAACCGGAGGAGTTTCTCTTCTGGGGTTGTAGGGCAGAGAATACTAAACGTAGTACGATAACAGAACGGTATGGAAAGGCCGACCACAGAGGGTGACAGTCCCGTAAGTGAAATCAGAATCGTTTAATCTCTGTACCTGAGTAGGTCCAGTCACGTGGAACCTGGATTGAATCTGCGGGGTCCATCCCGCAAGGCTAAATACTCTCTGATGACCGATAGTGCATAGTAGGGCGATTGAAAGATGAAAAGAACCGCTGTTAGCGGAGTTAAATGAACCTGAAACCATGACGCCTACAAGCGGTAGGAGCGCGATTTAACGCGTGACTGCGTGCCTTTTGCATAATGATCCGGCGAGTTATGGTGAACGGCCTGGTTAAGTTTTTACGGAACGGAGCCTTAGGGAAACCGAGTCTTAATAGGGCGAATGTCGTTTGCTGTAGACGCGAACCCCAGTGATCTACGCATGAGCAGGTTGAAGCGAGGGTTATACCTCGTGGAGGACCGAACCCACTTGGGTTGAAAACCGAGGGGATGACTTGTGCGGAGGAGTGAAAGTCTAATCAAACTGGGAGATATCTCGTTCTCTCCGAAATAGTTCTAGGGCTAGCCTCGCGCCACTCTGTTGTGGGGGTAGAGATACTGAATCGGATAAGGGCGCTTCCCCGTGTACCTTACTGAACCAAACTCCGAATACCACAATATTTATCGCGGGAGTCAGTCCCTGGGGGATAAGCTCCAGGGTCAAGAGGGAAACAACCCAGATCGTCAGCTAAGGTCCCGAAATTATACTTAGTCACTAAGGAAGTTGAATTGCGGAGACAACCAGGATGTTGGCTTAGAAGCAGCCACCATTTAAAAAGTGCGTAATAGCTTACTGGTCGAGCAATTCTGCGCCGATAATGAACGGGAGTAAGTATAATACCGAAGCTGCGGAAACTAGTAATAGTTTGGTAGGAGAGCGCTGTTAAGCAGATACGGGCCATACCGTAAGGAGTGGTGGAGGGCTTAACAGGTGATTATGCCGGAATGAGTAACGATAATGCAGGTGAGAATCCTGCACGCCGAAAGCCTAAGGTTTCCTGGGGAAGGTAAATCCGCCCAGGGTTAGCCGGTTCCTTAGTTCAGGCCGAAAGGCGTAGACGATGGACAGCAGGTCAATATTCCTGCGCTGGCAATAATTTGATGGAAGGACGATGGCTTAAATGGGAGGGGTCTGTCAGACGCGACCCTCGCCTTACAGAAAGATGGGAGACAGGCAAATCCGCTCCGTAATTCGATTTGTAGGGACAAGAGCTTTTTGCTATAGTCCCAAGCGAGACATCCAAGAAAAGTTTCTAAAATAAGTATTGTCAACCGTACTAAAACTGACACAGGTAGGCGAGATGAGTAGTCTCAGGCGCTCGGGAGACCACTGGTTAAGGAACTCTGCAAAATGGCCCCGTACGTTCGCAATAAGGGGCGCCTAGTAATAGGCCACAGTAAATCGGCTTCAGCAACTGTTTATCAAAAACACAGGACGGTGCTAACACGTAAGTGGATGTATACCGTCTGACGCCTGCCCGGTGCTGGTAGGTTAAGGAAGTGGGTAATCGCAAGAGAAGCTCCCGACCGAAGCCCCAGTAAACGGCGGCTCTAACCTTGAGAGTCCTAAGGTAGCGAAGTTCCTTGTCGGGCAAGTTCCGACCTGCATGAAAGGCGTAATGACTGAAGCGCTGTCTCAACCAGTGACCCGGTGAAATTGTAGTCGTGGTGAAGATGCCACGTACCCGCACCAAGACGGAAAGACCCCGTGAACCTTTACTGTAGGCTGATTTTGTGCTCGAGCGCATAATGCGTAGGATAGGTGGGAGGCGTCGATCTTGCAGCTCCGGCTGCAGGGGAGCCAACGTTGAAATACCACCCTTTATACACTTAAGTTCTAACGCCGAGACCTGTGAATCCAGGCGGCGGACAGATTCAGTTGGGCAGTTTGACTGGGGCGGTCTCCTCCTAAAGAGTAACGGAGGAGTGCAAAGGTATCCTCATTCCGGTTGGCAATCGGAAGTCGAGCGTAAAGGTAGAAGGATGCTTAACTGCGAGACAGATAAGTCGAGCAGATGCGAAAGCAGGTCTTAGTGATCCGGTAATCCCGCATGGAAGGGTTATCGCTCATCAGATAAAAGGTACTCCGGGGATAACAGGCTTATCGCTGCCGAGCGTTCACAGCGGCGCAGCGGTTTGGCACCTCGATGTCGGCTCATCACATCCTGGGGGTGGAGAAGCTCCCAAGGGTTTGGCTGTTCGCCAATTAAAGTGGTACGTGAGCTGGGTTCAGACCGTCGTGAGACAGGTCGGTCCCTATCTGGTGTGGGCGCACGAAACTTGACGAGAATCAAATTTAGTACGAAAGGATTTAATTGGACGTTCCTCTGGTGTTCCAGTTGTTACGCTAGTAGCACGGCTGGGTAGCTAAGAACGGATTGGATAAACGCTGAAAGCATATAAGCGTGAAGCCAGCTCGGAGATAAGGTTTCGTATGAGTCCCCTTAAAGACGATGAGGTTGATAGGCTGGATGTGTAAGCTCAGTAATGGGTTCAGCTAACCAGTACTAACGGACGAAAACTTGATCGTATGTATTAAACGCTCTTTAGAGAGTCTATCTACCTGACAAAATATATTGTTGGAAGTTCTTGACTGGACTTTCAACAAATTGCGGCGGCTAATTGAAAAGGTCACACCTGATCCCATCCCGACCTCAGTAGTTAAGCTTTTCGAGCCGATGGTAGTCCTGCAAGTGCGAGAGTAGGCGCTGCCGCATTATTTTGCATTGTTTATTTCAATGTATTTATATTTATTGTACGAATGTATGATAATATAGTTAGCTTCAATTAAATTTTGATGCTAGCATTGCAAATCAATTGTATTACAAATTACCACCCTGTGTAAACAGGTTTTTGCGAAATTGGTTTGTCAGGCGAAGCATTCATGTCTGTATTTTTATGTACGGTATGGGTGCTGGACCTGTATATGTTGTTCGCAAATCCTGTGGTAAGGATGTAATACACAACATTCAGGTTTTCAGCGCTCGTTTGTGCAAATTCTTTTTGCCATTCTGAGACTACTTTTTTTCATATAGCAAATATAATTTAATAATTATTTGCTGTATATTGATTAATTCTAGTAATTCCGATGATGAAAAGTAGTAAAATATTAATTTTGGTAAAAATATTAAGCGGTCTAATTTTTAGTTTTATTTCGCTTTTGGTTTTCTATATTATTTTATTATGGATACCCAAGTCTGGATTATTACCAAGCCATTTATCTCCTGTTGCGGAAGCAACAGATGTCGAAACACAGAAAAAAGAACTTGATGATTTTACAGCTTTTTATGATCATCAAGGTTTTTTTGAGGCATTTAGCGCTTTATTGATAGCAGTTGGATTTACACTTAGCTGGTCTTTTTATTATTTTCAAGAGTCAAAGGATTATAATTTTAAAGAAGGTGAATTTCTTACTTCTCTTGGGAAT
>JAZQDP010000460.1:0-1911 GCA_045546875.1 Thermoguttaceae bacterium | reverse complement strand
GGCGAGAACGTCGTCGGGTGTTCCGCGTCGTTCTGGAGTTCAATTGTCGCGTCAATACAGCCTTTAATATCGATGCGTCCGGACGAGATAGAGATAGTTTCTACTTCCTCCGCCTTGTTGATAAGCAAATCCATAACGCCGCGGTTCGTTGACGACTTAATCGTTGCCGTATCGGAACCTTTTTTGATCGTCATCAACCCGTTTTTGCGAACGGTAAAGTTGCCGTGCAGATACTCAATGTCGTCAACCGTTGCCGTCAGATTCGCGGTAAGAGCAACGTCTCTAAACTCATATTCATTTACGGAATCATCATCACGACCGGCAATCGTTACATTAGCGCCGTTGGAAATTGTTGTCGAAGCGTTTGCATTATCAAGCCAGATTCCGCCGTCAAAAGAATACGTACCGCCGCTGAACGTCAGGTTAGCAGGTCTGTTATATCCATATAAATAGATGTCATTTCCTTTCGTTCCTGCTTTATTACCCGTAAACGTTAATGTATTATTGCCGTTAAATTCAATTGAGAAATTTGAGTAAATTGCTCCGCCGTAGTTTCCTGCCGTATTGCCAGTGAACGTTAGTTCGTTATTTTCGCCAGAGAGCGAACTAAATTTAGCAATCGCCCCGCCATAACTTTTTGCGGTATTGCCAGTGAATTCCAGGGTGTTATTATTGCCATAAAACCTTCCAAAATCTCCAATTGCCCCGCCATAAACTCCTGCGGCGGTATTGCCAGTGAATGTCAGTGTGTTGCCAGAGCCGGAGAAATCATATAATCTAAAAATTGCCCCGCCATTTCTTACTGCGGTATTCTCTGAGAATTCCAAGGTGTTGTAAGAGCCGCTCAAATCAGAAAAAATCGTAATTGCCCCACCGCCTTTTGCTGCGGTATTCTCTGAGAATTCCAAGGTGTTACCAGAGCCGGACAAATCTCCTAATCGATAAATTGCCCCGCCGCCATCGGTAGAATCAGTGCCATTTGCGGTATTTTTTGAGAATGTCAGTTTGTTATTCTCGCCGGTCAAATTACTTAATTGGTAAATTGCCCCGCCACTTCTTGCGGTATTGCCAGAAAATGTCATGAAGCTGCCATTTCCGTTCAACTCTGATAAATGAACAATTGCAGCGCCATACCTATTTGTGGTATTGCCAGAAAAAGTTAAGGTTGATCCACTAGTACACGTAAATTTATAAGGATAATATAGTGTACCCGTATAAGAAAACACAGAATTCTTAAAATTGGAGAAAGAAACTTTGCCGTCAATTGTAATGCCAATTATATCGTTCTGATTCAAATCTCCTCTCCAGAAATTGGATGTATAACTATCGGCGCTTGTAAAGCTAACGTTTCTAAATGCAGCGTTAACGGGGGCTGCTGGTATCTGTGGAAAATTGTACCCTGCCTGTACTGGTACATTAACAACATTCCCGGTAGAGGACTCAATCGTAAAACCGCTAACGGGATTGGTAACGTCTGTATTGAACACAGCGCCATCGCTAACTTTTATAACGTCGCCTTCAGCGGCTCCGGTTGTGGTCTGGACTTCGCCAATGTCGGTTCCTTGAGCGGTTGGTTCTTCTCCGCTGCTGCTGTTGTAACGAAATACGGTATTTTGTGCGCTGACGGTCAGCGTGAAAAGCGACAGGGCAAGGACGAGTCCAAGCGTTAATTTGCGAGGCTTGGGGTAAATTATGCTATATGCTAAATTGCTCATTTTTCCTAAATTGCTGTTAGGGTTAGGTAAAACATCATAAATATACTGAAACGACTTGAGTTTTTCCGATGTTAAGCCTCTAGCGATAAGGAAAGCTACTAGCCACTAGCTACTAGCTATTAGTTTGATAAATCTGGTTCGTGCATTATCGCAAGAAACAAGCATAACCAAGCTAGCGGCTAGGAGCTAGAAGCTA
>JAZQDP010000459.1:0-3616 GCA_045546875.1 Thermoguttaceae bacterium | reverse complement strand
AGGGTTTCCCGAGCGGCCGAAGGGGACAGACTGTAAATCTGTTGCGTTCACGCTTCGGAGGTTCGAATCCTCCACCCTCCACTCACTTCTCTGGCAGAAAGTTCATTTTGAACTCAACTGCTAAAAAACAAATGCGGGTGTAGTTCAATGGTAGAACTCCAGCCTTCCAAGCTGACCACGAGGGTTCGATTCCCTTCACCCGCTTGTTTTCTATGCTGACGTAGCTCAGTCGGTAGAGCACATCCTTGGTAAGGATGAGGTCATGGGTTCAAGTCTCATCGTCAGCTTTTCGCGGTAAGAAATTAAAATTATCTGTAAAACGCGAAAACGTTAAGGACGCACAATCGCATTAAAAGCGGGCGTCGCAGGGTTTGCTGTTCTGGTGTAAGAACAGCGTTTTCGTTCTGGAGGCCTCACGTTGGCTACAGGCTATGTCCATCCAGGGCCGAACGAAAAAACGTACCTGAGTTAGTATTATCAGTGCCTTTTTCAAAGATTTATCAAAACAAATGGCAAAGGACGTATTCGAACGAACAAAAACTCACGTCAACGTTGGTACGATTGGTCACATTGACCACGGCAAGACCACGTTGACCGGCGCTATCCTGGCGGTTCAGTCTGCAAAGGGATTGGCCAAATTCAAGTCTTACGCTGATATCGCCAAAGGCGGTACGGTACGCGACGCTTCTAAGACGGTTACCATCGCGGTTGCTCACTGCGAATACGAAACCGAAAAGCGACACTACGCTCACATTGACTGCCCCGGCCACGCCGACTTCGTTAAAAACATGATTACCGGCGCTGCTCAGATGGACGGCGCTATCCTCGTCGTTTCCGCTGCTGACGGCCCTATGCCCCAGACTCGTGAACACGTTCTTCTGGCTCGCCAGGTAAACGTTCCGAATTTGGTCGTCTTCCTGAACAAGGTTGACCTCGTCGACGACCCGGAACTTCTCGAACTGGTCGAAATGGAAATTCGCGAACTGTTGACAAAGAACGAATTCCCCGGCGACGATATTCCGATCGTTCGTGGATCCGCCTCTTTGGCTTACAATAACCCGACCGACCCCGAAAAGACCAAGTGCATCGACGAGCTTATGAACGCTATTGACACTTACTTCCCGGATCCGGTTCGTGAAGAAGACAAGCCGTTCTTGATGGCTATCGAAGACGTCTTCTCCATCGAAGGTCGTGGAACCGTTGCTACCGGTCGTGTTGAACGTGGCGTTGTTAAGGTTAACGATAACGTTGAAATCGTTGGTCTGTCCGCTGAACCCCGTAAAGTTGTTGTTACTGGCGTTGAAATGTTCAACAAAACGTTGGACGAAGGTCGCGCTGGCGATAACGTTGGTTGCTTGCTCCGCGGTATCAAACGTGACGAAATCGAACGCGGTCAGGTTCTCGCCAAGCCGGGAAGCATCACCCCGCACACCAAGTTCAAGGCTCAGGTTTACGTTTTGAGCAAGGATGAAGGCGGACGAAGCACCCCGTTCTTCTCTGGATATCGTCCTCAGTTCTACTTCAGAACGACCGACGTTACCGGTTCGATTAAACTCGCTGAAGGCGTTGAAATGTGCATGCCTGGCGATAACGTCGAAATCGAAGTCGAATTGATCAAACCGATCGCTATGGACCAGGACGTTCGTTTCGCTATTCGTGAAGGTGGACGTACTGTCGGTTCCGGAAAAGTTATTCAGATTATCGAATAATTTCTGAAATATTCAGATTATTAAGCGAAATTCATAATTGTACCTATTGACAAAAAAATAACAATAGGTACAATATTGAAAATTTGAGACCTTCCTCAAAGTGATTTCGCTAGGGGTGTAGTTCAACGGTAGAACAGTGGTCTCCAAAACCATCGATCAGGGTTCGATTCCTTGTACCCCTGTTTAATTTTATTGCTGGAACTCAACGTAAAGGATTTGCAAGTGAATTCATTAGCGCGAAGTTTGTTTGAAGCTGGTATATACAAAAAAACTCAGGGAAAGAAAGTTCGTCAGTTTACTGGATACGCACTTTTAATTATTTTCCTTGTTGCCGGATACCAAACACAAGGCATGCTCAATGCAACTACTTGGGCTAACGGCATGACAAGTTATGTTGTTGGCGGTTTAATTGCAGTTTTAGGCGCCTGGTTTTCCTATAGAATTGTCAACTGGCCAACGTTTGCTGACTTTTTAATTTCCGTTGAAGCGGAAATGAATAAAGTTTCATGGCCAACTCGGTCAGAGTTGATTCGCAGTTCAATAGTTGTTTTGGTTGTTTTGTTTATATTAGCTATTGCGCTGTTTTGTTTCGATATTATTTGGATGTTGCTGATTAAGTACGGCTTTGCTTTATTAGATTGGCTTTTCCTTTAATATAAATATTCGTTCGACCGCTAACGATTAGAGTTGATACTCGAGCGGCAGTCAGATAATTGACGTTATGGTTTCTACATTTTGAATGTGTTACCGCACATTCATTTACTGACCTGTTAGAGACGATAAAAGTGAATAAAGAACCGAAAGAAGCTGTTAAGCTTACTCCTGCCGACAAAAAGTGGTATATCATCAAGGTTCAAAGTAACCGAGAGGATAGTATTGCAGATCGTTTGCGTAAACAAGCGCAAATTGCAGGGTTGGATCAGTGGTTCGGTCAGATTCTGGTTCCTTTTGAAAGGATTAGCGAGCTTTATCACGGCAAAAAGCGCGTTGTAAAACGCAAGCTTTATCCGGGATACATTATTGTCGAAATGGTTATTACCGACGAAACATGGTTTCTGTGCCGTGAAATCCCCGGTATCGGGGATTTTGCAGGCGCTGCTGGTAAAGCTATTCCTATGCAGCAACATGAAATTGATGCGATTTTAGCCCGTGAAAAGGAACAGATGTCAGATGAAACGCCTGGTTTGAATATTCCTTTTGTTGTTGGCGATCGTGTTAAGGTTAAAGAAGGCATGTTTGCTAATCAGGAAGGTGAAGTTGATAAAATCGATATGAAGAAAGGTTTAGTTACTGTTCTTATCAATACGATGGGTAGAACTATGCCTTTTGAAATCGAATATCTTCAAATTGAAAAAATCTAACATTAATTTTCTGTATATTTGACACAGTAGCTAATTCGGATAACTGGCTATTGCAGTTAAACGCATGCACGTTTTAACATTTTAATTGTGTTATCGTTTTCATTGATATTTTCCCTATAACAAAGTATAAACAGGAATAGCAATGGCGAAAAAGTTAGTTGGAGAAGTCCGATTTCACGTTCCCGGCGGCAAAGCTACACCGGCTCCGCCTGTTGGTACATCGCTTGGTTCTTTCGGCGTGAACTTAGGACAGTTTGTTAAGCAGTTTAATGACCGCACACACGATAACGAAGGTCTCCGCATTCCAGTTGTGGTTCGCGTTTTTGACGACCGTAGTTTCGAGTTGATAACCAAAAGCCCCGCGGCAGTTGATTTGCTCAAAAAAGCGGCTGGTATATCAAAAGGTTCTGGACGCGTTCCGAAGGACAAAGTTGGTACAGTTACGCGAGCTCAAATTGCTGAAATCGTAGAAAAGAAGAAGGACGACCTTAACGCCCGCAATCCGGAACATGCCACTCACATTATTGAGGGTACCGCCCGGAGCAT
>JAZQDP010000458.1:0-14894 GCA_045546875.1 Thermoguttaceae bacterium | reverse complement strand
GTCAGCTGTACGCCTTGACGTCAACCCTGGGGCAGTTCAAACATGAAGTTGCCGCCAAGCGAGTCATAGACATCAATCCGAATTGTCACGTTAGTTCCAGGCGAATGTTCGTCGATGAAAACAACATTCGCGGCGTCCTGTCAGAAGAAAAATGGGATTTTGTCATGGACGCAATCGACGCTGTGGGACCCAAAGTTCAGCTGCTCAAAGCGTTGGTTGAATCTAAAATTCGTTTTCTGTCAAGCATGGGCGCCGCATGCCGAACCGACCCGACAAAGATTAAAATAGGTATATTAGATAAAATAAGAACTTGTCCTCTAGCCGCCGCAGTCAGAAAAAGACTAAAAAAAGAAAAAATTTCTCTATCTATCCCCTGTATCTATAGCGAAGAATCTGCTATAATAAGTCAAACAAATATTGAGGAGTCTTTGCCGTCGATTCATCCCGCTGACATCCCGTCAACGGTAAACGACAGCGAGGCAAAACTTTTGCAGCCAGAACTTGCCGCGGCTCAATGGGTCAACGGTGAATTCCAGCGCGGGCGCGCGCGGCGTCCGCTGGGGAGTCTTCCGACTCTTACCGGCATATTTGGTTTGACGGCTGCCAATGAGATAATCCTTCAGCTATCCGAGTTCGTTCCAGAACGATGTTAGCGCGATGGCGTTATCCCGCTTTCCTCGATTTGCTTTTAGGCGTTGGTAAATCAAAATGGCATCAGGTCGTTTTGATTCAATTTGATTTATTCATTTTTTACATATCATTTACAGGGAGAAACTGCAATGAAACGAATTTTGAGTTTGACTTTAGGTTTTGCCGCCTTGAGTTTGATTGGTTGCCCACCGCCGTCTCAGCCAGCGTCCACTGGCACATCTGCTCCAGCCTCAACAGAGACTGCCGCTCCGGAAACCGCTTCTGACGAAGCTCAAGCGGAGGAAGCTCCTGTTGTTTTAGACGCTGCCGCCGAAACAGAAGAAGCGGGACCGATTGTCGAATAAATTTCAAGTGTTGAAAAATTCCATCTGTTATTAAATTTTGTTACGCAAGGAGAGTAGTAATGAAACGAATTTTGAGTTTGACTTTGGGCTTTGCCGCCCTGAGTTTGATTGGTTGCCCACCGCCGGCTATGCCAACTCCAGAAGGTACAGGATCCGCCGCTGGTACAGGCACAGGCGTTATCACAGAAACGATTGAAGAAACCGTTAAGATCGTAGAAGAAGTTATTACGCCAGCCGAAGAACCCGCTGCTCCGGCAGAAGAAGCTCCGGCTGTTGAAGAACCTGCTGCTCCGGCAGAAGAAGCTCCGGCAGCTGAAACTCCAGTTGAAAAAGCTGCGGAAACAGTAAAAAACGTTGCTGAAAAAGCCGTTGACGCTACTAAAGCTACCGCTGAAAAGGCTGCAGTCGCTACCGAAAAAGCTATTGAAAAAACGGAAGAAGCCGTTGAAAAGGCTGTAGACACTGTTAAAAAAGATCTTGGAATCACTCCGGCTGCCCCGGCTGAAGAAGCTCCTGCCGCCCCAGCAAAAGAAGAAACTCCGGCTGCCCCGGCTGAAGAAGCCCCCGCTGCCCCGGCTGAAGAAGCTCCCGCTGCCCCGGCTGAAGAAGCCCCCGCCGCCCCAGCTGAAGAAACTCCGGCTGCCCCGGCTGTAGAAGAAACCGTTGTTGAAGAAGCTGTTATCGAAGAAGCGACAGCTCCAGCCGAAGATGCCCCAGCTGCAGAAGAATCAGCTGCTCCGGCAGAAGCTGCTCCGGCTAAAGAAGAACCAGCTGCTCCGGCAGAAGCCGCTCCGGCAGAAGCTGCTTCTCGCGCCAATCCCCCGCAGCCGAAAGTCGAATTGAATCCGGCTTTCAAACCGGCAATTTACGCCACTCTTCCAGATTACTGCCCGGTCCCGGACGGTATGACGCTGGATGAAAAGACCAATATTATTTATCTCAACTGTCCAAACTACGTTCCAGCAGACGCCAACGGCAAACGCGAATTCAACGCTTGCTTAATGCAGATTCTTCCAGACGGAACGGTTGAAAAGATTTTGGAATATCCAAACCACCCGGAAACTGGCAAAATCGGTTCGATGGGCATTGACATCTGCCCCGCCGGCAATCTGTACGTTTCTGATAACCAGCGGTTCTCCACCGATCCTCAGGGTCAAGTCGCGTCTCGCATTTTACGTATTGCTCGCGACGAGAACGGCAAGGTCATTTTTGACGAAAACGGCAAGCCGGATATTCGCGTAGTCATCGAAGGCATCAACCTCGCCAACGCGATTATGTGGGACGGCGGCGATCTGTATGTAACGGACACGATCGTTCCAACTCAGGAAGGCGATTTTGGTCGCGGCGGAATCTGGAAGTTTACCGGCGAAGAAATCAAAAAAGCCGTTGAAAATAACGAAGTTATTAAAGTTGACGCCAAAGCGGGCGACGCTCATTTGTTTGTTACCGCTCCGGTTAAAAAGATTGGTCGAGAAGATTTCTCCGGCGCCGACGGCATGACCAAAGCGTGGGGAGCCATCTACTTCGGGAACTTTGGCGACGGCGTTATTCGCAAGGTTACTCTTGACGCCGAAGGCAAACCGGTCGTTGAAGTCGTTGTTGATCGCGACGATTTCCAGTGCTGCGACGGTATTTTCTATGATGCTGTTACCGACCTGATTTACATCGACGATTCTCAGGCGAACGCGATTCGCACGTTGGATAAAGACGGCAATCTGAACATTCTTTGGATTAATCCGGACACCGACGGAGCCGATGGATCTCTCGACCAGCCGGCAGAATGCATCGTTCGCGACGGTAAACTGATCATGGCGAACTTCGACTGGACGTTCCCCGGCTTGACCAACTCAGCTCACGACAAGCCGTACACGCTCAGCGTTATCGACATCAGCTCGTTAGCCAAAACCACGACTGAAAAAGTAGTTGAAGCGGTTGAAGCTACTGCTAAAGAAGCTGCAGAAACCGCAGAAAACATTGCTGAAAAAGCCGTTGACGCTACTAAAGCTGCCGCTGAAAAGACGGTAGAAGCTGTTGACGCTACGGCTGAAAAGGCTGCTGACGTTGCTGAAAAAGCTCTTGAAAAAACGGGTGAAGCCGTTGAAAAAGCTGTAGACGCTGCTGAAAAAGCTCTTGGAATCGCTCCGGCTGAAGAAGCTCCAGCCGCTCCAGCTACTCCAGCTGCTCCAGTTGAATGAGTTCAATAAACCTTGAAAATTTGCGGGAGATTAGCGCGGTTACTTTATTCTGCGCCAATCTCTCGCTATGTTTTATACCCCGATAAAAAACGAGCCGCGCTTTGCGTCAGCTCTTAACCTTTAACTCCTTACGATTTTTATGCCTCTATATAAATACGTTCACGATAAAGAAAAAGGGAACGATTGCCCTGAAGAATTTGAAGTTCTGCAATATTTGTCTGAACCGGATTTGACGGTTTGCCCGGACTGCGGACACCCTGTTCATCGAATTTTGGGTAATTTTGCCCCGGTAAAGTCAGAACGGGATATGCTCAGCGATAAAAATATAGGGGAAAAAGGGTTTACCAAATACGTTAAAGCCGGAGACGGCTACTACGAAAAGACGGCAGGAGACGGACCACAGGTTATTTCCGGCAGATAGTTCCCAAGATGTTACTTACAAAGGATTATATATGTTTTCAGGAATTGTAGAAGCAACCGCGCGCGTTGTCAAGATTGTCAAAGATCAGGAAAACGTTCATTTTACTTTAACGTGTCCGTTTGTAAACGAACTCAAAGTGGATCAGAGCATTTCCCATAACGGCGTTTGTCTTACCGTCGTTTCTCTTGATGGCGATACGTATACGACAACCGCGATGAAAGAGACGCTTGAGCGTTCCAATCTCGGTTTACTTCAAGTTGGAGACGAAGTCAACGTCGAACGGAGCATGTCAATCAACGGTCGTCTGGACGGTCACATTGTCCAGGGACACGTCGACATGACGGCTCAATGCGTTGATATTCAAGACGCGCAAGGGAGCTGGTATTTCACGTTCCGGTATCCGTTTGACAAGGCGATGGCGCGGCGCGGGTACATGACCGTCGATAAAGGTTCGGTAACGGTTAATGGCGTTTCGCTAACCGTTTGCAATCCAACGGACGACTCGTTCCAGGTTGCCATTATTCCTTATACATTTGAGCATACCAACTTTCACAGCTTTAAGGTCGGCAGTACAGTTAATCTTGAATTCGACATCATCGGGAAATATCTTGCCCGGCTGTCGCGATACGCAGAGTAATTTCAAAACATTGTTATTATGGGCGCAAATATCCTGATAATTGAAGACGAATCGCATATTGCCAACGGTTTGAAAATGAATCTGGAAGCGGAAGGGTATCAAGTCAACATTGCCGCTGACGGTCAAACCGGGTTGGAATTGGTTCAGAATTCCGATGATGGGTATGATTTACTTGTTCTTGACCTGATGTTGCCAGGAATGAGCGGTTATTCTGTTTGCCAGAATTTGCGTCAGCAAGGGTATCTCATGCCGATTTTGATTCTCTCAGCCAGAACGTTGCCAGAGGATAGAACGCGAGGATTTGACGTTGGCGCGAATCAATATTTAACAAAACCGTTTGATTTGGATGAGTTCCTTGCCCGCGTTCGCAACTTGCTGCGTCTGTCTTCAATGCGACCCGAACAAACAACGACGGAAGAAGAGTCTGCGTTTTCTTTCGGTCCCAATTCTGTTAATTTCAAAACTTTTGAAGCGTGCGGCGTTTCCGGAGAAACTGCGCTTTTAACCGTTCTTGAAATGAAACTGCTCCGGTATTTTATTAAACATCAGGGGAAAATTGTTTCTCGAGAAGATCTTCAGAAAAACGTTTGGGAGATTCCCGCCGATATGAACACGCGGGCTGTTGATCAATTTATCCGCCGGCTTCGCAAACGATTTGAACCAGACCCGGCAAACCCGATCTATTTTGTTACGCTCCGCAATATTGGCTACCGGTTCACGCCAGACAGCGCCGAGTAATTATTCAGAATCAAGATCGAGGGATAGAGCAATCCCTCGGGGCTATTGATAACACCCATGGGTTTACATCAGCAGTTCGCCTAAACGTAACGGCGCTTACTGCGATCGCTCTGCTTTTACCGCCTTCTCCAACGCAATTATCTGATGTCGTTGTCATTATACCCGGTTTCTGAATACTGAACGGAGTCGTCTTCCAGAAGCGGGGATTCGTAATCGTTGGAATTGTACTGAATTCCAATCGCGGGGGCGACTTCAGCGTATTGCGGACCAACGTCGTATGTTGGCATTGGGTTTACCGTTTGAGGTGCATTGTTCGCGTAAGCGTTTGCGTTATGAGGCGAAGGAAGAGCGCGACCGCTGTCGAATTGTTGCGAGTACTGGTCAACCGAATCGAAAATCGGAGATGTATAGGCGTCGTCTCGCATTTGGTCTGTCAGGGATTGACGGTTCGCGGACTGATCGTTTGCAGAATACTGGTCAAATTCAGGAGCGTTGATAACGGGCGGAGTCGGAATAAACATGCGTTCTTCCGCGACCGCTGTCGTTGACGGTTCGATGTCTCCTGCCGGCTGCGATTCCTGTTCGATAGCAACGTCAGACTCTGATAACCCGCCTTTTTGATTTGCAATGTTTTGCTTATAGATTACCGCTGAAACCAGCACTGCACATACCGCCAAAGTCAAAATCGTCAATTTAATGCTTTCGCGGCTAAAGAGCAGCTTTCGGGCTTTGTCCCAGTTAAAGAAGCGTTTCTTCTCTGGGGATTGATCGCTTGGCTCGGCAGATGAAATGACCTGTGAATTGGCATTGGATTCACGTTTTGTTTCCGGCTTGGGAGCGTCTTGGCGATCCGGCGTGTTTTCGTGCGCGGGTTGCGGCATCGAGCTTTGAGCGCGCATCCGGGCGATTTCTTCAGCGGTTCGCGCCATAAGTTCTTCAAAAGTTGGAGAATCCGATTCCGGCTTTAACGCCTTGGACATCTTTGCGCACTGAGATTTATATTCGTCGTCGTTCATGCAATCGTAATCGTCGTCGTCTTTGTCAGCCAGAACATGTGAAGACGTCGAAACGGGATTTCTTTTTTCGCTGTGTACCGGCGCGACTGGCGCTTTCTCAACGTGAACCACCGGCGCGGGAGTTCTTTTAGGCGTTTCTGTCAACCCGGGTATTTCAACTCTGCAATCTATGGTGATAGGTTCAGATAATGAACGTAAAATATCAAACGACGCGTATGCCGACGACGTTTCTGGCGAGGCAAGCGTGTTTTCTACCGATGAAACCGGCTGGCTGAGTTCGGGATTACGATAGGCGTTGTACGGACGCATGGAATTATTCTCCAAATAATATATTGTTGATTATTAGCGAATCGCGTGTAATCAACTATTACACTTTATATATCTCTATCGTCCGTAGAGTTAGGGGTCTTGAATGAAAACAGATAAAAAAGAAAGCTATAACGGCGCTATGCAAAGATAAGTGGTGTAGATAAACTGGGTTGTCAATTCCGAATATATAGACGACTATTTCTTTTCTTTTTAGTTTCCAGACGGCAGCAATTTATTTTTTATTGCTAAATATTACAAATAGATATTCCCTAATTTAACTTGAAATTAGGGAATATTGACTATTGTTTAGGTAAAATTTATCTCGGTGAATATTAAAAACGTGGGGCAGTACAAATATTGATGAACGGCATTTCCAAAAATATTACAGTTCTTTGATGAACTCATCAAGCGTTTTCGCAATAGTAGCGGACTGAATCAAGGATTTCAGCGCGATAATATCGTTTTTACGGTTAATGTTTTGTTCCACTGATTCGCTGACATTGCCAAACCGAGTCTTGAGTATTTGGAGAATAACGTCCCGAAGAGTGCAAATTGCGCCCTGTTCGATTCCCTGCTCTTTACCTTCGGCAATCCATTGTTGAGCTAAACTGGTCATATCTTTTTCTCCTTGGTTAATGATTTTATCATCGGATACAAGTTGATTATACTCCTGTTCGTTAATGTGTTTACTGCACTGAGTCATGTACATCAACATTGTTCGAATCAGGTTTTTATATTTTATGTTTTCGGAATAAGGTCGGAGCGCTTTGAACGCTTCACTAGCCAAAACCGCTCCTTTTCGGCTGAAAATAGCCTGCATCATCTTTAATACGCTTATAAATTCAGGAACGTTCGTCCCATACGGCAAATCGTTGACATTAATACAATTTAAGTCGAATAAGAACGCTTTTAGTTTTAGGGAGTGTTCCTCCATTCCAGTCAGAGTGGATTCCAATTGACTTAGTTCCGTTGCCGCTTTAAATGGCGAACGACCATGATGAATAATTACTGGCAATATGGGTGAAAATCGAAATTGACTCATTTTCTGACGCGATTGTTTAGCTTCTTTAATCTCACGCTCCATGATATGAACGCAGTAACGAGTCAATTGAAATATTGTCAATGAATCGGAATAAGACTTATGTTCCAAAATTACATATACTCGCAATATTTCAGCTCTGTTCTTAAATGGAATGGCATAAACAATATCAGCCGCAGATTTTTGAAAATAATCCGATTCTCCTAGAATACTGTCTTGTATGTCTAATTTATCAAAATCTATTTGATCGAAAAGTTCTGGTAAAAGAATGTTTTTTAGAAACGCAACAGCTATTTCTGGAATGGAAAAAACTACTTGAAAAAAAGTATCATGCGTGATATGAGACAACGATTCCCAATCGTCCATAGCGATCCGTTTTTGGGGAGTTGATTTGCTATGAGCGGTATCGGAGTTGGCGTTTGTTGACTTTGCTTTTTTATTGTGAGTCATGCTAACATTTTGTGAAAAAAATATTCCTTGTACGAAGTTACTATCGATTATACTCAAAAGATTAATCGTTGTCAAGGAATCATAGAGATACAATCTTTATGGGGGTACGTTCAAAATTGGGAGGCGCCCAAAAAAGGAAAAGGAATGCAGAAACCGCAAGCTATCAGCAGACTACGCAGAAGGACTGGGAATGAGGAACTGCGTTGTTTGCACAGAGTCCGCGTCCTCTGCGTTTTAAATAAAATTTATCTGTTTTCACAACCCAGGATTGTTCGTCCCCGATTATTCAGGTTAATTATTTGATTTGAGGTCTGGCTGTTTCTTAAACCATTTTTCGTAGGTATGCTTTGCTGAAGAAATTGATGCTATAAAACCAATTATTAAGGCGCTTGTAGAACCCAAAAATCTTCCAGCGTCGCGATTATCAAAGATAGCGCCCAGGAAATGAAAACCAAAGAAATCGCCTGCCAAAAAGCCAAATATACAACAAATAGCAACCGTTATGGCTGCTAAACCCCAAAATCCAAACAGTTTAATGAAATGAATATAATTCATGAAATTGAGCTACAATCTTTTGTCTGTTAAAAGTTAAGACGGATAGAATTTCATTATAACTGCTTCCGATAAGAATGGGAAACAGTCGTTTCCCATTCCGTTGACCGGGTAATCTTAGCAGAAGTCTTTTTCTGTGAAATAGAGAGCAATTTCGCGTTTGGCGGATTCCAGAGAATCGGACGCATGAACGAGGTTTTCTCTGCCGGAAAGCCCGTAATCGCCGCGGATTGTGCCGGGGTTGGCTTTGATGCCGTTAGTGGCGCCAATCATCGAGCGAACGACGGTAACCGCTTCCTCGCCTTCGAGAACCATCGCAACAGCCGGGGCTGACATGATAAACTCTTTCAAGCCCGGATAGAACGGTTTTTCGACGTGTTCCGCATAATGCTGGTCAGCCAGTTCCGAGGTGAATCGGATCAGTTTCATGGCGCGAACGGTCAGCCCTTTGCGTTCGAATCGGGACAGAATTTCGCCCATCAGTTTCCGTAAATAACAATCTGGTTTGAGTAATACTAACGTTTGTTCCATTATTGTCGATCTTGGTAAAGGTTAAAAAAGGGAATTGGCAACAGGAATAGAATCCTACTCGTTCGTTTCCGGAACGCTTTTATCTGTTTGAGCGCAAATGGCTTCTGCGATAACGTCCGGATTGGTTCCTTTTCGCAGTCTGACGAGTTTTTTACCCGCTCTTTGAACGAACTGCGCCAATTCTTCGGAATGTTTATGACTGCACCACGGGATGTAAATCAGGAACAGTGAGACGTCCGGGTCGCTTAGCTCGCCGTCGAACCGGTTGAGGGAGTCGGAATGGTTTGTAGAACTCCAGTTGAGTTTAACGTTGAACCGTTCTTCAATTCGGCGGATAATGTGTTCTTTCGGCTCGCCGCCGATAAAGACCATAATTGTTCCCCCGTACAGTTCGCGCACTTTTTCTACTGCCGGAGAGACAATATCCGGCAACAGGGAGCCAAACGCTTCCTGTTCTTCCGCTTCGATAAGCCTGGCTTTGTGGACTTCGATTTCCTGAACGATTCTGCCGAATTCGTCTGAAATTTCGAGGTCTTCCGGCAGCGTGTCCAACACGTCTTCCAACTGCTGACGGAAGAAGAGGTTAGACGGCGGCATGGAATAATCGATGGAAAGCTCGGTCGCGGCGGCAATGATTTTTTCCCACTGTTCGCGAGGATTGGAGCCGTTATGAATCTGTTTGACGTGATAATCCAGCTTGCCCAGCAGATTGCGTTTTTGCTTCGATTCGGAATTCATTGAATAGTACTGTTCCTGAAGCAGAGCAATTTCCCGGATGATTTCGTCTGCCGTGTCCAGCGAAAGCTCGTCTTGAGATTTGATGTTGTACAGATAAAAATGTTCTCTGTTGCCTAAATCGCGCAGATAGCGGAACGCCTCGCTTTGAATCGGGTCTTTCGTGATTTCTTTTCCGAGAATACGCAGTTCCGTTTTGAGAATGCATTGCGCGTCGGCTGCCAACTGAGCCACGCTCGAGAACAAATCTCTGCCGTCTTTTCCGTCCGGACGCGATTCTTCGACCTGCTTGAGGAATCGGAATGCGTCTAAAAGAGCCTGATAGCATTTTTCCAGATCGTGATACGATTCTGTCGTCGAAAGCGGAGAGCCGATAGTCCAAATAAGGGCTTTTTTCTCTTTTGCCTGCCGGATGATTTCTTTGTCAATCGGCTCGATTTCGGATTGGAAATCTGCCTTTTGGCTGATAAGCTCCTCGCGTTGAACCGTCCATCGACAATGCTGAACCATAATGTCGGAGCCGGCAATGATATGGTTAATATCCGCTCCGGAAGGGGAACTTTGAGCGTAGTTGATTTCAATCGTTGGCGGCGCGTCGGCAGGCGTTGTTTTAGAGCCAAGCTGAAGCATCGAAACGGCGTCTGCGGCGGAAACGGTCTGAATCTCTTTGATGCGCGTGTCTTTGATTCGGGTTGGAATGCCGGACGCTTCTTCCCACATATATGCGGCAGGCAAATATTGCTTTAACAACGCTTTACCGCGAATGTCGGCCGCAAGCTGTTCTTCTTTAATGTCTTGAATGTCAACGTTGAACTGAAGCGAATAGAGCCATTGAATAACGTCTGCAACGTTGACGACGCCGTGCCGGGCTTCGACAAAACTGGGAAGCGATTTAGAAATCTTGTCTTTCCAAAAGACTTCGTTGGGTTCCAAAACGCCGCCGATTTTCGGTTCTGAACGATTAGAAACGGGTTCCTGTTCGGAGGTCGCGTTCTCTGGCTCTGGAATCGAGTCGGTCGGGTCAGACAAATTTATCCATTTGCTACACAATGACGCAGCGTCTGCAGGGGCGGAATCGTTCGCCAGCACGATTACAGAAACCTTGTTATGAAGCTCTTTAAGCAAAGGCAGAATGTCCGTCTGACAGCAGGGGAGAACAAACGTGCGTTTGGGATCCGGAGACGTTTTCGACATCTCGGAAAGCGCGTCGATAGCAAGCGAATAATCTGAATTTTGCGCTGTGTGTATTTCAAATCCCTGTTGAAGTAAATCCGGGCAGGCGTCAAAATAAGATTGGCTTAAAAAGGCGCGGCGAGTTAAAATGCTAACGTTGTCTATGCCGTTGTTTTTTAAGACTTCGGAAAAATTGCATATTTTATTTTTTTCAAAAAATTCTCCGGTTAAGTAAAGGATGTCAATCATGATAATAATAAGTTAATGAGTTATGAACTATAAATCAGGAATATTGAGGCGGCGAGGAAGATGCTGCTGTTTATCCAGCCCCCCAGCTATTGGCATGTTGATTTGAGTTTCTAACCGTAACCTTTAGAACTGCGAATCCGCAAGCTAATAGCTGGCAGCTAAAGACAATAGGCGCCCTGCAGCCTGTTATTCGACTTTTTCACGAATAAAATTGGCGCGCGGCTCTCCGCCTTTTCCGATAACTCCCTCTGGAATGTATCGAACTCTCCTGGAAGGGGTAACCGGGTCAGGGAAGGAGTCGCCTTTTTGTAAGATGACGTACGTTTCCGGCATTTCGCCAAACGCGCGCGTTCCCGCCGCCTGGCAGGGGAACCAAACGCCGTTGCCGTTTTTGTCAACTAAATAGAATTCCGGATAGCAGTGCCCGGGAACCCAAACCGTTCTGGCGGGAATTCCCTTGGCGCGGCAGATGGCAATAAAAAGAGAGGTTAATTCTTCGCAGTCGCCGGTTTTGTCGCGCAAAGCGGCAACAGCCCCTTTGATAGGTCCGTTTTTATACGTGATTTCGTTGCGAACCCAGTCGTAAACAGCTTCTACCTGTTTCCAGGCAGTTGGTTCGTCAACCCCGATTGTTTTAGCTAACGCTCGGATTTTAGGGTCGTTACATTCAATCAACGGGCTGGGTTTGAGGTAACCTCGCAGCATGGCGGGGATTTCCTTCAGTTCTGCGAAACGATAAGATTCGGTGTCGTCTGGCGCGTATTGAGGGCAAGTGGCGATTTCGTAGGTTTTAACGGCTTTAACCGTTGCTCCAGAAGGCAGGTTTGCGATTGCGATAACCATCTGTTTAACGCCGCCGGGCAACGGTCTGTCCATGACGCGAACGCTGGGAGAGATGTCTTCTTCCAGGAGCTTAACCGTCTGTTCTGGCCAATTAACAGGCAATGGAGTCGTAACTCGAATGCCAGCGCAAGCGCCGCGCGAGGCTATGATTTCCGCGCCGCAGCGCCATTTCATAACCTTGGGTTCGCCTAACGTCGCTCCGTTTTCGCCCCCGTTCGTGTTTTTGCGTTCCGGGTCTGGCTCCACATCCTTGCGAAACTGTGCATTGCTAATTCCAAATACAGAAATTAGAAATAAAAAACATAGAGATAGTTCGACGCTTTTATTCAACATTTATGAATCTCCGTAAATAAAAATAAACCAATAAATAATACTGAAAACGCTTGAGTTTTTCCGAAATTAAGCCTCTGGCTGCTATCCAGCTATTAGCTTGATAAACCTGATTCATGCGTTATCGCAAGAAACAAGAATAACCAAGTTGGCGGCTAGTAGCTAATAGCTTCTTTTTCGGAAAATTCAAGTAGATCATCTATATTTTAACCAGTATTTTCGTAATTGTCAAATAGGAGTGGTCTCTTTTTTGGGAAAATTTTTATTTTTTTACAGATTCGGCGTCTTGAATATTCTTTTTAAAACGGTTATAATACGGAAGAATGAGAATTTACAGTAGTTGCTGAAAGAATGTTGAGAGGGAAAGATCAGAGCTTTGAACGCATCGTGGACTCTTCTCAACGCTATTTTCCCACCGTCCCGCCTGCCGAGAAAGGAGTAATTGTGAAAAGTTTGAAAAATATTGGCTTGATATCCTTTTTATTATGTTGTTTGACAGTAGTCAGTTATGCCGCTCCGTGGGACGAATCCGCCAGGATTGTCGGGTCGGTTAAGGAGATCAAAGCCTCGACGGAATGGTGCCACGGAACGATGGTTCTGTTGAGCGACTCAACGTTTCCAGTAGCCGCTATTGGAAACCAAATCTATGGGGCGGGATTTGAGTTCGGTCAGGGACGAGGTCTGGCGTTTGCTCATTCCGCCTACTCCGAGCCGTACCGGGAGTTCTTTGGCGACAACCCGGAACTGATTAAAAACATGGTTTGCTGGCTGACGAAGAATCCCGACCCAAGCAAAGCAACGTTTCAGACTATTAATTCTCGGTATAACAGCCATCTTGTACGAATGGGATATAAAGTCGAACTGATTGATGTCAAGCAGCTCAGCGAGATGAACCCCGTCGGAAAGATATTCCTTATCGAAACGTCTTGTTTAACTCACGACAACGTTGACAGGGTGGTAGAGTTTGTTCGTCGCGGCGGGGCTTTATGGGCAAGCTGTACGCCCTGGCATCTGCTCAAGAAAGAAGATCCAAACTCATGTCCTTCAAACGTTTTGATGAAAAAATTCGGGTTGGCTTTTACGCCTGATTGGATCAGATCTTACCCCTCAACGATTCCGCTTCCCGTTCAGTGGTCGAAGTACGTTATTCGCGCCAACGCGATTGAATCGCTTAATAATCTTGAAAACGAAAATCTGTCGGACGACGACCTGCAGCGTTTGAGCGAGGCGATTCTCAATAGTCTTGCTGTGGACGCCGATTTCGATTTATCGAAACAATGGAAAGACTTCGACAAGTACAAAGACTCGCTTTTCCATAGTGAAAACGAGTTTAAACGCTTGTCAAAACGTCAGCGTGTTGCGGAACGTTTGCTAATTGGTTATATGAACCAAAAAGCTATAATGAACTTTACTGACCCGGAAAAGGCGAAAACGCTGACGGGAATTGACGTTTCGTTCCCCGGCAAGCCGGAACCGGGCGCGTCGACTGTTACAAAGACGATAGACGTCAATCCTGCCGTTCCTGACTGGGCGTCAACAGGTTTGTACGCTCCTCCGGGCGCGACGATTACCGTTAAAGTTCCCGAGGCGGCTGTCAAGTCTGGGAAATATTCAATCCGAATTGGATGTCACAAGGATTTGCTTTGGCATAAAGACGAATGGCTTCGCTATCCGGAAATCAGCCTGACAGCCCCGCTGGACAAACAAACCGTGTCGGTTAATTCCGTTTTTGGCGGTCTGATTTATATCGTCGTTCCCAGCGACAATCCCTCTCAGACGTCTCCGATTCAGTTTGAAATCTCCGGCGCGATAGAAGCGCCGCTTTATGTCCTCGGCAAGACGACGAAAGAAGAATGGGCGGAGATGAAAAAACTCGGCGCTCCGTGGGGCGAGCTGGCGTCGGACAAGATAATCGTTTCCGTCCCTCGCGAACAGATTCTGTCCGTTGACGATCCCGAAAAAGTCATGCGCTGGTGGGATTCCGTTCTCGATACGGACGCTGACCTGGCGTGCGTTCCCAAAGAGCGAAAACGACCGGAACGAATCACTGCCGACGTCCAGATTTCTCTGGGGTATATGCACTCCGGATATCCTGTCATGACGCCCATGGAAGTTGTGGAAGGCTTGGCGTCTTGCACCGGCGACAACTGGGGCTATTTCCATGAATTGGGGCACAATCATCAAAACTACGACTGGGTCTTTACCGGCTCTGTTGAGGTTTCCGTCAACTGGTTTACGCTTTATTGCTTTGAGAATATTGTTAAATCCCCGCAGGACGTTCCCGGCTCTCGCATGAACCCGGAAAGACAAAAGCGTCTGTACGAATCGTATGCCCGACGCGGAAAGAAATGGGAGGATTGGAAACGCGACCCGTTCCTGGGGCTGGTTCTGTTTATTGAACTGAAACAGCGATACGGCTGGGACGCGTACAAGAAGACGATAGCGCAGTACCACGACCTTTCTTCGTCCGAACGTCCTCGCTCTGACCAGGAAAAAATCGACCAGCTTTTCATTCGGTTTTCGAAAGTCGTCAACGAGAACACGCTCCCAATCCTCGTTGACCGCTGGAACGTCCCGCTTTCAGAAGAAGCGAAAAAGACGATTAGCCAGTTGCCGGCAATGAGGGAGTAGTCAGTAGGCAGTAGGGAGAGGATTGAAAGGCGGTAATGGAGTTCGCGTTA
>JAZQDP010000457.1:0-3815 GCA_045546875.1 Thermoguttaceae bacterium | reverse complement strand
CAGAAAGATCAACGTTCTTCAACTGTGGAACCGATTCGACAAGGTCGGCAATAAACTTAACGAATTCCAATGGAAACATTATTCCAGCGGTATCGCAAATCGTAACGATGTCTGCGCCGTTGTCAACAGCCGCTTTTGCCGCTTGAACCAAAAACTCGCGTTCCGCTCGAGTGGCGTCCATGAGCGACACTTCCACCTGAGCGCCAAGCTGTTTGGCAAATCGCGTCATTTTTCCGATTGCTTCCAGGGCGGCATCCGGCTTTTTATGAAGCTGGTACTCCATCTGAACGGTTGAAACGGGAGCCAAAAGGTTAAGACGAGACGACCTGGCAACCTTGACAGCTTCCCAAGTTGCGGCAATTGCCGATTCGTCGAGAGTGGCTGGGCACGACAAAGTCCCGTCTACAATGGAGGCTGCGCTATGTAGGAATAGGACGTCGGATTTGCCGTTAAGCAACAGAGGCGTTTCAATCGTATCGACGTGAAGTCGATTTAACAGTTTGACGATTTCAATTTTCTCCTTGAACCCCAGCGCGTTATCAGCGCTGGCGGCAGCCATACGCAGCGTGGCGTCCGCAATCCTGATTCTCTTCATAGTGGTACCTCCAATAAAAGGTAAAAAAATCCAAAGCGTTAATTATTAACAAACCTTAAGGCGTTGAATTCGACAGATTGCCTTAAGACTTGAATAATAATTATTGACCAAAAACGCTAAAACGGATATTTTACTGATTATTGATATTATTACAAGTAGGACCGGGGCGCTTTTTTATTTGAAATCCGAATTCCAGATTTGTCTATTTTCCTGCCATACGTCTTGGGTCGAGGGCTTCTTTGAGCTGGTCTTCTTCAAGGATGTTCAACTCATTGCAAAGCTGGCGAATTGTCTTGTTTTCGGAGAATGCCTGTTTTGCCAAAGCCGCAGCTTTTTCGTAACCTATGTATGGATTTAATCCGGTAACCATAGATAAAGAGCGTTCTATAGCGTCCGAACATTTATCGACATTGGCTTTCAAACCGGACAGACAGCGTTTGGTAAATACGTCTGTCGCGTTGGCGAGAAGTTTAATAGATTCTAAAGCCGTTGCGCCCATAAAAGGCATTGCGATATTGAGTTGAAACTGTCCGCAGGCAGAACCGCCCTGACTGATGGCGACGTCGTTCCCCATTACTCTGGCGCAAACCTGCATCAGGCTTTCACACAGAACCGGATTGATCTTGCCAGGCATAATCGAGCTTCCCGGCTGAAGGTCTGGGAGAACGATTTCGTTGTATCCGCACCGAGGTCCGGAACCGAGGAAACGAATATTATTCGCAACGTTAAAAAGCGTAACCGCCACCGATTTGAGCAAGCTGTGGGCTTCAACCAGGGCGTCTCGCTGCGCGTTGGCTTCAAAATGATTTTCCGCTTCGGTAAAGTTAAGCCCCGTCTCTTGTCCGATGTATTGAGCGACAACGTTTCCAAACTCTTTATGAGCGTTAATTCCGGTTCCGACAGCCGTTCCGCCGGCAGGCAGTTCCAAAAGCGGGTAGAGAGCCTGAGACGCTCGTTTACAAGATTGCTGCAGTTGGCGAGCAAAACCGCTAAATTCTTGCCCTAACGTCATCGGAGTAGCGTCTGCCAAATGGGTGCGTCCGATTTTTAAGACGTCTTTCCATTCATCCGCTTTTTGAGCTAACGTACGGTGCGCTTCTCGTAAAGCGGGGAGAAGATGGTTCATTATTTCCAGCGCGCAGGCAACGTGGATTGCTGTTGGGAAAATATCGTTTGTACTTTGACCGCAGTTCACATGATCGTTGGGATGAATGGCTTTATTTTGGTCAAATCGGTCGCCGCCGGAGAGTTCAATCGCTCTATTGGCAATGACTTCATTAGCGTTCATATTGCTGGACGTTCCAGAACCCGTTTGATAAACGTCAATTGGGAACTGGTCGTCAAATTTGCCCTCAGCCATTTCCTGGCTAGCGGTAACAAGCGCTTCGTACTGTTGTTGAGTGATTTTGTTTTTTAACGTCGAAAAGACGTTTAACGATTTATTGGCTCTGGCGCAAGCTTTTTTGACAATTCCAAGAGCGTGAATTAGTTCTACAGGGAGGCGTTGACCAGAAATTGGAAAATTCTCGATGGCTCGTTGTGTTTGCGCTCCGTAATAAACCTCGGCGGGAATTTGAACTTCCCCCATGCTGTCGTGTTCTGTTCTGTAATTCATGATTAAAAACAAAAGCTCATCTGGTAACTTTGCAGTTGATTGTTTAGTGGTAAGTATTAAGTAGTTAGTGGTTAGGGTGCAAAGCGATTTATCAAAACTACCACTTACCACTAACCACTTATCACTCCGTGGTAAAACAACCCATATTTTGCTCCTATTCCGGCTTCTGCTCCGGCTGTCTGGCGGCAAGGAGTTTGTCAATTTCTGCTTGAATTTTTTGAGTGTTGGTAACAGGATTGTATTCCTCCATAACGCGGCGATAATTCGCTTTGCCCAGTCGGAATCGCAAGGGGAGGTCAGAGACGAGTCTGTCCAATTTTTGAGCTAAATGAACCGGGTCGCCTTGACGGACAAGAAACCCTGTTTTACCATCGACAACGATTTCGTTCGGACCTTGGCTGCGCGTCGCGACGACTGGGATTCTAAACGTTCCCGCTTCAACAAGAACCAATCCAAAAGATTCCTCAACCGAAGTTAGGGTAAGTATGTCGGCGCAAGCTAAAATAGAACGAATATTTTCCTGGAACGGCAATATTTGAACCGTCGGTTTAAGGTTTCGAGATTCAATAACCTGTTCCATTTTGGATTTTAGCGGTCCATCGCCAACAAACAGGAAACGAACGCCCTGAGTGTATTTCATTTTTTCAATTGCGTCCAAAAGAGCAATTGGATTTTTGCGTTCGGAAAAACGTCCAGCCCAAAGAATAACGATTTCGTTGGGACGAATGCCAAAATTCATTCGGCAGAAACTGGATTCATAACCTGCCGTATCGGTAAATCGAACGGAGTTGGGAACGGCAACCGATTTCTCTAACGGTATCCATTGGGCGCCGATTTCTCTTGACGCTTCCGATTCGAAAATGACTCGATCTGAGAGCCGATTGATGGTTTTGCCGATAAAGCTCATCGGCAGATAGCGAGGGCGCATATACTGTTTATTGAGCACCTCGTGAATGTGCCAGATGTGTGGTACGCCGGCAATTTTGGCAGCAACGGCGCCTTCAAAAATACAGGCGGTGTTGGAATAGACTAGCTTGATATCGTTGCGTTTGATTTGCTGGACGAGTTTATGAATTCTAAAAGGACTTTTCAGCCGATTCTTCCATTCCCATAAACTTGGCTGGTATAACATCCACCAGTTAAGCGGTCGAGTTTGATACCAGATGCCGCGATTCTGAGGCGTTGCAACCATTGGTCCATCACAACCAAAGATTACGCCGGGTTCGTACCGCGTTAAATCTATGTTTCGCAGTATAATATCCAGACAGTACTCAGCGCCGCCCTTAAGTCCGCTATGTCCAAGAAATAATATTCTATCCATAATGATTATTTATAATTATAGCGTCTTTTGAACTTTTGAAAAGATGGGGGTGAGAGAAGGGGCGTTCTCAAAATTGGGGTGCGCCGAAAAGTAATGGAAGGCGGTAATGCAGCGACCAGCGGGAGCGAAATTACGCATTCGCCGAAGGCGAACAAAACGATGAGAACTGTGCTCACCAAAACGACGAAGCCGAAAAACTCCCCTGGATGTAGCCCGTCCTCTCTCGCTTTAGTACTTGACGGCTTGCCGTCAAGAAGATGATTCGTTTTTCTGTATCAAGCTAT
>JAZQDP010000456.1:0-2551 GCA_045546875.1 Thermoguttaceae bacterium | reverse complement strand
TATCGACCAAGAATTTGCGACCGTAAACGATTTAACTTTGGTACAGGTCGCCACGTTGGCGGCGTTCATGACGTTGCCGATATGGTCAAAGACTGTCGCCATTGACGGAGCGGTTTGGTATCAGTATTCCGACGAGAAAATGTCCGAGGATTTCCCGTTATTATTTGGCGTTCCGAAAAGATGTTACAAGAACATTTCCGAATTAGCCGATTTGGGGTTTGTCCAACTGACAAAATTAGGGAGGATGAAATACGTTCGGTTCACAAATCGTTGCGTTGATTGGAACAAGAGAAAAGAACGAATCTGGACTAATAGTCCGAAAATGGACTCTTTGCAGTCCGAAAATGGACCGGAAAACAGTCCAAAAATGGACTTTTCTAATATAAACTATAACATTAATAATCCAGATATTAAAGATAAAAGCGCCGATGGCGGTTTGTTTGAGTCTGACCCGGACTCCCAGCCTGTAACGGTAATGAGGCCGAGAAGGACTTCCGAGCCGTTGTGTCTCTTTGAAAACTCCAAGTTCGCAAATTATGAGGCGTTCGCCTCCGAGTTCAAAGCCCCGGAGTTCGAGGGTGTTGATCTGGTGTATTATTTCCATGCCGTCGGAGATTGGTCGGCGCAGAAGGGGAAAAAGATGCGGGATTGGATAGCCACGGCTCGGAATTTTATTCGGGGAGATATGGAGCGGGGCAAGTTGCACCGGGTCGATGACGGTTCGGGATTGTCCCCGGACGCTATCAAGTATTTGCAAGATATGGCCGATTAAGTTATGGGAGCGTTAACCGTAAAAAAATCTCCCGTCCAGATAAGGCGGGAAATGATCCAAAGCCCCGGAGTATTGGGGGCGCTGGAGCCGATCGAGCGAGCCGTTTTTCTGGCGTCCACGGCGAAGACTGTCGCCGAGTATTCCGACCGTGATCTGGCCGGGGAGTTGTCAAACGCCCTGCGTTGGATAGCCAAAGATGTCGGCTATAAATCAGACAACGAGAGCGACCGTCAATATCTTGTTATCCGGGTGTCGGAGATACTGAAACGGTATTACGGCCAGTTGTCATTGAAGGATTTTCGCATGGCGTTCGAGATGTGCGTCACGGGGGAGTTGGACGACTTCCTTCCGAAAGGCAGGGACGGCCAGCCGGATCGGGGGCATTATCAGCAGTTCAACGCCGAGTATGTTTGTAAAGTGCTGAACGCCTACAAGACCCGTCGTGGTTGGGTGCTGAAAAAGGCGTACGAGGCCGTGCCGAAAAAACAAGCGGAGACAGGGAGCAAGGATATGACCGAGACGAGACGGGCTTTGGTCAAGGCTTACGACGGTTACAGGGTTACGGGGGAGTTCCCGAAATTGTCACCGATAGCGGAAATGTTGTATTATGACATTCTGGTCGAGGTTGGGCTT
The DNA here is from genome assembly GCA_045546875.1 of Thermoguttaceae bacterium. Taxonomy (GTDB): domain Bacteria; phylum Planctomycetota; class Planctomycetia; order Pirellulales; family Thermoguttaceae; genus RUG11551. The sequence continues at coordinate 1,146 of JAZQDP010000456.1, read as the reverse complement.
GCTCCGGCTCTTGAGGTCACGGACGGGGACTGCGAGAACGTCTTGAAGCGGGCGATAGCGTGGCATCTTGCCAACGGGAATTTTGGGGCGGCCAAAAGGATGAGAGAGGCGGGGACGGGAAACAAGGACGTTAGGTTTGATGCTTATGTCACGAAGCGTAGGAAGGCTTTGCGGGACGTGTTCGGGAAAATGATAACTAATAATATAGATTTAAGGCGATATGTCAAGTTGGAAGATTAATTGCGTAATTGGGGTTGACCCGGGAAGCAACGGCGGTCTGGCCGTCTTTGTCCCCGGCAAGCTGGCGAAGACAGTCAAGATGCCGAAGGATATAACCGAGCTAAAGGAATTTTTCGCCTTTTTCGCCGAGTATTACAGTCCGATCGTGTTTTTGGAAAAGTTGTCGGTAAGGCCGGACGACGTGGCCGTGGATGGAGGGAAAGCGGCGCTCGGTAAGTTGTACCGCATCCAGAAAATGATGGCGAACTATGAGCATTTAAAGGCGATAATCGAGGCGGTGGGCATTCCTTATGTTATGGTGCATCCGGGAAAGTGGACGGCCTATTTGGGTTTACGTCTTGTTCGGGGAAATGGACTAAAGGAAACGAAACAAGAAAGGAAAAACAGATATAAGGAATTTGCTCAAAAAAATTATCCCGATATAAACGTAACGTTGTGGAATGCGGACGCATTAAACATATTGCATTTTGGCCGTAAAGTATTGGTTAATGACCCGAATTGGGTAAAATCAAATATTCCCAAAAGAGAATACGAAAAATTGTTTTGATATGCGTACAAGCGAATACACGGTTTTATACGGGTTGCGTAACCCTGTAACGGAAAAACTGATACTTTATTATTGGGCGTCGTCCCAAAAGCACAAGGCGTTGTTTTCCACAAGGGCCAAAGCGGAAGAAGCCGCCATTAACGTCGCCCGCGATATTAACGGCCCCGTTGAAATTGTAGAATACAAATAAATATGATACGCCAATATTGGATTGTTACCTGTGATTATTGCGGACGCGAACACAGGTTCCGGGGGAATACTAAACCGAGTGACCAAACTTTGAGGGATTCCGGCCTTATTGTCCGGGGGCTGAACTCCCATTATTGCAACGCGGCCTGTTATGCGGACGCAAACCATGA
>JAZQDP010000455.1:0-2972 GCA_045546875.1 Thermoguttaceae bacterium | reverse complement strand
CCCTTTTCTTTTGTATATGTTAGAGAGTTAGAAAATGAGTAAAGTTAGCCATGCAAACAAAGCCTTAACCTTATTGGGCGCAAACCGGATTGTTAATTTATCCGACGATACATTGGAAGCAAAATCAATAAATGCCGTCTTTGATCAGACTTTAAGATCTATTCTTTCCGAAACTTGCTGGAGTTTTGCCACGAAGCGGACTTTACTTAACCGCCTGGAAGAATTACCGGCCGTCGGTGGTGGATATTATTTTCAAAGGCCGTCGGATTGTGTAGAAGTTTTTGAAACGACGGCGAACACCTGGCGCCCGGAAGGCGAAAAAATATGGACACTCGATCCGGAACTTGGCGTTAAATACGTTTATATGTGCGACGACGACACGTTCTGGACGCCTAAATTTTCGGACGCCTTCGAATGTCTATTGGCCGCGAATATCTGTTACGACATAACAAATTCGGCCAGCCGGACGCAAGAGTTAATCCAGTTATACGAGGGCGAATATCTGCCGCGCGCCCTTCATTATGACAGTGGCAGACAAGGCGAAGAAACCGTCAAAGACGACGCCTGGATAAATGCAGCATTAGGGAGATCAATATGGTAAGAGTAGCGCCGTTATTGCCTACATACGCACGCGGCGAAGTCAGCCCGTTAATGTATGGCCGATCAGATATTGAACAATATTCTTCTTGCTTGAAAAAATGCCGGAACGTTCTTGTTCGGCCTTATGGCCTGGCAAGCCGTGTCGCCGGAACTGAATATATCGCAAACGCCAAAGGTAAAGCAAAGTTAATGCGTTTTATTTTTAGTCCGACGGATAGTTATATAATCGAATGCGGCGCCGGATATTTTCGTTTTTATCATGACGGCGCGCCGGTATATAAAAACAATGCAGTTTATGAAATATCAAACAATTTCACAGAAGCGGACTTGGAAACGATCCAGTATGTCCAGATTGACGATATTATCAAAATCGTATATCGCCGCGACGGGACAAAGAATAACACGCCGAAAGAGTTAATCCGCAAGGCGGCCGATAATTGGGAATTTAGGGACGTAACATTTACTTGCACGCCATTTTTGACCGAAAACTTAACCAGCACAACGATAACACCTTCGGCCGATACCGGCAACATTACACTAACGGCCAGCAGCAGCATTTTTAATTCCGGCCACGTTGGCGCCTTCTTTTGGATTGGCGACGCAACAACGGTTGACGGCGTTAATAAACAAGGCTTTGTCAAAATAACCGCCGTTTCCAGTGGAACTTCGGCAAGCGCAGCCGTGCAATGGAAGTTATCCACTACCAGCGCAACGAAAATCTGGGGCGAAGGTGCTTGGAGTAATTATCGCGGCTGGCCTTCGGTTGTTGGACTTTTGGACGGCCGTTTGTATTATGCCCGGACACCGACACAGCCACGAAACGTTTATGGATCGAAGCCGTATAAATACGAAGACTTTACGCCGGCCGTTTCAAATGAAAGCGGCGCCGGCGTTAATATTGAACTGGCGACGAATATCGACGGCGACGGATCCGATATTAAATGGATTATAGGAACCAGCTTTTTATTGGCCGGAACGTATGGAAGCGAATTTGTTGTCAAAGGTTACGGCGACAACGGGATCGACAGTAACAGCGTGCCGAATGCGCGCGCCCGTTCGAACTGGGGATCGGAAGGAACGCAGCCGGCAACAATCGGATCGGAAGTTTATTTCGTGCAGCGAACCGGGAAGAAAGTTCGCCGCTTCGAATATGACTATTATTTGGACAGCTACAAGGCCGTTGACGTTTCGATCTTTTCGGAACACTTATTGGAAAGCCCGATCGTTGACGTTTGTTATCAGAAGAACCCGGATAGCGTGATGTGGTGCTTGCGAAAAGACGGCAAATTGGCCGCGCTTGTCGTGGAAGCCGATCAGCAAGTCCAGGCGTGGAGTTTGCTCGAATTTGGCGACGATATTGTCGAGAGTATCGAAACAATACCTTCATACAACGGTTTATATGACGAACTTTATTTAATAGTTAAACGAAATATAAATGGAAGCGTTGTTCGCCACGTTGAGAGAATACAAGATCCGGTTACACCGGAAAGCGTTATAAATTGTTGGTATGTTCGCGCCGGTTTGAAGTATGACGCGTTCGAAGCTACCGTCGGCAATACCTTAACACTTTCGGGCAAAACCGGCAATATTACGATCACGGCTTCAAGCGATATTTTCGCAGCCAGACACTTCGGCCGAAGGATCCGGGCGATTGATAGCAATTTCGGAATTCTTGGCCAGGCCACAATAACAGCCGTTACGGACGCAAGACACGTTCAAGCGACTGTTGTTAAGTCGTTCAGCGCGACTTCGTATTCCGGCGGCAAGTGGGGCGTCAGCGTTAATTCAATGTCCGGATATGAACACTTGAACGGCCGCACAGTTCAGATCTTGGCCGACGGCTGCGTCCAGCCGGACAAGGTGGTAGCTTCCGGATCGTTTACGCTGGATCTGGACGCTTGGGTTGTTTTGGCCGGGCTTGGATATAGAAGTTATATTCAGACAATGAATATTGAAGAAGGTGCCATGAACGGGACGGCAGTCGGCAAAAAGAAGCGTATTAACGATATGGCCGTCAGAGTTTGGCGGACTTCCGGTTGTCGTGTTGGCCGTGATTTGGATAATTTACAAGAAATCAATTATCGCGAACCGTCCGTGCCTATGGGAACGGCGCGGCCATTAACCGACGGCGTGATCGATAAGATCCGTTATAATCAAGGTTGGACGATCGAAAGCGACATAACCGTTGAACAGTCGCGGCCTTTGCCGATGAACATTCTTGTTATTGCGCCGATTGTTAATGAAGTTGACAAATAAAGGGGGTTGAAATGTTAGCAACAGCATTTTTAGCGGCAAGCGCTTTACAGGTTGGAACGTCTATATTTTCAGCCTATCAGCAGCGCCAGGCCGCAAAATCAGAAATAAAACAATAT
>JAZQDP010000454.1:0-2544 GCA_045546875.1 Thermoguttaceae bacterium | reverse complement strand
ATATGGTTATGGATTTTCCCATTGATTATTCATCTTTTTTCCCGGACTCATGCTCTTTCCCCGCCTCATTGGCAATTTGCAGTATTCGATGAAACATGGCAAACATGCCGATTGCGCCAAAAATAAGCAAAAGCCATGGAGAAGTGGAAAAATACTTATCCAGGTAGTACCCAATAACAAGGAAAACTACGAATTCCAGCGTTGCTGAAATTATAACATGCGACCAGTACAATCCAGTTGCCAACGCAGAACTAATTGACTCATCTTCGCTTTTTTCCTGTTTTGAATCCATACGTATCCTCTTAATAAACATTAATTTATCCAAATATTTTATTCTGTCAATAGGCATACAGGGAAAAATTTATTTATTTTTTGCGTAAAAGGGATTTGACGAATTAAATATATATTGTATAATAGGAAGCGATTTGTGCAATCAAAGACGCCGTAAGCATATTTGTGCGCTCGTCTCAAGACGAAATTATGCTATGCGTCTTTAACTTTAAGCCAATACCTGTTTATAAGATTTATGGAACTGCAAGACATTTTCACAGCAATTGTCGAAGGCGAAGACGACGACGCGGAAGAACTGGTTCAGGAAGCTATCGACGAGGGCGTCGCTCCCGGGGAGATTATCAATAAATATATGATTCCCGCGATGGACGAAGTTGGTCGTTTGTTCGAAGAAGAAGAGTATTTCGTTCCGGAACTGCTCATGTCTGCCAATGCGATGAAAGCGGCGCTGACGATTGTTCAGCCGCTGTTAAAGCAGTCGGGCGGCGAGCCGGTTGGATATGTTGTCATCGGAACCGTCAAGGGCGACCTGCACGACATCGGCAAAAATCTGGTGGCGTCTTTGATGGAGGGCGGCGGGTTTGAAGTCAACGATCTGGGCGTCGACGTTGCCCCGGAACGTTTTGTTGAAGAAGCCAAAAAACACGACAAAACGGTTGTTTGTCTTTCAGCTCTGCTAACTACGACAATGCCGCAGATGAAAGCGACTATTGAAGCTCTCAAAGAAGCCGGATTGCGTGACAACACAATTGTCATGGTTGGCGGCGCGCCTGTTACACAGCAGTTTGCAGACGAAATCGGGGCGGACGCGTATACGCTCAACGCTTCTTCTGCAGTACACAAAGCTAAAGAATTGGTTGCAAAACAGTAACGCTAAATGCAGTGTCCCCAAATACGTCTTCTACTAAAAAAAGATTAATTTAGGGATTACAAATTAAATGGTCGATCAGGAAGTTTCACATCCTTTTCTGGATATTTCCCACAATGATTATATCTCCTATTTGGCTCCTGTTGACAATTCCAGCCATTGCTCTATTTGTTTTGGCTCCTTATTCGTCGCGAACGTCGGGGTTGTTTCGGTTGATGTTTTGGACGTGCCTTATTTTGGCATTGGCTAATTTTGCACTATATCAGCAGCGCGAAGGCGGTATAACGGTTGTTGTAACAGATAAAAGTTTGTCAATGCCGGCAGATGCGGGAGCCAGACAAAAAGAAATAATCAATCTTCTATCCAAGTCAGCGCGTTCTAATGACAAATTGGCTATTGTTTCTTTTGGACAAAACACCGCAATCGAGCAGGCTCCGCAGAGCGCCAATTCGATGCAGTTTCAAGACTGGACTCGATCAGTTGGTCAAGATGGCTCAGAATTGCTTCAGGCTTTATCTGTTGCTCGTTCGCTAATTCCGCTTCATTCCGGAGGGAGGATTTTGTTGCTAACCGATGGCAGATATACAGGCGCAGACCCCGTTCTGGATTTTGCCAATCAGACATCCGCAATTCCAATTGATTACAGGCTTCTGGAGCGTCCCAAAATGTCTGACGCCTGGATAGAACGCGTTGACGTTCCCAGTTTTGTTGAACCGGGTCAAACGTTTATGATAACCGCGTGGGCTAATCTGCCGTCTGCAGGAGAATTAAAATACAATCTGTATCGTGGTCAAACGTTAATTGCGTCTGGTTCCAAAGCTGGCGTTGCGGGTCGGAATTCGCTCCTGTTTAGAGACAAAGCCTCGAGTGATGAAATCGGCTATGCGTCGGCAATTAATTATCGTGTTGAGATTTCCACATCCGGTAAGGATGCCATTAAAGAGAACAACGTCGCTCAAACAATAGTTGGCGTCCGAAAAGCCAAGCCGATTTTGCATCTTTGTCAGGGTGGAACGTCCGGGTTGGGGAAAGCCCTGCAAGCGGGTAAATTACAGATTGTTTCCAAAGATCCGTCTGAAGTAACTGTCGATATAGAAACATTAGCTCAGTATAGCGCGATTATTCTGGAAAACGTCCCGGCTAATTCGATATCCAATCCGGGGTTAGAAGCGATTCGCGCCTGGGTGGAACGTTCCGGCGGAGGGTTGTTTATTACCGGCGGTATGAATTCATACGGTTTAGGCGGATATTTTCGGTCGCCCATTGAGCAAATTATGCCCGTAAGCATGGAGTTGCGAAAAGAGCATCGCAAGTTGTCGTTGGCTCTGGTTGCGGTATTGGATCGTTCCGGGTCAATGGCTGTAGAAGCAGGCAAGTCGGATCTA
>JAZQDP010000453.1:0-10185 GCA_045546875.1 Thermoguttaceae bacterium | reverse complement strand
CCAGTGTAGCCGTTAACTACTCGCGCATACCCATCTATAAGCTGGTTCATTCCGAAATTAAGGAGGACGCCAACCTGCAATCCCGTTACCACAAGATAGGTCTTTACTTGTTTAAGATACACAGGCAGCATGTTTTCCGTTGACTTCAACTCGACAATAACGGAGTCGTCAACAAGCATGTCAAGGCGAAAAGCAGTTTCCAGCTTTACGCCTTCATATTCAAACGACACTTCCTTTTGACGTTCCACCTTGTGCCCGCGGCGTGTCAATTCCACCTGAAGCAACTGTTCATATACCGATTCAAGCATGCCCGGTCCAAACTGCCTGTGGATCTTTATGGACGCATCCAGGATGTCCTTGGTAATATCGTTTTCACTCATTTTGAACTCTCCGCATCTCCGCGCCTCCGCGTGAGATATATCTACTCAAGGATCTCCGCATCTCCGCATGAGATTTACCTATGCGCGATTGAACTTATCTTTGCTCTGACGACAGCGTGGGCAGCGCCAGTCTTCTGGCAGATCCTCAAACGCAACGCCGTCATGCTCTGCTGGATCGTACACGTAACCGCAGACGGAGCAGACGTACTTTCCGCTCGGCGTCTTGAAAACGATTTCTCCCGGCGGGATAATTTCAGGCGGATTGTTGAGATCGACAACGCGTTTTGCTTCAAGGCTTTCCAGAGCCTCCGGCGTGTGCGTTCCAAGCCAAACAGTCGGACGGGCGGCGCAGAACGCGCGAACTCGGTCGAGCGTTTCGCGGGCGGCGGCTTTGTCTTCAAAAACTACCGAGAGTTTGTTCTCGTAAAGGGCGGCGTCCGTGTATGTAACGTCGCCGTGAATGAGGTAGAAAAGACCGTCAGACTCGACAGCGACGATGCAATTCCCTGTTGTATGTCCCGGCGCGAAAATATACGTTACGCCTTCCGCAATGCGCTGTGATTGGGGAAATTCGTAATATGGCCCGTCAGAGAACGTTGCAACGGTTGGGTTAAATGGCTTAATCTCGTCCGATTCCGCTTCAGCGGCGGAACAGATAATTTCCGCGTTGGGAAAGGCGCGAAGTTCGCCCGTGTGATCGGCATGCTTGTGAGTAATAAGAATTTTAGAAATCTGTTCTGGCTTGTAGCCAAGGTCGGCAAGCGCTTCCAGATACGTCTTGATGGTTGTTCCCAAATAGATGGTCGCGTCCCTGTCAGGCGCCGCTTCGGGAAACTCGGCAGGAAGACCGGTATCAACCAGAATTACTTCGGCGCCGGTGTCGATTACCCAGTTCTGAAGACAAGAACGGTATTTTACCGCTGGGTCAAGTCCTTCCGCTCCTTCGCCGCCAAGGGCAAACGGACGCGTCATAAAACCGTTTTCTGTAAAACGGACAGGTTTAATTGTTATTCCCATAACAATTACTCCTTTCTTTAGCATACATGACAATAACAAAAAAAACGATTTTATAAGATTGTACCGAAATATCTTAAAATCGTTATAACTCCAAATTTTATTTCCTAACGTTCTAATCTACGCCGCCAATTTCAAGCCGACAATTCCAGCAACGATTAAAGCGGCTGAACAAAGGCGCAACGCCGAGGCGGATTCGCCAAATAAGACAATGCCGGCTATAAACCCGCCGACAGCGCCGATGCCGGTCCAGATCGCGTATGCCGTCCCCAGCGGTATCGTCCGCAAAGACAAGGACAAAAGCCACATACTTAAAATCATGCCAACGATAAAAGCAATACTCGCTTTGACGTTTTGAAAACCATTTGACTGTTTAAGCGATACTGCCCAAACGATTTCAAAAATTCCTGCCACAAATAGGATTATCCAGTTCATGCGTGAATCCGTTCTTCGTTGACTTGACGCCGTTGTTGACGTTTTATAGCTCTGTCTTTTTACTTCAATTCCGTTCCGCAGGAAAACGCCTTGGCGACGACTTCTCCCATGAGTCGATACACGTGAGCGCATGTATCGAAGCAGATCGGTTTCATCTTGTCTGCATCGGGTTTGCCGTCTGTCATTGCAGACTCTTCGACGGCGCAGTTGACGATTTTGCCGACAACGTTGCAGTTGGCTTCGGTCATTGATACGAGCTTGCATTCAAGGACAAGCGGCAGTTCGTTAATCACAGGCGCGTCAACGAACTCGCTTTTAACGGTCGTGAATCCGCTTTTGGCAACCTTATCCGGAGTCTTGTTTCCGCTTACGATGCCGAGGTAGTCGCAAGACTTGACCGTCGGCGCGGTTCCGAACGCGACCGTAAACGCCTTTTTGGCGGCAATGTTCGCCCACGTTTTATGAGCGGTGTCGATGCAGATGGTAATCTCGTCCTCAAGCGTAATTCCACCCCAAGCGGCATTCATCACGTTGGGCGTCCCGTCCTCGTTATAAGTACCGATAATCAATACCGGCATCGGGAACATCAAATTTTTCGCGCCAAGGTTTTTCTTCATTTTAGTCAATCCTTTCTTATCTGTTTCCAGCATCTTGCTGGAGGAAGGGGGAATATAGTACAGTCATAAAATATCTATAGAATGTAATATACATATCGTACCGTATAAACCGTCTTAGACAAGGGGGGGCGACAGGCATCCGTGAGATTGTCCCAAACGTCGGTATTACCATAATCAATGGATTATACCAAACAATGGAAGGCGGTAATGCAGTGAGCGTTAGCGAACGAAATTACGCATTTGCCGGAACGGCAAAGTTTAAAACTTTGTTTTCTTTGCGGCTTAAAAAAATAAGCGGCAAAAACTGCTGGCAAGCGCTCCTACTCTGTGTATAATCGGCAATACACCCGGGAACTAAACGTTCCTGACTCGCCAATCTTACCTATTTTTACAACTAAAACCTTCGCCCCCCTTGAGATATCAGAAAGATATGCTATACTATGGTTTATCATATTATAATAGGGATGTATTATACGTTTGAATTTAAAAATATTTTGACAGTATTTTCATAGAATTTAGCCATGGATAGCAATCCTACTCATCCGGTCAGCGGAGCGGATATCGTTGTTCAGCAGTTGGTAAATCACGGCGTGGATATTGTTTTTGCGTATCCAGGCGGTTCGGTGATTCCCCTTCATCAGGCATACACGCGTTTTCGAGACAAGCTGCGAATCATCCTTCCTCGACACGAGCAGGGCGGGGCGTATGCGGCTCAAGGTTACGCTCGATCGACAGGGAAAGTCGGCGTTGTTTCTGCGACATCCGGTCCCGGCGCGGCAAACCTCTTAACGGCAATTGCCGATGCGAAGCTGGACAACGTCCCGATGGTTGTTATTACCGGTCAGGTTACCGTTCCCGCCATCGGAACAGACGCCTTCCAGGAAATGCCGACTACCGAAGTGTTTCGATCCATTACCAAACACCACTATTTGGTAAAAGACGTCAACGACCTGGCGAGCGTTATGAACGCGGCGTTCTACATTGCCAACACCGGTCGAAAAGGTCCGGTTCTGGTTGACATTCCCAAAGACGTTCAGCTTGCCAGCTGCATTCCAGACTACAACGCGCCCTTCTTCCTGCCAGGATACGACCCGACAGCCCCTGAGGCGGACAGTATTCAGCTGGACTCCATCTTCGAGGCTCTGCGATTAGCTAAAAAGCCTGTAATTTTAGCTGGCGGCGGCGTCATTTCCTCTGACAGTTCCCCGGAACTACGGCAGATTGTCGAACGCCTTCGCATTCCCGTAACGACAACGTTAATGGGCTTGGGCGCGTACCCCGGCGGCGCTCCGCTGTCGCTGGATATGATTGGCATGCACGGCAGCGTTTACGCCAATATTGCCGTCAACGAATGCGATTTGCTTATCGTGTTTGGGTGCAGATTCTCTGACCGCGTAACAGGCAAGGTTTCAGAATTTGCCAAACACGCCAGAATTATTCATATTGACGTTGACCGGTCAGAACTCAATAAGGTTGTTCGCGCCAGCATGTGCATTGAAGGCGACGTGAAGCATATTATGACACAGATTCTCAAACGCCTGGATTACATGAGCGAGCAGGAAGTTACAGAGCTTATCGGGGACAGAACGCCGTGGCTGAACCGAATTAACGCGCTCAAAAACGCCGATCCGTTCGACTATGACCATTCCAGCAAATACATTTTGCCGCAGGAAGCCATTTACGAACTGTGGAGACAATCAGAAGAACGCAAGCTCAAGCCGATTGTTACCACCGGCGTCGGTCAACATCAGATGTGGGCGGCGCAGTTTTTCAAGTGCGAATTCCCGCGACAGTTCCTCACCTCCGGCGGTTCCGGCACAATGGGGTTTGGCATCCCCGCTGCGATGGGAGCTAAAGTCGCCAATCCCGATAAAACCGTTTTGTGCATCGACGGCGACGGCTCGTCCCTGATGAACATTCAGGAACTGGCAACCTGCTTCTGCGAGAAGATTCCGATTAAACTCATGATCCTCAACAACCAGCATTTGGGCATGGTCGTGCAGTGGGAAGACCGCTTTTTCAAAGGCAATCGCGCTCAAACCTATTTGGGTCCGATTGAAAATCCGGAAGCGTTTGGCAAGGGCGTTGGAATTGGTCCGGAACATCGTTACCCGGATTTCGTTACCATTGCCAAAGGGTTCAATTGGGACGGCGAGCATATCATGAATAAAAAGGAGCTTGCTCCTGCGATTAAGAAGATGCTCGACGCGGACGGTCCGTTTTTGCTGGACGTTGCCGTACCGTATCAGGAACACGTTCTGCCGATGATTCCTGCCGGAAAGACGGTTAAGGATATTATTCGGAGATAAACGCGGGTTCCTCCAGCAAGGTCATCCCTGTTAATATCAAGTTACGAGCAGCGAGAAACGTTTGCATTTCGCCAGACAATTCTCGCTGCTTTTCTTTTTGAAATCTAAAATAACTCAAGTCTATCTGTTATTTTTTGCAAACTTTTTTGCTTTTTCTAGGTATGATAAATTTTGGGTTGCGAAGATAGATAAAATAAATACAGAATCGCGTCTCGAAGGTGCGAACCCGCACGGGGATAGGACGAGGTTATGCCTCCGAAAGATCGTTTTTCGGCATTACCCACTTCCAATCAGGAACCGACCTCGTCGGTCGCCGATTGGATAATCGAAGGGTAAAATACCGTATTACGTAAATCATAAACGCCCCTTGGATGTAGCCCGGCTTGGGCTACACCCGGAGAAGGTTTTCGGCTTCGTCTCTTTGGTTTGCACACTACCGATATTTTTTCCTGGGGCTTACGCACCCCGGCTCGCCTAAGCGTAATTCCGTTCGCTGACGCGAACTCCATTACCGCCTTCCATCCCTACTGCCTACTGTCTTTCTTTATCTTCTTCGCGCAAATTTTTAAGCTGTTTGTCGATTAACGGCATGACAATCTTTCTGTAGATTTGAGCCATCAAGGGATTCTGTTTCATTTGCTTAAACATGGGATAGAGCTTTTCCCCTTCAGAGGTCGGCAGTTCCATTGACATCGTTCTGCCTTGCGCGTCGAGAAGAATGGCTTGATAGGTAACCTTGCCGGTCGTTTCCGACTTGATTTTTTTAACGTCATGGAACTGGGCGGTTTCGACATCAAAATTGGCGCTGGAGACCGTTTCTTCCGTCTGCATTGGAGTTTCCTCAACAGGTTCGGCAGCTCGTTCTTCCGTTCCAGCCCACGAATGGAACTGGTCGACAATCTGGTTAATTGTCTCTTCGGACGACACCTGCTTTAATCGTTCGCCCTGTTTTTCCAGCTCTCCCAGATTCTCCTCGTCCGTTCTTTCCGCCGCCGCCTTTGTTTGTTCTTCCAAAACGCGCTTGACAGTGTCTTTCGCTTTTTCGCCCGGCTTGGAAACGATTTCCGGCTCGGCTGGCGGCGCTGGCTCTGACGGCTCAACAATTGCAGGAGGAGGCGTAGGCGAAGACGATTTGAACGATATGTACAACGCCCCTAACGTCAAAAGAATTAAACCGTTGACGACTATCGAAACGATAATCGCCCAACGGCTCCAATTTACCCTGGGCTTTGAACCGGAAACGTCGTTCGGCTGATTTGAGGCGCTGCTATCCATTTTTTACTCCAACTGCAATCCTATACGCATATTTTGAACAATTGGTTTGCCGTGAGCTAAAATTACGCCTTTTGCTTCCAACGCCACGTTCGGCTGCAAGTCGCCAAACTCTATAACGTTTCCGGGACGCCAGTTGAGAATCTCTTGAACCGAACACAACCGATGAGCCAACGCCGCCTCAAGGCGAATCGGCATCTTCAGAGCAGGATGATTTTGCAAAATTGAATCAACAGATATTGTCAAATCTTCCGCAAGCTGCGATTCTGCAACCGCGGATTCGTTTGTACTGAAATCCGACTCTGAACTAATAATTTCCGGCTTTGAAACCTCAACTTCCGGGGATATAATTTCCGGCTCCGACGCAGGCTCCGGCTCCAGCTCGACCAGCTGCGAGTTTACAATCGGCTCCGGCTCGGCTGGCTCTTCACACGTCGGCTCTGGCAACGGTTCCGGCTCTGGTTCAAGCGCCGTTTGGACGTTTAATTCTATTTTAGGCTGTTCTGGCTCTGAAGTCAAAACCTCTGGCTCAACAACGTCGATTTCAGGAATCGAGATCGTAATTGGCTCGATTTCTGTTTGGCTGTCGCGTTCCGGCTCCGGCTCTTCCGGTTTTTGAACATCCTCTTTTACAGGATCGTTTGTTACGGATTTTAACGCAAGCAGCTTTCCGAGATCGGCTTTATAGCGTTCGTTTTTTGTATTTTCCGAGTTCTCTTCATTGGAATTTGAATTCGTTACGCCGGCGTTTTCTTCGTCATTTTTCGTCTCAAATGTAAAAGACGACAGATCCAGGTCGTCATCGTTTACGGCAAAGTTTGACAAAATTTCATCGGAAAACAACTTTGCTTTTTTATTGCGCTGTTCGGACTTGGGAAGCCTGTTTAAAAACGCTTTTTCCGGGTGCGGAACCGGTCCGACAAACCAAATCATCGATTCCTGAGCGCCAATTGCCAGCTTGACAGGAAGAATTTGAGCGGTATTGTCCACCCCCGCTCGACGAGCCATGCTGGAAAACACCTTTGCTCGCCCAATTCGCGTCCCGACGTATTCTGGAGCGTCCGGCTGAAGTTCTTTCTGAAGCTGGTTTGCCATTATCGGCAACGCCTCCGTTGGGTCTGACAGGGTTGACGCAAAACCGGTCGGCAGCAAAATTCCATCGTCTGAAATAAAGAGCAAATACCCGCCCTGAATCGCCATCACAGCGACCGCAACCCCTTCGCCGTTAAGACGATCCGGGATTTCCAACTTGTTCCACGGACTGGGGTTAAGAACTTCAATAGAATCAATTTGCAGCATCAGCCCTCTTTGCATAATACTCCCTATAGCCGCTTGCGACCGCAAAACGGCTGAACACATCGACGTTTCGAGTTCAGGAAGCGCTACGCTCATTTTTAAGCAAAACAGAGATCTTTAGATAAAGAGGACTAGGGGAGGAACCTGCCGGGAGAAAGCAAAAATTTGTTTTACGCATATTTTTCAGGCAATATCATCGTTATATTCTGCTTATCTCGACAGTTCTTTTTTAAGGTATCGACATATCGTAAAATAAACTTCAAGGGGAGGGGTTGTAATTTTTTAAAATATGTATATACTATAGACAATGTGTTTGTGAGGGTATATATAGAAATAAACATCTTCACTTACAGGTTCATTCAAATCGGGGCATAGCGCAGCCTGGCTAGCGCATCTGCTTTGGGAGCAGAGGGTCGCAGGTTCGAATCCTGTTACCCGGATTGAAACCGCTTGCAATATCTGGCAAGCGGTTTCTCATTTCTTGCAAAGATACTTGTAGAAACGACTGTTGCGCGTTTTTGCGCTCAAAAGATTCTAACGGCTTCGAACCGATTCTGCCCTCCCAATAGCTCTCCTGTCGGGGCGTTGCCTGAAACCGTTTAGAGAGAGCGTAAAATATTAGTAGACGCCGGCGGGTTGCCATTGCGTTGAGGGCTGTTCGTATGCCGGGCCGTAGATAACGCCGTTTGAACCAGTCGCGGGGGCAACGCCGCTGTTACCCATGCGAAACCGCTGGAATTCGTCTTGCAAATCAGACGGGATCGGCGGGACGCCCTTCGTACCCGCATTGCGGCGAAGCGCCCCTGCAACGCCAAGCTGTTCCGGATGCCGCGCGATTTTATCCGTAAAAACCTCGGCATTCGCGATAACCGGCTCCAACTGCTGTTTCAGATTACGCAGTTCGTCAAGCGTCGATTCCAGCTTTTGGTACAGGGTCGGGTCTTTGGCTAACTTGCCAATCGTTCCCTCGGTTGAATTCAACGTCGTAGTAAATTCACTTATCTGTAACAGAGCGTTGTCAAGATTGTCTAACGAGCGACTAACCTTGCTCATCCAGATTTCTTTTCGTTCCGACAGCGTTCCTGTGATGTTGTTTAAATCTTCCAGACTTCTGTCCGTCTTTTTGGCAACCGTATTGATTAACTCAATCGTTTCGCCGGAATTTTGCAGCATCGTTCCGACAGAGTCCGCCAAGCCGTTGACTTTATTAGCCGTCGTTTTGAACTCGACGAACGCCTCTTGCGCGCCCTTAATTGCTTGCGGCATGGCAACAAGCGTGTCATGAATCCCTGCCTGAACTTCCGGGTCGGTAAGCATTGCGTTTGTTTTTGAAAGCAGTTCTCGCCCTTGCTGAGCCAGGTCCCGAATCTGGGCAACCATGCCTTTTAAATCGTCTTTGTTGTCGGAAAACACTTCGTCAAAACTGGTAAGAATATTATTGAGCTT
Source organism: Thermoguttaceae bacterium (assembly GCA_045546875.1). Classification (GTDB taxonomy): domain Bacteria; phylum Planctomycetota; class Planctomycetia; order Pirellulales; family Thermoguttaceae; genus RUG11551. The sequence continues at coordinate 1,416 of JAZQDP010000453.1, read as the reverse complement.
TTGACTTGTCGCGGTAATGGAATCAATCGCAGCAAGAATGTTCCCCTGCATGTCGGAAGCCATTTGCATCATACTGGGAGCCATATAGCCTTCCAGGACGTCGCCGGGTTTAATCTGACGCGTTTCAGCCGTTCTTTCCTTCTGCTGTAAAACGTTTAATTCCGCGTCGCCGAGAATATTTAACGTCAGCCGGAACACCTGATTGTCGTAGAGTTTATACTGCGTTTCGATAAACGCTGTAACCATCGCGCCCTGTTCAACCAATTCGACTTTGCGAACTCGCCCGATAAGAATTCCGCTCTGCTTTACAGGCGTATTTTCCTTGACCCCAGGCGCGTTGGAGAACAACACGTTGACTTTATATCGATTGCCTGCAAAGATGGACTGCCAATCGGAAAAAATCACGATTAGAGTTACCAAAATCACAAAACCGGTTATAATCATCAGTCCGAGCCGGAATTTCATTCCGATCGTTTCATTTAGGTCGTCCATAGGAAAATAAATGGGTTCTGCAAAGCAAGAGAAATTAGAGCGCTAACGTAACGACATCGCTTTATTTTTCATCCTGCTTTTATGTCATATATAATCGTTCTCCGACTTCTCCTCTGATAAACTGTCTTACTCGCGGATCGTCAGAGCGTTCCATTTCTTTCGGCGTTCCGTCAAAAATCAATTGCGGTTCGTCCGGCTGAAGCAGGGCGTTGGGAAACAGCATTATAACTCTGTCAGCACAATGACGAACGGTTGTCATATCGTGCGTTACCACAATGCTTGTAACGTTGCGGTTAACCTGCGCAGCGCTAATTAGTTCGTTAATTACAGCTGTCATAATTGGGTCTAACCCTGTTGTCGGTTCGTCGTACAGAATCAACTCCGGGTCCAGCATCAAAGCTCGCGCCAATCCGACGCGTTTACGCATCCCTCCTGACAGTTCCGCAGGCTTTTTCTTTAAAATGGCATCCGTCAGTCCGACGGCTCGAATTTGGTCAACGACCTTTTCCCGAATCTCGCTTACAGGCATTTTCCCTTCCTGGATCAGGGGAAAGGCAACGTTTTGTTCGATGTTCATACTGTCAAACAAAGCCGCCATTTGGAAAACGAAGCCGTACCGTCGCCGAATTGCCGCCATCTCGAGGGCGTCATACGTTGACAGGTCAACGCCGTCAAACCAGACCGACCCTTTTGTCGGCCGTAAAAGGCGAATGAGCAACTTGAGCAAAACGGTTTTACCGCACCCGCTTTCCCCAATCACTGCCAGGCATTGCCCTCGCGGCACGTCAAAACTCAAATCTTTGAGCGTCGTTTGACGTCCAAAAATCATGTAAACGTCTTTGAGGGAAATAATCGGCGGATTCATTAACCAAATCTGTTGAAAAACCCTTGTTTAGCTCCTGAGGGGGGGAGTCGGAGGCCAAG